>MNVD01000032.1 GCA_001871445.1 Candidatus Magasanikbacteria bacterium CG1_02_41_34
ACTCTGTATAAGAAAATGTACGTGATCTAAATCTGTCCCTATCTCCACGTAAAATATCTCATACCGCTTTGATATCTCTAGACACACTTCCTTCAGTGTCTGTGGAACACCTTTGATCAGTACTTTTCTCCTATACTTCACTGGACACACTAGATGGTACAAAATCTGGGTTTTATTGTGACTTTTTTTGATGTGCTCGGACATATGTTCGATTGTACCATATATCCTCAGACAGCCGAGCAAGCTCCCCTGTCTTCTTTAAGAATAAAAAACATCCATTAGGATGTTTTTTATTCCTCTATCATGTGTATAAACTACACATGATAGTTGGAAGAAGATGCACAGAGCGACATCTTCCCCTCCTGTCTAGCGCCCGCCACCTGCCTTCCTCAACCGAAAGACGGGAGAAAGACAGGATTGTTAGGACTTGTTGGCTGAACTCGAGAACATCACCGACATGTGTTGGTTAATGATGTTTGCAACCAGGTTCAGATCAGCACTAGGAGTGATGAACACCTGCCTGAGGTTAGGCGTAGGCCGTTGCTCATCAAGTCCACGTGACAATGTGTCACCCACGATGAGATAGCTAGCACCCTGTACCAGATACCTCACCTGCGAACAAGCGACGCAGCCACCGACTTCTTTAGCTTCGGCAACATACGCACGCTCGGCGACAGGAGTCAAAGTTCCATCAGTCTCATACCAATGAACGTACGTCCGAGATCCAGAACAACACGCCTTCACGCTCTCCCGCACGAGCATGCGAATCTCCAAAACTGGAAAAATAACCTCTTGTCGAACACAGTACCTCTGAAGCACCCTCTGCACTGGCAGAAGCACAACGTCACACACTCGTACTACACGTCCACCGATGTTCACAAATCCCCCCATGTTCATGAAGCCAATGGTAAAGAAAATTATTTCTCTCCAACACAAGCCTCACGAATTTTATCGCACGATAATATCAAAAAAAACACGCTTTTGCAAGCGTGCGCTGTTTATATCTTTTTATTATACAGTAACAACAATGTCGGCACATACTCCTGAGAAGACATCGCTTCAAGAAATGTACCCGTATGCATTCCCATATTTGTCACATCGTGCGTATGTTCAATACACCAAGACAATTTTCCTAACAATTCTTTTTCATCCCCCGCTCGAAACGTTATTCCTTGTTTTCCTTCTTCAATAAGCTCCGCAATTCCCTCAATATGACTCGCCAATACCGGTACACCAAACGCAAAACTTTCAAAAATAACTGTCGGAGAATTTTCATAACACAGCGACGGTACAATAACCATATCTGCATTTCCAAATACACCAGGTAACGCTTCCCTACTGACTCTCCCATGAATAATTACTCTGTCATCTTTATCTGCCATTTTTTTTACTTCTTCCAACTTTGATCCATCTCCCACAATATGCAATTCACACTGCTTCTCAGTTTTAAAATCCAAAAATGTTTTGAGTAAAAATAATACACCCTTATGCTCCTCAACTTGTCCAATATAATAAAAACGAAATGTGTTATGTGTGTTACGCGGTACATGTTTCGTGTTACGTGATCCAAAGGTCATAGGGTTTCGGAGTTGCACAAATTGTGAATGCGAAAAAAACTTCCATCGTCGATAAAATTCCAACAAAAAATTTGATGGTGACACCACAACATTGGGAGAACCCATAAGTCTCCGCATGATCCAGGCATACACTCGTGTAGGAAACCCCGTATACCGAAATGCGTGTTCCTTTTTTTTAAGAATAATACCACTCGGCTCCACCAGTTGGACATCATGAACAGTGTGCACATGACGGATACCAAAATTTCTAATCACACGTGGAATCAAAAAACCAAGCCCCATCAAATTATGTGTGTGTACAACATCCGGTTGTTCTTTTTGTAAAACCTCTCGGACAAATCTGGCAGAACCAACATGAAACATATCCACCACATGCCAAACAAACCGAGCAACAAATCCATGTTGATGCGCATCTGTATAATAAAATAAATTCTTTGGTTTATATTCCCAAATTACCAAACCTGCCCGTCCGACAGGCGAGTTCCCAAATTGCCGTGTTACCTTTGATTTACCAAGCGTAACCAATACAACATCGTGCCCAGCATCAAGCAGACCTGCCACAGTCTTCTCTACTACCTGCTCAGCTCCCCCACGTGCTAGCGGTGGATACAAATTGTTGATAATACAAATTTTCATAAAAGCAACCATACACAGTGTGTATCAGTATAGAGAAAGTTGAAAGATACTGCAATGAATAGACTCATTTCTAGGTACCACTTTTCAATAAAAAACACTCAATACACGACAAAGCACCTAGCACAAAAAAAGAATACACAGACCCTCCACACTCCATCCCCCACAAAACTTGCCGACACAATGCTTTTCCGTTAGGATAGAGGTCCTATGATAGACGAACTCGCCCGCATACCCCCACACAATATCGAAGCAGAACGCTCTCTTCTGGGCTCTATTTTGATTGATAAGGAAGCCATGGTCAAAATTGCAGACATGGTGGAGGTTGATGATTTTTATAAAAAATCTCATGAACAAATCTTTGACAGCATGCGTGAGCTGTATGCAAAAAATGAACCAGTCGACGTGTTGACACTCGGAAATAAATTGGAAGAAAAAAAATTGATCGAAGGTGTCGGTGGACGAAGCTATCTTGTTGGCTTGTCAAATGCTGTACCTACCGCTTCGCACATTCTTCAGTATGCAAAGATCATAAAAAAAAAGGCAACGCTAAGAAAATTGCTTGCTGCAGCAGATCACATCAATAAGCTAGGATACAAAGAAGATGTCGACGATGTCGAGAGTGTTCTTGATGATGCCATGCAACATCTCTATGCCATCACACAAAAACACCTCAAACAAAATTTCGTTCCAATCAATACCATCCTTCACAATGCCTTTGAACGCATGGATGAACTTCACAGAGAACGAGGCAAACTTCGTGGGGTTCCATCAGGATTCACTCAACTTGACAACCTTCTTGCTGGATTCCAAAAATCAGACTTGATTATCCTTGCGGCTCGTCCATCTGTCGGAAAAACATCGCTTGCCCTCGATTTTGCGAGAAATGCTGCAATTAGAGGAAAGGCAAAAGTAGGACTTTTTTCACTCGAAATGAGTAAAGAACAACTTGTCGATCGCCTTTTGTGTGCAGAGGCGGGTGTTGATTTATGGAAAATGAGAACAGGAAATCTTTCAGATCGTCCAGATAGCAATGATTTTCCAAAAATTGGTCATGCTATGGGACTTCTTTCAGAAGCAAAGATTTTTATTGATGATAATGCAGGACAAAATGTATTGCAAATTCGTACCAAAGCACGACGTCTTCAATCAGAACATGGACTTGATCTAATTATCATAGACTACTTGCAACTCATGAGTACTGCAAATAGTAAAGGAAGTGACAATCGTGTCCAAGAAGTAGCCGAGATGAGTCGTGGACTCAAACTGCTTGCCCGTGAACTCAATGTTCCAGTACTCTGCCTCTCACAGCTGTCTCGTGCCGTAGAACAAACAAAACCAGCTATTCCAAAGTTGTCACACTTGCGTGATTCTGGTAGTATTGAGCAAGATGCAGATATCGTCATGTTCATCTATAGAAAAGCATCCGATAGAAATTATCAGTTGGAAGAAATTCCACCAGACGAACGCAACCTTGGAGAAATCCATATTGCAAAACATCGAAACGGACCAACAGGTGTAGTCAAAGTATTTTTTGATGCACCACGCGCGAGCTATCGCAACCTGGACACACAGTTTGATGCTGCAGTACCACAACCACCGCCTCCCCAAAAACCACCATCATTTTAATAAGAATGCTTGGAAAGCTCAGATGGCCTTCTACGCCTCATAAACATTGCTACTATGCTCAGCAAACTCAAACAGTTCAAAGACATCCGAGAACAAGCAAAGACACTCCAAAACACACTCTCACAAGAAAGTGTCACAGTAAAAGAAGGTGGTATCACACTTGTCATGGATGGTAATCTTTCTATAAAGTCACTCGACATTTCAGAAGATATGCTCACCCCAAATAAAAAAGAAAAACTTCAAAAAGATATCATGAAAGCATACGAAGAAGCGATGAAAAAAATGCAACGCATCATGGCAATGAAAATGAAAGAAATGGGCGGTCTACCAAGTATTCCAGGATTAAGTTAGTCCAAAATTCGGAATTCAAGGTTCAGAGGAATACATGGAAGTACATTTTGGAATTTTAGTTTGTTTCTTGTAACTAACACATGTATAGCAAACCCATTGAACAACTTATTCGAGCATTTTCAAAATTGCCGTCCGTCGGCCCACGAACCGCTGAGCGGTTCGTTTTTCATTTGCTGAAATCTGGCAAAAAAGATGTTGCAGAAATTACCAATGCACTAAAGGGACTCATTGAAAATATCAAAAGCTGTGATATGTGCTGGGATTTTTCTGACACCTCACCATGCACGATGTGCAGTGACCCAAAACGAGATACAACGATACTCTGTGTCGTCACGGAATCTCAAGAATTACAACAAATAGAAAAGACGGGCGCATTTCCTGGGAGATATCATGTGCTCCGTGGTGTAATCAAACCTGGCAATCCAGATACTGTCAGATTTTTGAAAGTACCTGAATTGTTACAACGATTGAACACTGAACCAATCAAAGAAATTATTCTTGCACTCAATCCTGACCTTCCTGGAGAAACCACTATGCTATATCTTCAACATGTCATAAAAAAAGAAGCATCAAACGTGCGTGTTACTCGACTCGCAAGAGGATTGCCGATGGGAAGTGATCTCCAATATGCAGATGAGATCACACTAGGAAGTGCCTTAAAAAATAGAACACAAACATAAAACTGCCATGCGAGGCAGTTTTATAAAAATTTGAGGGATGCACTGCGATGACATCCGCTCTGGAGGGTGTTATACCACCAACGAGTTTGTATACATGTTTTATCCTGTAGTCTTTCACTACTGTTCACAAGGCAATCCCGACTTCCCTTCTGTAGAGCACCTAGGCGTATCACCCTGAAGTGGCATTACCCATGATCCAGAGCACAACACACCTAAATGGTACAGAGCTGGTCCAATAACAATGGAAGGGATAGTTGTCCCAGAGCCTTCCACCAGCCGGCAAATGAAGGGTACGTATACAGCACATCGTGTTGTCAGCAAACGACATCGCAGCGCATCAACATCCTAACACAGATAGACATATCAAAAAAGACTACCCTTGTCGATAGTCTTTTTTATGTGATGTCGTTGTTTATGCTATTTTGTCGATCGTAACAGTCGTGAATGGTTGTCTGTGTCCATTAACTCGTTTATACCGAGTTTTTGGTTTGTATTTGACAACACGGATTTTTTTCGCACGTCCTTGATCTTTCACCGTTGCGGTGATGGTCTTGCCAACGAGAAATGGCATACCAATTTCAACATCCTGTCCATCTCCCTTTGCTGTCAAAAGAATCTGATCAAACGTAACAGTATTGCCAATTTCGGTTTCGAGTTTTTCTATATTGATGGTCTGCCCTTCTTCAACGAAGTACTGCTTTCCACCTGTAAATACTACTGCAAACATAGCGATTATTATTTCAAATAAGAGTCTTGTCGTACCAGGACTAAGACGACCAATACTATACCGTAGTTTGGACAATCTGTCAAGACGTAGTTATAGGATAAGCAATGTATCTCCTATCTTGAGATCATGTGCGGCTACCCAGCCTGCAGGGAGCTCTAGCACCATGGTAGCGTCTGTACGTGGACGATATGGTGTCAGCTCATATTCAGTCGCCTCAGGCTCTACAGGTACAGCAGGAGCAATATCCACAACCTGCCCTTCATAAAACCAAACAATATCAATAGGAAATAGCATACCTCGCATCACAATACCATGCTTCCCTGGATAATCATACAAAAATAGCATACCGTCATTTTCACCAAGATCTTCTCGCCCACCAAGACCAACATACATATCTTTGATCGTTTCTGCAACATACACATGCAACGTTTGTTCATTCAATATAATATCTTGCGTTCGCGGTGCTTTCATATTCCAAAACAGCAAAAAAACAAAGCAGAGTAAAAATACTCCAAGCAAAAACATAGATTTCTTCCCAAATACTATTTGTTTCTTTGCCATATCTTTTTCTTTTTTTCACTGCCTTGAAGCCACACAGCCATGAGCAGCATAAGCAAAAAAAGGAATGCAAACGCAATAAGTTTTTGGCTACTTTGCAAAAATAATGTTGTCACGCCAAACGAAAAAGAAATTGCATACAATAACAAAACAGCTTGCTTTTGCGACATACCAGAGTGAAGCAACTTGAAATGTAGATGTTCATCATCACCAAGATAAATAGGCTTTTTTTTTATCCACCGCATCATCACCACACGAATGACATCAAAAAAAGGAATACCGACGACCAAAAGCGTCGTCATAATTTTGCCACCTGAGATAATACCAAGAACACCCAACATAAACCCAGTAAAAAGACTACCCCCTTCTCCAAGAAATATTTTTGCCGGATGCCAATTCCATATGAGAAATCCGAGACACGCACCAGCAAAAATAATCGCCAAGGTGGCAACTTCTGGCTGAAACCATTGTTCTTGTCGAGATAAAAAGAAAATCATGATCGCACCAATAGAAACAATACCACTCACCAATCCATCAAGCCCGTCGAGAAATTTTGTTGTAAACATCATACCAAAAATCCAAAAAAATACCAACACTCCCGAAAATAAACTCGTAAGCACAAAAGTACCACCAAACGGATTGGTGATACTATGCGGTCCAATACCAACACAGGCAATAATTGCCGCAGCAAAAAGAGGAAATACAATTTGATGTCGTGCTTTCAAATTTTTTGCATCATCAAGAATACCACCTCCCATGAGTACACTCCCAGCAACACAAATCGCGATGAGCATGGACAAGGAAATCCTCTCACCAACAAATCCAAACGCATATGCAACCCCAACCATAACAAAAAATGCTACAAAAATAGCAAGTCCACCACCGAGTGGGATATTTTTTTTGTGAATTTTCCGTTTCTCTCCTTTTGGACTATCTACAATACGATAGCTCCTCATGATACTGCGAACAAGCGCTGTTGCCAAAAAAGAAAGAATGAGGGTACTAAAAAACAAAAGAATATTCATATGTTGTCAATACTATCATCGATATAAAAAATATACCACACTACCGTTCTACGCGAATAATAGCACCTTCTCCAAGTACGAGACGATCACGTCTATTCAGTTTTTTTGAAAGAATAAGCTCAGCCAACTGATTTTCCACCTTATCCTGGATCGCACGGCGCATTGGACGAGCACCAAATTCTGGATCATACCCAACCTCCACAAGTGCTTCTAATGCGGCCTCTTCTACGACAAAAGACATACCTTTTGCTTCAATATCTTTTTTGACTCTTCCAAGCATGAGACTGGCAATCTGCTTTGTCTCATCACGCGAGAGAGAACGAAAGAGGACAATACCATCAAAACGGTTCAGAAACTCTGGTCGATAATATTGTTTGAGCTCACCATGAATCAATGTCTGGCGTATATCTTCAAGAGGAATACCAGCAGCAATTTGTTGCTGTACAAACGCTGTCCCTGCATTGGATGTCGCAATAATAATCGTATTGGTAAAATCGATCACACGTCCCACACTATCGGTGAGGCGTCCATCATCAAACACTTGCAAAAACAAATTGAGAACATCAGGATCTGCTTTTTCCATTTCATCCAGCAAGAGAAGGGAAAATGGATTTTGTCGTACAGCTTCGGTGAGAATACCTGTCCCTTGTTGTCCTGGCTGACCGATGAGTCGATAGATACCACTCTTATCTTGATATTCACTCATATCTATACGGATCATACGTTCTTCCCCACCAAAGTATGTCCGTGCAATAGTTTTTGCGAGCTCTGTCTTTCCGACGCCAGTTGGTCCGAGAAAAAGGAAGTTCGCAATTGGACGTTTTTGAGAACGAACTTCTGCTCGTGCTCGACGCAGAGCATTAGCGACGAGCGAGACAGCTTCATCTTGTCCGATAACTTGTTTGTGCATATCTTCTTCGAGCTTCATGAGTTTTGTGGATTCATCGTCAGTAATACTCGTCGTAGGAATACCTGTTTTTTGTGACACAATAGAAGCAACATCTTCACCTTCTACGAGTGTATTGACACCTTTTGTATTGTGAACAAAACTGGCGGTTTCCGTCATGATAGCAAGTGCACTTTCTGGTAAATTTTGATCATGCAAAAATTTCTTTGCAAGCACTACAGATTGCTCGAGTGCATCATAACTAAAAAATACTTGTTGTTTATATTCAACAAAACCAACTTTTGACTCCAATACTTGTATCGCCTGATCATCAGTCATTTCATCGATATCAACACGAGCCAATACCTGCCCAACAGAAGAATTAACGATTGATTGATTGTAGCCAGTAATGGTTGTTGTTGAAAGTGTCAAAAATTGTCCTGCACCAAGAAATTCCGCAAGTGTTTCACTGACATCCAGTCCCTGCACAGCACCCTGACCACCAGAACCAATCAAATCATCGATACCATCGATAAAGAAAATAATATTACCAGCGCGTGCAACTTCATTCATGATATTGATAAGTCGCTCTTGTGCTCCAGTGATTGTTGTCCCTGCAAGAAGCGAGGATGTAGACAGCTGTACAAGCCGTTTATCTTTGATCCTAGCTGGTACTTTTTCTTCTACCATGCGTGCAGCAATACCAGCAACAATACTCATCTTGCCAACTCCTCGATCACCAACAAGAACTACACTTTGTCGACCTCCTTCGATAATACGAAAAATCTCATCAATTTCTTTTTCTCGCGCAACACAAGGTTCAAGCCTCCCAAACTTTGCTGCGAGCGTCAGATCATGACTAAAACTATTGAGAAACGGTGTTGCGACAGCAGTCATTGCCTTATCAAGTCCATACTTGCTACGCCGAGACGCCGCTTTTTGGAATGTATGATGTTGTTTTTGGAGACGATCTCTGATACGAAGCCACTCGATGACATTGAGGAGTTTGTGCGCATCTACTTTGAGATCATAAAATAATTCTTGCACAGGCACTGATTGTCGTACAAGCGCCAACAAAAGCTCTGTCACATGCAAGTATTCTTGCCGTGCATCATATGCATACTCATAGGCATGAAAGATCATTTGCAATACATCATCTGATATGATGCTCGGTACGTTTTTGGTTTCTCCCCGTTCACATTTATCTGCAATCACAGCCTGCAATTTCTTTTGTGGTAACCCCAATCGAACAAAAACACTTGCAACACTTGAGGAACCAAGTAATGCATGAAATACATGCCAAGGTGTGACTGATTCAGCACCAAATCGCTGAGCGAGAAGTGCTGAATTTTCAAGAACTTGTAGCACTTCTTGCGTCGCTACCCTGGAGATATCCTTTCTCTTCTTTCCTTTATATAAAGAAAGCGCTTGTTTCCATGAATCAACAACACCAACCGCACCTTCTTTGTTTGGGAGCACGTTCTCATCATACAGTTCTACCACTTGTATTTCTTTTTTTCTTGCAATACTTCGATACAGAAGAAAACACCATGATGTAAGTGAGAACCACACAAAAAGTGTACTCAATTCTGGACTCCCCCACCAAAAATCAAGAGACAATATATCAGCACTGCGACCCTTGTCATAGATATACCACACAAAAAAACTCATGAATCCAATACCAAAAAGCACACTTCCCAATATTTCAAAACGCTCGAGCCACTTGCGCATACGCCGAAACGCAATGTCTCTTCGTGACAAAGACGTCCCCCAAAAAAGAAGTTTATTGCGTAGTACAACGCCCATACTCATACGACGATGTCTTTCATCGTGACGATATGGTAGGAGTGGCAATGGTGTTTGTGATTGAAATTCCATACAGCGTTATTGAAGCAAAACAACGTGGCTTATCATAAAAATAATAGCAACAGGGACAATGAGCCACAGACAAAACAAGAAAAACAGTACACACATATACACAACCAATGCAAACAATCTGCCAATAATATTGACAACACGCATAAAAAAACTCATCAATCTTCCCTGAAAATCTGTCTGTCCGTACATGGGTGTAAATATATGACGAAGCCATAATCCAGGAGCAAGAGAGGCGTTGGCATCCTGCAACATATGAAACAATCCAATAATAATACGACGAAGCCCCCCGCTATACCACCAGAGTGGAAAATAAAGCATATCCAACACAAGTTGAAATGCAATACGTTGAAAAACGAGAAAAAACATAGGAAAAAATATTCGAGAATCTCAAACTCTTATACACCTATACCAAAGTATATCAGAAATACAAAAAAACTCCCATTCAGGAGTTCTCAGCATATGTGTGTAACACATTAATTTGCACGTGCGACGGCCGTACCGACAGGTGTCACATACAGCAAATCTGTAGCAACGACAAGATTTGTTCCTTCAAGTCGTGTTTCTAGAGAATCCATAGATCGATATGATGCAATTTGTACATCAAGACGTTGATTTTCTCGTTCGAGATCTACAATAGTATCTTGTAAGTCACTAATGACAAATCCTTGTGAAGAAACAGTATTCACTTTGAACAGATACAACACACCAAACACCATGATTGCGACAAGAAGCATACTTCGAAAGGTTGTACTGACCAACCATTTTTGAACAGCAAGTCGTTTTTCTCGAAGGGTTGGTTTTTTCTTGAGGTAGGCATTCATAGATGACAGGCAGTGAATGGAATTAGTAAATTTTTTCTACGACACGTAATTTTGCAGAGCGAGCTCGTGTATTTTCTTTTGCTTCCTGTTCTGACGCAACAATGGGTTTTTTTGTAATAATTCGAATTGTTTTCTTATCCAACGATTTGAAATAATGCTTTACAATACGATCCTCTCCAGAATGAAAGCTGATCACAGCGAGTCGTCCACCTGGTGCCAAGATTTCTATTGCTTGGGGCAGTGCCCGATCGATCACTCCAAATTCGTCGTTGACTGCAATTCGAAGCGCTTGGAATACCTTGGTAGCAGGATGAAGTCCTCCAACCCACGGTACTTCCTTGTCAGTCTTGAGCTTCTTTCGATACACTGCTAAGACAATATTGACCAGATCACTTGTGTTGTTGATACCTTGTTCATATGCTTTTATAGCGACTGCTATTTCTTTTGATAAACGTTCTTCACCGTAAATTCTGAATATATGTTCGAGTTCTTCTTCTGTACTATCAGCTAACAATTCTGACGCCTTTTTCATGTCATTGTGCGGTGCATACCTCATGTCAAGTGGTTCATCTGGATTCTGAAAACTAAAGCCCCTCTTTCGCTCTTCAAACTGAGGACTTGACCAACCAAGATCCATGAGAATGCCGTTGACTGGTGCAAACTTCTCTTCTGAAACAATCTTTGCTAGATGTTCAAAATTTTCTCGAACAAATATCACACGTTCGGCTTCCGAATAAAGAAATTGTTTTGCACGAGCAAGTGATTCTGGATCTGCATCGATCCCGAGTACACGTCCGTTTGGAATAGTCAGCTTCAAAATTGCTTCTGTATGCCCCCCATCACCAAGTGTACAATCGATAATATTACTACCATGTTTCAGTTGTAATGCATCAATCGTTTCTCTCAAGAGTACTGGAACATGTTTCATATGCTCTATACTCCTAAATCAAACATTTGTTCAGCAATTTCATTACTCTGTTTTTCCGACTGTTGTGTATATTTCTCCCACGCTTTTTTGTCCCAAAGTTCGAGGCGGTTGTATAGACCAGCCACAATTGTTTCTTTTGAGAGACCTGCATAGGTTCTCAAATATTCGGGTAAAATAACGCGTCCTTGTTTATCAATGGAAACATCCATCGCACCTGCAAGCATGAGACGTGCGAATGCACGAGCATTTGCTTGGGAGAACGGCAGATTTGCGAGCTTGTCTGCAAGTTTCTTCCACTCATCTTTTGTGTAGAGAAACAAACAGTTATCGAGCCCACGCGTCACAACAGCTCCTTTTGAAAGAGCAGTACGAAACTTCTTTGGGACAGCGAGCCGTCCCTTTTCGTCTAGATTGTGAGAATACTCACCGATAAACATACGTGAAAAGGAAAGTGGAGTTACGAGATATATAGACAAGCACGTTACATATCTTGAGTGACGTCCAGAACCCTGTAATCAGGATAGGACACGTTCTACCAGCTTTCGCAATGTAGAAATCCCCACTTTTCCCCACGTGTTACCATTTTAACCCACTTTCACTCCACATGCAACCACTGTTATCCACTTTTGGTGGATAAGTGAACGTTTCTAAGTACAATAACTTTTCTCCCACAAAAAAATCGCCAAAAGACGATTTTTTTATTTGTTGTACTATCTCTATTTTTTTAACTTTCTCAACTTCCGTTGATACGTTATCGCAAACCGATGCGCCTCATCACGCACACGCACAAGAAGATCCTGATGCTCACTCACCCATTTGATAAAACCTCTATCCCGCGTCCCAAATACAAATTCATTCTTCTTTCGCTCTGGCCCTTTTGCAATGCCAACAAGTGGAATATCTTTTTCAAATGCTCGGAGCACCTGCATCGCACGATTCACTTGTGGCTTTCCCCCGTCAATAAGAAATACATTTGGGAGTTGCCATTCATCGTGTTTCATTCGTCGAACCAATACCTCTTCCAAACAATCCACATCACTTTGTCCTACCACCGATTTAATTTTAAATTTTCGATACTGATTTTTTACTGCCCCATGACTATCGAATACCACCATAGATCCCACTTTCCCAGTTGCGCCAAGATTGGAGATATCATATCCTTCGATACGCTGTATACCAGCAGAGGTTTCTTCTTCTACAAAAGATTTATTTATGAGCGCAATATCGTGAATACGTTCGAGTGATGCAATCTGATTTCGGAGCCGTGCGGCTTCTTCATACGCTTCAGCTTTTGATGCCTGTTGCATGCGTTTTTTCAATGTCGTGATCAACCTTTTTTTTCCACCTTTCAAAAATTGTACCAGTGGTTGAATGACGTTCTTTTTGTATTCCACGGGTGATATTTCTCCAGTGCACACGCCAAGACATAACCCCATTTGACGATACAAGCAAGGTTTTCCAGATTGCTTTTTCTGCTTTTGGCAATCCGAAATATAAAAAAGCTTTCTCAAAAGCTTCATCGTCGCTTTTGTATTCAATCCTGGATATGGTCCAAACAGCTGTGTAATTCCCAATTCCTTTTTTGTCTCTTTGCCCAGTTGTCCATTTACCAACGTCCCTACCTCGTGCTGTCGATACGACACGACACGTGGATACAGTTCATCCGTAATACCAAGATAATTCCAACTCTTATCATCACGCCCAAGAACATTATACTTCGGTTGTTTTGCTTTGATGAAATTTGCCTCGAGAATGATCGCTTCCAGCACTGAGTCTGTTGTCTTCCATTTGATATCCACGACTTCGTGAATCATCTGTTCTATAGGTCGCGAGGTTCGTGCACCGCGGAAATAACTACTGACACGACTTTTCAGCGACGTCGCCTTCCCGACATAAATCAATTCTTTTTTTGAATTAAAAAAAAGATAGATGCCTGGTTCATCTGGAAATTTGGTGAGTTGGTTTATCCTGTAATTTGACATGAACTTCTACACTCAATCTTTAACATTGAGTTTCTTTCTTGCCTCATCTTGTAATTCATCGAGTTCAGCTGCAGTTCTTAAGAATGCAACCCCCTTAAAAGAAAATTGAGGCAAATTACTTATCTTTTGTAAGGCATCCTTTACTGCGGCAGAAGAAGAAATATCATATGGTACTCCCTG
This sequence comes from Candidatus Magasanikbacteria bacterium CG1_02_41_34, assembly GCA_001871445.1. Classification (GTDB taxonomy): domain Bacteria; phylum Patescibacteriota; class Patescibacteriia; order Magasanikbacterales; family UBA922; genus UBA12086. The sequence goes on from MNVD01000032.1 coordinate 13,856, forward strand.
ATATGTAAAAGATTTTCGTGCTTCTGGAGTTTTGGCAATCATACACATAATCAAAGTATCTAGCGCTGATTTTTCATATGAAAGTATAGGCGGTGGTTCATTTTCCATATGATAACGCATCTTCTCTAACGAATTCATACTGTCACTATTATGTATGTCCTCAAATGCTGTTTTTCCTGTACGCATCATATACATCATCATTCCGAGAGCATACAAATCACGTGCAGGGCTGTCTGGTACACCAGAATATACCTCTGGAGACATATACTCATAGGTTCCTGAAATTGTACCATCGTCTACGTCTGGAGCAGCTATTACTTGAGTTTCTTTTACAACAGAATCATCTTCTGGACGTTCTGAAAATGCCAATGCGGAGGGTTGTCCAGATGCTTCTTGCTCGTGATCGCGAATTCTTGAAATGGTACTTGGTCTTTCTATTTCCCTGGTGGGAGGAAGTGGCCCTTCTGCCAAAGCTAACTTTCTTGAAGAAATCCCAAAATCACAGATATACGCTTCTCCATCAGGATCAATCATGACATTAGCGGGTTTCAGATCTCTATGAATAATTCCAGAGGTATGAGCGATATCTAAACCTTCTGCTATCTGCTGAGCAAGATGTATTACATATCCTCCAGAGTACGTATTTCCCAATTCTTCTCTTTTTAAAACAAGTAGTCCATACAATTCTTCATCTTCTGGAAGTTTTTCTTTTACCTGGGACTCCCAATAGTTTGCAGAACGCCATGCCTCAAGTAAATTGTTCAGTTCTTTTCCTTGTATAAATTCAGTAACTATCGCTATTGCTTGTATATCCTCTTTGCCATATCTTACTTCAATGGCACCATCGCCAACAACATGGGCGATATGTTTTCCCAAATGACCAGATACTCCAGTTTGTTCTGTTGCTTTTATTTTTTTTGCAAGTGCTCTAAGCATGTCTATTTCATGCCACAAGTCAAACATTTGATTCAATTGCTGTAACTCAGGATCTTCTTCAATTGTTTCACCAAGAAATGCTTGCTCCTGTTTTTCTTTATGTGCTGTTCGTAAAGAGACCAATTTTTTAATGGCGTCGGGAGTCAATGTTTTCATGGCGACATCATGGCGTCCACCTTCAGGATCTGTAGCTATTGCACGATATACAATACCTTGTCCACCTTGTCCTAGAGGTTTCTGAAAAAACTCATATGTCCAACCATTATCGGTGACAACTTCAGGTATGAGGATTATTTCCCTTTCGGTTTCTTGATTCTTTTTCTCTGCCTCTGTTTTTAATTGTTCAGCCTGCCATCTTTTAAATTCATCTGCGGGAAAATCATCTGGATCTGAATCAACAGCATTAGGTCGATTGACCGTATCACCAGTACTATTAGTGGGTTCTTCACCTGACACGGTTTTTCCTATTGCAGCCGCATCGGGACGAATTCCTAGAACGTCTACTCGAGTCATATATCAAAATCAATGTATTTGTATCCCGCTAGCTTTGTGCCAGATAAGGATACAGATACAGTAGCAAAAAAGACCTTGAGAAGCAAGCAAAACAGAAGACAAAAGCCCACATACAGTGCTATAGTGAGTATGAAGCATACGTACTCACATAAGCACAGACCATATGAAATCTCCATATATCCTCCCCGTTCTCGTATTGTCTTCACTGCTTTTGAGTGGCTGTGTCTCCAATACAGTTGTACCAACAACTCCTGCGGTATCTCCCAGTGGACAACCACCCACAGTACAAGACAAAGTAAATGATAAAGACATGATACTAAATCTCGATAACAGGGGTCTCACGAGTGTGCCAGCAAATACGTTTGACGACATAAACATTCAAGTGCTCGATCTGTCACACAACAAACTCACAGGATCGTTGCCAGGAGAAATTCGCCACCTTTCGCATCTCACGTTTCTCGATATGAGTTACAACAGTATGACCGGTATCCCAGCAGAAATCGGACAACTCACAGAACTTGAAACTCTCAATCTTTCACACAATCAATTTACCGGACTTCCCCACGAACTTGGAAATCTCACACATCTTCGAACCCTCGACATCTCTGGTAATAATTATGCAACAGCAGATCTCGCAATTATAGAAAAACAACTTCCTTCGTCAGTCACGATTATAAAATAATGCGTGGAAATTTACCGTACAAAAAAATCCAAGAAGATATACCACGAATAGATCACCAATTTTGGAATATATTTGATTTTTAATACAGAGCGAGACAAACTTTTTCGTCTGTCTTTGTTATCACAAAATTGATCGAGAAAATGCGCTCGTTCTTCGTTGATAATGTTGTACATAGCACGAAACGTTCGATCTTTTTTCATCCGATCCCAAATCCAGCGGTATCGTTGTTGTCTTGTGTAGTAATCGATAAGCCAGCGATGTTCATTTATTTTTTCACGTAATGTTTTTGCGAGATTACATCGTTCCCCATTCAAATATCGTTCAATGAGAAGCGCAGATTCTTTTCCAGAGATCACTGAACCCTTTATTCCGTCAGCTGCAAAGGCACCACAATATCCAGCCGCATCACCGATCAAAAGTGTATTTTCAAATGATGTTTTTTTCAACACACCGCCAATAGGGATAAAACTTCCAAATCGATATTCTGGTTTTAGAACATCAGCAGGAAGAGAAACGATCTTCTTTTCTGTCAACGTCTCCATAAACTGCGCAAGCAATTTTTTTGCATCTCCACGATCTTTTTTTAATTTTGCCAAACCAATACGAAATCCTGGTTTGCTATCGATCGTGGTTGGTGACAGCCACCCCCCATACCCAAGAGAAAATTCTCCAAACCAGAAATGATAGATCGTCTCAGCGGGAAGAGGCCCGAGAAGCACGTCCCCAATCCACACTTCTTCGTAGCCGAAAAGAAACGTACCATTTGTATCAAGTTGGTGAATCGATTCTGCAACAGAAGAATGACCTCCATCTGCACCGACGAGAAATGTTGTCGTGACGATCTTCACGTCTCCCCCGCCCTTGAGCTGAATCGTACTCACGCCGTCATGTGTCTCCACACTGTCATACGCCATTCCCGTCCAGACAGTAACATTGTCTGAGAGCTTCTCTGCGAGTGCTCTAACAAGCGCCTTTGTATCTGTCTGATAAATCCAGTAGTCATCTGTTTTTGAAATAAAATAATCGTCGTAATTCGGCGAGACCACACAAATAGAAGAAATGGGATTGGTGATGTATGCATCTATATCAAAAAACGATGCAAACTCCTCTCGTGTGTGAGTCGTAATAAGTCCCGTAGATTCCACACTTGACCCAGCAAACGGCTTTGCGTCGACCACCAAGACCTTGTACGTTTTTGGCAAGTGATGTGCGAGGGTAAGTCCAGAAAAACTCGCACCGATGATGATGACGTCAAATTTCTCTTGCATATTATGAGACATATTTTTTGAGATATGCTCCAGTATGACTCTGTGTACTCTTCCTTGCAACTTCTTCTGGCGTTCCTGTTGCGACGAGCAAGCCACCTTTGTCCCCTCCTTCTGGACCAAGATCAATAATCCAATCCGCACACTTGATCAAATCCAAATTATGCTCGATGATCATCACCGTATTTCCTTGCGACACAAGTCGCTGAATTACTTCAATCAATTTTTTGACATCTTCATAATGAAGCCCTGTTGTCGGCTCATCAAGAAGATATAGTGTCTTTGTAGTATTCCGTTTTGCCAGCTCACGAGAAAGCTTGATACGTTGGGCTTCTCCACCAGAAAGTGTCGTCGCGGATTGACCGAGGGTTAAATAATCAAGCCCCACTTCTTTGAGCATTTTAATTTTGTCATGAATAGGTGGGATGTCTTGAAAAAAATCCTCTGCATCCTCGACCGTCATATTCAATACATCAGAAATATTCTTTCCCGCGTAATGCACTTGCAATGTTTCTACATTAAACCGCTTTCCATTGCACACATCACAGATAATTTCTACACTCGGCAAAAAGTGCATTTCAATATTGAGAGCACCTTTTCCTTCACAATTTTCACAGCGTCCGCCAGGTCGATTAAAACTAAATCGTCCTTTTTTGTACCCACGAATGCGAGCCTCGGCAGTCATCGTGAACAAATCACGAATCGCATCATACGCTTTGGTATAGGTTGCTGGATTACTGCGTGGCGTGCGCCCAATTGGGTTTTGATCGATCTGAATAATTTTATCAATATATTCGATTCCCTTGATTTCTTTATGTGTACCAATACGCTTGTCAACATGGTTGAGTTTATTTGCAACAGCACGATAAATAATATCGTGCATGAGTGTTGATTTTCCAGAACCTGATACACCAGTCAGACAAACCATACGACGAAGTGGCACTTCAATAGTTAGATTCTTGAGATTGTTTTCACTCGCCCCAATGATTTTCAACTTTGGCGTAGAACTATCAACTTTTCTTCGTTTACTCGGCACATCAATTTTCTTTTCCCCACGAAGATACTGCCCAGTAAGAGATTTCTTCGCACTACCGTACGTTTTCACGTTTGACATTTGAAATGTGTCACTTGTTTTTTTCACATCTGACAATTTTGATGTTGACGTGTCAAGCAACGCTTGTCGTGGTCCCGAATACACCACATATCCACCATGTTTTCCAGCACCTGGCCCGATATCCACGACCCAGTCACTGACAAGAATAGTATCTTCATCATGCTCTACGATAATAATCGTATTGCCAATATCACACAGATTTCGGAGCGTTGAAACGAGCAAATCATTGTCTCTCTGATGAAGCCCAATTGTTGGTTCATCAAGAACATACAGTGCACCAACCAACTGTTGCCCTACTTGAGACGCAAGACGAATACGCTGAGCTTCTCCTCCTGAGAGCGTTCCAGCAGTACGATTGAGTGTTAAATAATGAAGTCCGACATTGAACAAAAATTGTAGTCTATTGGTAATTTCATTCAGTGCTGCGCTTGCGATATCCAGATCCCGCGCATTGAGCGCATCAAACAATCCTTCAAAAAATAATTTTCCATCTTCAATCGTCAGGCCCGTAACTTCCCAAATGTTTTTATTATCTATTTTCACCGCAAGCGCATTGTCATTCAAACGCTTTCCTTCACATACGGGACAGAGTTCTTCACTGAACAATTCTCGTGTTCCAAGACCAGTACATGCAGCACAGTACCCATATGGGCTATTGAAACTAAACATACGAGGCTCAATCTCTGGAAAACTGTATCCATCATTTGGACAAGAATATTCTGTAGAAAAAACTTGTTCTTCGCCATCAGGATAAATAACCGTACATAGACCATTTGACAGATCAACTGCTGTTTCGATTGCTTCACCAAGACGCTGTCCATCTTCTTTCTTTTTTTCGGGATCGAAATCAACAGTTGGAATGGTATCAACAACAATTTCAATCGTGTGCTTATTATTTTTTGATAACTTAATCTGTTCACGAAGTGACTTCATTTTTCCATCCACACGGACCTCGAGAAATCCACTATTATACATGTCATAGAGCATCTGGTAATACTCCCCTTTTCTGCCACGGACAACAGGAGATAATATCAACAATTCTTTTGATGTATTTTTTTTCTTTTTATGCGTTGTGACAATACGTTCGGTAATTTCATCGGTCGTCATCTTTTCAATCTTTGTATCACACACGGGACAATGTGGCTTTCCCACACGTGCATACAAGACACGCAAATAATCATAAATTTCTGTAATCGTCGCAACGGTCGAACGTGGATTGGCACTATGCGCCTTTTGGTCTATAGAAATAGCCGGAGACAATCCCAAAATCTCATCAACATCTGGCTTTGTCATATTACCAAGAAATTGACGGGCATACGCTGACAAACTCTCAATATACCGACGCTGTCCTTCGGCAAAAATAGTATCAAACGCAAGCGAAGACTTCCCTGATCCAGAGAGTCCGGTAAAAACGATCATCTTGTTTCGTGGGAGTTCAAGAGAGATATTCTTAAGATTGTGCTCTCGTGCACCACGAATGACTATTTTATCTTGCATATCTAGAAAGCTTAGAAAGCTTGGGAAGCTCAGAAGGCCTAAAAAATCCAAGCCTTCTAGGCCTTCCAAGCATTCTCAGCCTTATAACCAAAAAGGCCCTCATTCGGGCGTACTATACGTATAGCGGAAAAGAGCCAACGTAGTATACATTGCCTAGGGTGAAAGTCAATTATGCACAGTCTATCATACCAAACTCTTGCAAATAATACAAAGAGGGTATACTATACGTTCGTTCTTACAAAAAAAGAACCTGCGTCACGCTCGACGATCCTTCAATGCGAAAGATCAGGGGTATACATATATAGTATAATCTTGATCTTTCGCTCGGAAGGTCAGTCCGAGCACGTCCGGGAGTTCCGGACAATGTAGAGTGGAAATCCGTCACAAAAGAAGAAACAACATGCGACGCATCTGGAACTGGATGAAGGCCCACCCGGGCGCCACGGCGCTCGTCGCCTACAGCTACCTCATGGCCCTCGGCCTCGGTGTGCACTACCTTCTCGGAGGTATCCCCCACTTCACCATCTGACGCAGTCCTCGTCCAAAGCCCCGCCGACACCACGTCGGCGGGGCCACGGACGGGATGAAAAAAATATTGGAAACGCCATAGGGCGATTTTTTTATTTCAAAAAGTTCTATAGAAAACAAAAGCAATTTTGTCAAGAGTACCTATGTACGCTATACTCTCTACGGTCTTTAGAAATTATCTCCATGTATACTCTCTATATCCTCCGCTGCGCAGACAATTCTCTCTATACAGGCATTGCAAAAGATCTCGAGAAACGTCTCGAGATGCACCGCACTGGGACGGGATCAAAATATGTTCGCGCGAAATCCCCTTTTGTTGTAGTGTATACTGAGGAATGCAACGATAGATCGAGTGCGAGTAAGCGAGAAATCGAAATAAAAAAAATGTCTAAACAAGAAAAAGAAAAACTGATTCGCGTATGAATACTCAAGCTATTGAGACCGCTCAACGACAATCATCAACAGGGAACAATTTGTCTGAACAGGATTTTTTGAATATTGTGAAGGAATATACCGCTTCTCTTTCGCTCAAAGGACAACACGATTCCCTTCAATTTTTGATATGCCCTGTCGGAATGATAGGAAGTGGAAAGACAACAACTCTCAAAAAAATCAATGAAACCATTCCATTTGTCTGCATCCGTACAGACGATATGCGCGCACTTTTAAAAAAACATGGATATAATTTTTTGAAAACAAAAGAACTTGCTCTTGAAGTGGCAATACAAATATTGGAAAAAGGATATAGTATTGCACTCGACTCGGATTGTGCAGGAGACAAAGTACGAGAAAAAATTGATAGTATTGCAAAAACATTTCCAAAATTAGAAATCATATGGATTCATATTATTGCATCTGACAACGTCATAAAAAAACGCCTGTCGCCAGACAATGAAAAACGTGTGTACAAAGGTCCCGAAGCAATCGAACGTTATGAAATTAGAAAAGTACTGCATGAAAACCTTCCAATGCAATTCGATGCAACGATAGATACAGGATCCGACCATACTAAGACTGACTTTGAAAATGTAATAAAAATTATAACAGAAAGAATATAAAATCCCCTCCTTACCAAGGAGGGGATAGGGGAGGTTTCGCATAAGCAACGTATGCGCTTCTAAGATAACCCCTTGCCCGCAATGCTTCGCAACGCGTTGCAGGCGGGCCCTCTGTCTCCCCCTTCGTAAGGGGGAGAACGTTCTCAGAAATTATGACCATCGACAACGTCCGACAATCTCTCAAACATACGTTTGGTTTCGACTCCTTCCGCCCCATGCAGGAAGAGATTATTCAGGCTGTGATAGAAAAAAAAGATGTACTCGTTCTCATGCCAACGGGTGGTGGAAAATCGCTATGTTACCAACTGCCGGCACTTGTCATGGACGGCCTCACGGTCGTCGTCTCCCCTCTTATTGCACTTATGAAAGACCAAGTCGAAGGACTGGTGGCAAATGGTATTAAAGCAGCATTTCTGAATAGCTCACTAGAACTAGACGAACATCAAGATATCAAAGAACAGCTCGAACGAGGCGAGATCGACATTCTCTATGTGTCTCCAGAAAAACTTATCACACCCAGTTTTCAATACTCACTGAAAAAATGGAATGTACAACTTTTTGCGATTGATGAAGCACATTGTATTTCTCAATGGGGTCATGACTTTCGTCCCGGATACACACAACTCCGTACACTGAAAGAATTATTTCCGGATATCCCAATCATCGCACTTACAGCAACAGCGGATAAAACAACACGTAAAGATATTCTCGCTCAACTAAAACTGAAAGATCCAAAAGTGTTTATTTCTTCGTTTGATAGACCAAATCTTGAGCTTAATGTATTGCCAGCAAAAAAACGAATTGATCGTATTATTACGTTTGTCAAAAAACGCAAAAATGAATCTGGTATTATTTATTGTCTCAGCAGAAATCAAACAGAAAAAGTTGCCAATGCACTGATCCAAGAAGGATTGAATGCAGGATATTATCACGCAGGCATGCAATCGCACGAACGATCAAAAGCACAAGAAGATTTTATTCATGGACGCACAAACATTATCGTTGCAACAGTTGCCTTTGGGATGGGTATCGACAAGAGCAATGTGCGCTATGTCATTCATCACAATTTGCCAAAAAATCTCGAAGGCTATTATCAAGAAATTGGTCGCGCAGGACGCGATGGTTTGCCAAGTGAAACATTGCTTTTTTATTCTCTCGCTGATGTTGTGTTGTTAAAAAAATTCGCAACAGAATCTGGACAACCTCAACTCCAACTGGCAAAACTGGATCGCATGAAACAATTTGCCGACGCACTGATATGTCGACGACGTATTTTGCTCTCATATTTTGGAGAAGAAGTGACGAGTGATTGCAACAATTGTGATGTCTGTGAAAATCCACCCGAACTTATCGACGGCACAGAAATCGCACAGATCGCACTGTCCGGCATAGCACGGACAGATCAAGATGTCGCAATCGGTATGTTGATAGATATTCTTCGTGGATCTGGAAAACAAGATCTCATGAATCATGGCTACAACACAATAAAAACCTACGGCGCAGGCAATCATATTTCTCCCGAAGATTGGCAACAATATCTCTTGCAAATGCTCAATCTGGGTCTTATCGATGTTGCCTATGATCAACATCATGCATTAAAAATTACCGCCTCAGGTGCACGCGTATTGAAAGGCGAAGACAAGGTTCGTTTTGTCTCTCTGGCATATATCGAAGAACGAGCGGTGAGTGCCAGTAGCAAAGAAAGTAAAATCAGTTCAAAGCGAAAGGACGCCGAAGAGGTATTGTTTGACATGCTCCGCGATCTCCGATTTTCTCTGGCAAAAAAAGCAAACATTCCACCATATCACGTGTTCACTGACAAGACGCTCGATGAGATGGCACGTGACATGCCAACAAATGAAGAAAAGATGAAAAAGGTTTCCGGTATTGGTGATAAAAAATTTGCCAGCTATGGCAAACTTTTTATCGATGAAATTACAAAATTTATTCAAGAAAAAGATAAAGCTGGTGAAAAAATCCAAGGCACAACGCAAGACATCACCTATGCGTATTATCGCCAAGGTATGCCCGTAGGATTGATTGCAAGAGAACGGGATCTGAAGACTGTCACGATCTATGGACATCTCGCCGATCTCTACGAAAAAGGATATGAAATCAATATCCAAGATTTTATAGACAAGCATGATCTGAAAAAAATCTGCGAAAATTTGAAAGACAAAGGTGTGCCACAAAAATTGAAATCGTTGTATGAACGATTTGATGGCACGTTTGACTACGATAAACTTCGGCTTGCGGTTGCGTATTATCGGAAAGAAAATAGGAAGCAAGGGGTGATAGAGTATACGTGATTTAGCATTGCTGGCTCCATAGTCACGAAGAGCTGTGGAGTAAGATGAGTAATATTGAACAATATACCACTACACACTATGACGATACAATTTGATCACAACGATGAATTTTACAGAACCAGTTTAGAGGAAAATGCCCTAGACTATTTAGTGAAAACTGGGGAATTCTGTAGTAAAGCAATAAATGATACTTCTTACTGGAAATGGCTAGTGATCTCTTTGCACGGTGCTTTGTATCATTTTATGTTAGCAGCACTAGTTCGTTCAGATCAATCTGGTATTTATAAAAAGGAAATTAGAAACACGAAAGGGTTCATAGATAGTACACCAGAAAAATTGAGGGTGATTGAATTTCTAGAAGCATATGAATGGATAAAAGAATCTGACAAAATGAAAAAATACGTACACTCACAATTTCTAAAATCAAACGATTATAATGACAACGCGATGGAGGAATTAAATAACGTTTTTCGCAATCAGTTCATTCACTATAAACCAATTTGCTGGGGAATAGAAATACAAAAAATAAAGGAGGTTGTAGAAGGTGTCCTACCCATCCTGCGCTTTTTAATTTCTGATTCTGGAAATATTTCATGGCATAACAACACACCACAAGATGCTGCTCAAATTTTAGATGAAATCCATAAACACCTTTTACCAAAGCGAATTCCATAACGATAACAAATAAAAACTTAGCTGGCTCCATAGTCCCGCAGGGCTGTGGAGCCCAACTGCTTCATTACATAAGGAGGACACATATGCCCACACTTCGCGTGAACTTGTCACAACAAAACATGCCTCACTTTGTCACGCTCACCGTAATAGAATGGATAGATATTTTTACAAAACCGGAATATTTCAAAGTCATTACAGACAGTCTTATGTTTTGCAGAAAAAATAAAGGATTGCGTGTATATGAATATGTCATCATGACAAACCATATACACATGATCGTCGGGACACCTGAAGCAAACAATCTTTCCCAAGTTCTGAGTGATTTCAAAAAATATACAACAAGAGAATTATGGAAGCTTCTTGAAAAAGATAATCGATCGTACATTCTCAACATCCTGAACAATAGTTACAACAGAAAAAAAGGATACGTAACACAAATCTGGCAACGAGAAAATTATCCTAAAGTTATTTACTCGGATGTTTTTTTACTTACAAAAGTAAAATACATCTATTTCAATCCAGTCAAAAAAGGGTATGTTGAACAACCTGAAGATTGGCAATATTCCTCTGCACGAAATTGGATAAAAGAAAAACATGATATTATAGAATTGGATCCGCGACCGTAGCACCTAGGCTCCACAGCCCTGCGGGACTATGGAGCCAGCCAACTATGAAGGACATAATTTTTTACGAGTATGACTGAACTTGACCTCGGCTCAACAACAAAATTTCTAGACAACATTTTTTCTTCCCTTGCTGAGGTTGATATTGATGTATCAACATTCTTCCTCGACCACATCTGTTATCGCGTCAAGACAGGAGAAGAATATGAAACGTACAAAAACATCTTGTCAGAATACGGAACACTCCTGAGTGAAACAATGGTAAGTGGCAGAGTCATCTCGACATATAAACTGCACGAACCAATTACTTACAAAGAAAGACACATCCCCCTGCTCGAACTTCCCTCTCCAAAACCAGGCAAACATTATGCGAGAGGACTCGAACATGTAGAGTTTGTGATTGATACATCGTTTGATGCATTCATGAAAAAATATCCGCACGTTTCTTTTGAAACAAAAGATCTCGAGAAAAAAATAAATCCAGATATTCGCATTTCATTTGACGGCTGCAGTGTAAAATTTCATCAGCAGTCGCTAGAAGATGTGATCAAATTTGAGCAAAGTCAGTAAAAAAACAGCCCTTCAATACGTGCTGTTTTTTGTGCTTACAAATTATACGTCGTATCAGATCGTCGCTCAATGCGAACTAATCGGTACTCTGTTTTTGATCTGATATACAAAATACGAATATCACCGACGCGCACACGAAAAATATTTGTATGTCCTGAGAGGCGCTTGACATCAAGATGTGATATATTGCCCCGCTCTATATCGTCGATGACCTGCAACATTTTTTTCAATTCCTTCTTGGACAGTTTTCTCAAAAACTTCAACATCTTATCCATAGAAGACTCAGGCAAGCAGCGCAGCCGCCTTTTTTACATCTTCAAATGACACGCCGGTGGTGTCAATCTTAGTAAAGTCCGCAACTGTTTCCCAAGAATCTTCTTCTATCGGCACAATCTTGAATACAGGTTTTGACTTTTTTAACACAATAAAACTATCCCCACGTTCGGAAACACGCTTTGTGTAGTTGGTGAGCTTCGTACGAAGTTCTTTGAGAGAAACAAGATTGTTCATACTATTTAAGGTATAACATAAAATATATCTTAAGTGTATACTAGGAATGACAAATTGTCAATATTCCGTTCTGTAAAGAAACATTCCCTTGCTCATTCAAGCATATTCCACTACCATACAACTATACAATTCATAAATCATAATTCTGAAATCTAAAATCATATGAAAGCCCCAACCTTCTCCCTCCCCGACCAAGACGGTAACACGCATAGCCTCACAGACTATGCCGGCAAAAAAGTCCTCCTCTACTTTTATCCAAAAGATGACACGCCAGGATGTACGACTGAAGCGTGTAATTTTCGTGATAGACTCAATGAACTCAAAGATCACGGCGTGCAAGTCCTCGGTGTGAGTAAAGATAGTGTCGCCTCACATAAAAAATTTGCAGAAAAATTCCACCTCAACTTTCCCCTGCTCGCTGACGAAGATGGAACAGTGGTAGAAGCCTACGGCGTGTGGAAAGAAAAAAGCATGTTTGGAAAAACATACATGGGAATTTCTCGTAAATCATTTCTGATAGATGAAGAAGGCAACATAGTCAAACACTACGAAAATGTAAAGCCTGAAGAACATGTAGAAGAGGTGCTCACTGATATTTTAGCCTAACGACATTGACAAACCAGCTAAAAACGGCTATACTCCGGCCTACGCTAAAGCTTCGGCCGACAAGCGTTGCCTTTTTTAATATCGCACTATGGCACAACAAGAATCCGTCATTCTCAGATTTGACGCCGTCAAATTTCACTACGATGAAATCAAACCCATTCTCGATGGGGTCAGTTTTTCTATACGAAAAAATAGCAAAATTACCATCATGGGACCAAATGGAGCTGGTAAATCCACAATTTTCAAACTCATCACCGAAGAAATTCAGCCAGTAGAAGGACGTGTTCTTATCTCAGACAACGCAACGATCGCAATAGCAAAACAAATCATGGCAGACGAATACAAAGAGCTGACAGTACGAGAATATTTTGAAACAGCATTTACAGAAAAAAAACATAACCTCGATAAACTCATCGCCGATGTCCTCGATGTAGTGAACTACCATATCCCTCTCGAAAAACAAATCAAAGATACCTCTGGCGGACAGCAAGCTCGTCTCCTCCTCGCACATGCCTTGATCCAACAGCCAGACATTCTCCTCCTCGACGAGCCGACAAACAATCTCGATGACGATGGTATTGGACATCTCACCACATTCCTTATCATGTATGAAAAAACGGTTGTCATTATTTCTCATGATACCTATTTTTTGAATTCCTTTACCGACGGCGTCTTGCATCTCAATGAATATACAAAAAAAATCAATCAGTACCAAGGAAACTATCTCGACGTACTTGAAAATATCAATGCACAAATAGAACGAGAAGAACGAAAAAATGCACAACTTCAGAAAAATATTCAAGATCGAAAAGATAAAATTAACTTCTTTTCAAACAAAGGAGGAAAGATGAGAAAACTTGCGGCAAAGATGCGTGAAGAAGTCGCAGAAGATGAAGATAATATGGTAGACGTCATGCAAGAGGATAAAACAATCACTAGATTTGAAATCCCTGCACAAGAATACAAAGAAGAAATCTTGAGCATGAACCACGTGTCTGTGTTAAAAAATCATGAAGTTGTTGAAAAAGAAGTCGACATTCGCCTCCGCCGTGGAGATAGACTTTTTATCAAAGGACCAAACGGTATTGGAAAAAGTACACTCTTGAAACGCATTGCAGAGGAACAAACCGACGGCATCAAAATCGGTGAGGGCGTCCGTGTCGCATATTACAAACAAGATTTTTCTGGACTTGATTTCAGTCAGACAGCATTTCACTCACTCCGAGATATGATGGGCGTGCCAGATGAAGAAGTTATCTATCGCACAGCATCACGATTTCTCCTGACTTCAAAAGTTCTCCAAAACAAAGTCGGCGCATTATCCGAGGGACAAAAAGGATTACTGGTCTACGCACGATTTGTATTGCAAGAACCAGGCCTCTTGATCCTCGACGAACCAACAAACCATATCAACTTCCGACATATTCCTGTCATAGCACAAGCAATCAACGAATACAAAGGCGCGATGATTCTTGTTTCTCATGTCCCAGAATTTGTAGAACAAATAAAAATCAAAAACGAACTAGATCTTGGCAGGATATAAGTAAACAATATCTACACTCTAACTGTATACACATCCCTCTATGTCAAAAGTAGAAAAAGGACACAAAGTAACCGTACACTACACAGGATCACTTGATAATGGAACGATCTTTGATTCATCAAAGGGGCGCGAACCACTTGAATTCATTGTTGGCGGTGGCATGGTCATCGAAGGATTTGATGATATGGTCACAGGCATGCAGATTGGCGAAATAAAAAAAGAAACACTTCCATCTCACAAAGCATATGGCGAACGACGTGATGAGCTTGTCGGCGATGTACCAAAAGAAAACATCCCAGAAGATATCCGTGCCAGCGTTACGAAAGGAGACAAATTGCAAATTCCACAACCAAATGGTATGGCGATTGTCATAGTAACGAATGTCACAGATGATACGATCACAATAGACGCAAATCCAGAACTCGCAGGCAAAGATCTTACGTTTGAAATAGAACTTGTTAACATTTCAGAAGAATAAATTACCCCGCAGCAAGCTGACGGGGTCTCATCACTTACATAAGTAGTTTAAGCTGCTTTTCACGATGTATCTCTTGATACGTTTTTCCTTGGTTTTTTACGTAATTCTTTATTACGGTCTCGTTTGCATAGGCGCCCACCGTATTCAAATAGTAACTACTACTCCAAAATGTTCCTCCCCACAACATCGTCTTTACGCCTGGGTGTTTTCTAAATATCTCTCGTGCTGTGATACTTTTTGTTATTTGTGCTATCTTGCTTGGTGACATGGTTGGAACACTC
>MNVD01000008.1 GCA_001871445.1 Candidatus Magasanikbacteria bacterium CG1_02_41_34
TTGTGACTTTTTTTGATGTGCTCGGACATATGTTCGATTGTACCATATATCCTCGGACAGCCGAGCAAGCTCCCCTGTCTTCTTTAAGAATAAAAAAACCGCCATACGGTGGTTTTTTTATTTCCTCTCTATAAGAATTTATAACTCGCTCTTTAATTCCTCCACAAGATTCTTTGCTTTTTTGCTCAACTTTTTTGGTACAACAACATTCACTGTCACATATTGATCCCCCCGTCCAGTACGATGCAGACGTGTCACACCTAAGTTTTTTAATTTAAATTTTTGTGATGGTTGTGTACCTTCTGGAATCACAAGTTTCTTTTTTCCATCGAGCGTTTCGATATCAATTTTATCACCAAGTGCAGCTTGTGCAAATGTGATAGCAACTTCTGTATAGATATCAAAATCATGGCGCTGAAATCCTACCTTTGGTTTCACATGCACTTGAACATATAAATCTCCTGCTTGTCCACCTGATCCAGCACTCTCCCCTTTTCCCGTCAATTTGATAACTCCACCAGTATCAATTCCACCTGGAATTTTTATTTTGTATGATGATTCGCTACGAACCATACCTACACCACCGCAATGCTTACATGCTTTTTCTGCTTTTTTTCCTGCACCACGACAGGTCGGACATGTCGCAGCAGTTTGCATTGCACCAAGAATAGTTTGTTGGACACGGATGACTTGTCCTCGTCCACCACATTCTGCACAAGATTTCACTTCACTCCCAGGTTCAGCACCAGAACCAGTACAGACATCACAATCATTTTGTTTTTGCAGCGTAATATCTCGTTCAACACCAAAGGCTGCATCCTCGAAAGTAAGTTCAATATCCACCTGTACATCGTTTCCTCGACGAGATCGCCCTTGTCCGCCTCGGGCGGAACCGCCACCAAATCCAAACATGTCACCAAATATATCACCAAAATCAAATTGTGCACCACCACCTTGAAATCCACCGCCACCACCACGAGCAGCATTCATAAAATCTTCCCAACCTGCACCACCACCAAAACCACCCTGCTGTTGGAAATCAGAGCCATACTGGTCAAACTGCTTGCGCTTTGTTTCATCCCCGAGAACTTGATATGCTTCGTTCACTTCTTTGAACGTTGCCTCGTCTCCGCCTGGTTTATCTGGATGATGTTTATGTGCAAGTTTTCTGAATGCTTTTTTTATTTCGTCTTGCGAAGCCCCTTTTTCAACGCCAAGAGTTTTGTAGTAATCTTTGCTCATGTTTTTTTTATTCAATAGCACACGGATTAAACGGATCAAGCGCATAGAAACGGATCCGTTCAAATCTGTTGAATCTGTTCAATCCGTATGCTATCAGTTATTACTTACTATGTATCTTTTTTTCGGAATGACAGCAACGCGGCTTACTTCACCGGAAACCCATACACCGTCTCCGGTTCATCTGATTCCTTAATGACTCCAAATTTTTGTTCATACTTCTGAACATTCTCCTGCATCGCACGAATCATCCTCTTCATATGTCCAGGGCTCATGATAATACGACTGTTCAATGTCCCTTGTGGTGGAAATATATTCATAAAATCCACAACAAATTCTTCTTTTGTGTGATTGATCTGTGCCACATTTGCATATCGTCCTTCGAGCACTTCATCTTTTGCTTTTATTTGAATCTGTTTTTGCTCTTCTGACATATACTCCCATTTACTAATTACCAATTATCCCGCCTTTGGCAGGGATCCCGTCCAGTGAAACTGGCAGGACTATTTACCAGTCTCCAAATTTGCCGAATTGAACACGACATGAAATGAATCACAATATATGACAACAGAATGATACTCGCTCACATTCACACCAGCAGGAATACTATAATTTTGATTTCCTTTATTTCCTTTCAACTCCCCAAGATCAATATACTCTCCGAGATGCCCTGCCTTTTCTACGTCACTACTTTTTGACAATACGACGCGAAGATCTGGACCATTCAAAACATCAAGATTTTCAAGACGAACAATGGTATCGCTATTCTGCCCCAGACTAATCAGTCGTACATCCCCGGTCCCTTCATGTGCGACCGTGACAAATGCACCTGTTGCGAGCTCTTTTGGATTTGCCACATCCATCATATCTTCGGACATTTCTTTCTCTTCCATCGCTGCCATTTCTGTCATAAATTGATTCATCGTATTTTCATCTGTAATTTGTTCGTTCAAATTACTTCCATTGTCCATACTTTCTTTGAGTTCTGCAACTTTCTTTTGGAGATCTTCTGTTTTTGTCTGAGACAATTTTTCTCCTGCTTTTTGCAAGCCCTCTCCTGCTTTGCTCATAACGAAGTTAAGTGCAGACGAAACTTTCGGATCAAGTTCCTCATCAACTTTTTTGTCAATAAATAATGGGGACAAGAGCCACCAACCAACACCGAGGATGGTGATGAGAATGAGGAGTTTGATGAGCTTGAACATAGAAACAGGGTTTGTTGCAAAGTGACATGCAGCACGTTCCTCTCCTTTCAGGGTACACTGATCCTTTAGGATTTAAGGAGAGGTCAGGTGAGGTAATACGCATTACAACGAACCGTGCTACTGCGAAAACCTCCCTTTGCTCCCCTCCTTCGTAAGGAGGGGAAACGTGCTATCACTTTGAATGAATTATGATAGACAGTATATCACACAAACACGAACCTCCGCTTGTAAAGAGCGGAGGCAGATGTCTTGTCGTTACGCTTGTTTTTCGTCTTCTACAACTTCCCCTTCTACGGCCCCCTCTTCCTTCTTCTCCTCTGTGGCTCCTTCCGTTGGTGCTCCAGCAGACGCAGCTGCCTGCTCCTGTTGAGACATCTTCATTCCAACAGCTTGTGCCGCAGTAGAGAGTTCTTCTGATGCTGATTTGATTGCCTCGACATCGTCTTTTTCTTTTGCATCTTTTACTTTTGCAATAGCGTCATCAATTTTTTTCTTTTCATCATCGGTCACGTCTATTTTTTTCTCTGCCACATCTTTCATCATTTTCTCTGTGGTGTAGACCATTGTATCAGCAGTATTTTTGGTATCAATAAGTTCACGCTTTTTCTTGTCTTCTTCGGCATACAGTTCACCTTCTTTTTTCATTTTTTCAATTTCTTCGTCACTGAGCCCACTAGATCCTTTAATAACAATAGACTGTTCTTTGCCTGTTCCTTTATCTTTTGCAGAAACATTGAGAATCCCATTTGCATCAATATCAAACTTTACTTCAATCTGTGGCACGCCACGTGGTGCTGGTGGAATCCCATCGAGCATAAATCGTCCGAGTGATTTATTGTCTGCTGCCATTTCACGTTCACCTTGCAATACATGAATCTCCACACCAGGTTGATTGTCAGCTGCAGTTGAGTATACTTGTGATTTTGAAGTTGGAATGGTTGTATTTCGTTCCACGAGTTTAGTACACACACCACCGAGTGTTTCAATACCAAGTGACAATGGTGTCACGTCGAGGAGCAAAATATCTTTTCCAAGATCACCTTGCAATTGTCCACCCTGGATCGCAGCACCCATGGCGACCACTTCGTCTGGATTGACGGTGACGTTTCCTTTTTTGCCAAAGAACTCTTCTACTTTCTGTTGGACGAGTGGCATACGAGTCATACCACCAACAAGGACGATTTCTTTAATATCATTTTTTGAAAGTTTTGCATCGTCAAGTGCTTTCTTTACAGGAACCATCGTTCGCTCTACCAGATCCATGGTAATTTCTTCAAGCTTCGCACGAGTGAACTTCATGTTCAAATGCTTTGGTCCGTCAGAACCTTGTGTGATAAATGGTTCGTTGATTTCTGTTTCTGTCGTACTCGAAAGTTCTATCTTTGCTTTTTCCGCAGCATCCTTTACACGTTGCTTTGACAATGGATCTTTTGACAGATCAATCCCTTCAGTTTTGTTGAACTCGTCGATAATCCATTCGATGATTGCTTTGTCAAAATCGTCTCCACCGAGATGTGTGTCACCATTGGTAGCAAGGACTTCTACGGTTGCAGCATCAGTCTCTGCGTCGTGAGAAATATCGAGAATAGATACATCAAACGTTCCACCACCGAGATCGTACACTGCAATTTTTTGTTCACCTTTTTTATCAAATCCGTATGCAAATGCCGCAGCCGTTGGTTCATTGATCACACGACTGACAGTGACTCCGGCAATCGTTCCAGCATCTTTTGTTGCTTGTCGTTGTGCATCGTCAAAATATGCTGGTACTGTGACTACGATTTCACTGATATCATCGCCAATCTTTTCTTTTGCGTCTGCAATAAGCTTTTGCAAAATCATCGCGCTGATTTCTTGTGGTGTATAGTCTTTATCCCCCATTTTTACCTTCGCACGTTCACCATCTTTTACAATAGTATATGGTACATGTTTTTTTACTTGTTCTACCTCTGGGTCTTCAAATCGGCGACCGATAAGACGCTTGATAGAATACAGTGTTCCACCTGGATTGGTCACGGCCTGGCGTTTTGCCAGCTGCCCGACAAGTCGTTCGCCTGTCTTGCTGATAGCGACAATAGATGGTGTGGTACGATTTCCCTCTTTATTTTCGAGAACCTTTGGCTGTCCACCTTCGATGATAGCCATACATGAGTTCGTTGTTCCGAGGTCGATTCCGAGAATTTTTGACATATGTTTTTAGATTATTAGTTTATTTGTTAATTTGGTTATTGGTTTAATTTTTTCATCATCACATAATCTCTCACATGATACTCACATTTTTCATAGAACTTTCTTGCTTGTTCGTTTGGGGCGAATACTTCTATATATATTTGATTACAATGTTTTTCTTTCAAATACACTTCTAACTTTTTCATGAGTTCATCTGCCAATCCTGTTCCTCTAAAGGCTTCCTCAACGTACAGCTCAATGACTTCTCCATACTGTTCCTCATTATTTTCGAATGCTTCTACGCCTTCCACTTTATGCACAATCCCCATAATAAATCCTACGTGAGAGCCACCCTGCTCTGCGATGTAGCAGACCCCCTGTTCTTCTACTACTCGTTTTAATGCATGTGCTGTATATTGCTTTCCGTAATCTTCTGATCGATACAACATTTTTTCAAGGTCACTTTCTATCAGTCCATCCTGAAATATCTCCATGCTTTTTTCTAGCCAAGGAAGATCTTTTGAATTGTATTCTCTAATGGTTGTCATGGTTTCTGTATAGAACACAGATTTCCAGGATCACCCGGATGATCCAAGATAAAAATCCTGGTCAATCATGGTAATCCTGGTGATCAGTGTTCTATGTACTATTCTCTGATCACTAATCACTGATCATTATTTCTTCTTATTCTTCACCTCAATCGCAATCTTCTTTCCTTCTTTCTTCTCCCCTGCTTTTGGACAGGTAATTTTCAACACACCATCTCCAAACTCTGCCGTCACTTTATCCTCGAGGACAGCAACGGGCAAAGGTACTTGGCGGAAGAATGATCCACTGCGAACTTCTTTTCTATAATAATTTTTTTCTTCTACTTCCCGCTCTTTCTGTGTCTCTCCTTGGATCGTAATCATCCCATCCTGTACATGCACCTCGACATCTTCCGGACGAACGCCGGCAAGAGTCGTCTCGGCCACGACAGCATCTTTTGTTTCATACACATCCATAGCAGGGATAAATCCCTTTGTAGGGAGGTTTGATCCAGAGAGTGCTGGAAGCTGATTCATCATATCTTCCATCTCTCGAAATGGATCCCAGTTTGGTGACCAACGTATAAGTGACATATGATATATGAATTAAGAATAATTATTTTTTATTCACGACAACTCTCGCAACTTTCAAAATCTTCTCCCCTTTTTTATATCCTGCATCTACTTCTCTGATGATCACACCATCGTCATAGTCCTCACTTGATTCTTCACTCACAGATTCGTGCATAGTTGGATCAAATGATTTCCCTACGGTTTCCATTTCTTCTATGCCATGCTGTTTCAAAATATCTCCAAACTGTTTCATGATGTATTCAATCCCCTTTTTCCAGCTTTCCCATTGCTTATCTCCACCTTCAATCGTGACAGCAAATGCTTTTCTGAAATTATCGTACACAGGAATAAATTCTTCGAGAATCTGCCACTCACTCATCGTTGCCCATTCACTTCGTTTTGCAGCTGTTTCTTTTTGTAAATTTACATAGTCTGCCTGCGCGCGGAGCCATTGATCTTTGTAGTCAATATTCATTTCTTGTGCAACGGGAGCATCCAATGCTACGAGTGAAACACGTGTAAGTTCATTCAAATCTTCACGAGCAAGTGCCTCTTCTTTTGTGAGCCAGAGTGCTTCTGAAAATTCATCATTGTACTCAATTTCTGGTCTTCCTGTAACACGATATCTATAGTTGAACGCAAGGAAATGTTTCTTTTTGTAATATTGTGGAGAATCAATCATTTCAAAATGACCCACAAATTCAAGTGTATCAGCATCAAGACGTGTTTCTTCTTTCAATTCACGCGCTGCGCCTTCTTCCAGTGTTTCTCCATATTCAAGATGTCCACCAGAGATAGCAAGCATATCAGACCACTTTGGCATTCTCCCAAACCAAATTTCACCTTTTTCATTTTGAATGAAAATACCGGTTACAACTGAAATATCTCTAGAAGATTTTTGTGTCATATTATCTGTATCGTGTGTCATGTTATTTTGTACTATGAATATATTTGAGAAGTGCCACAGCTTTTGCATAATCCATACGCATCGGCGCAAGCACGGTAAAGAGTGTATCCCCGACTCGTGTGCCCACAAGTCCGCAAGAACTTCCAAATGGATTGCCTGCTCCTATCAAGACTTCTGTCTCACCTTCTGGAATCAGACTATACATTTCACCAAGTCGTTCTTCACA
>MNVD01000030.1 GCA_001871445.1 Candidatus Magasanikbacteria bacterium CG1_02_41_34
TGTAACAAATAAATTTACTATCGATAGTACGAGTAAACTCGAGGTGACCCTTTCTCCAAAACCTACGTCACCGCTTGAATCAAATACCTATTACAAAGTATCGTTGACGGATAATATCAAATCTGTGGGTGGTGTTGCATTGATTGCACAAGATGGACAATCTCTTACACCATTCTCATGGATCTTCCGTACAAAAGCGGACAATACCTTGTGTGGCGTTGATAATATTATAGTAAAACCACATCCGTTTATTGCAATGTATATTGGACAAAAAACAAAATTCACAGCAACACCACGAGGAGCACCAAATGAATGTAATCCACGTGGACAGGAACTTTCTCGAACGAAGTATACATACAATTGGATGTCAACCGTTCCTGTTGTTGCCTCTACTACAAAATTCGCTGCATCACTTACAGGTAGTGCAAGCTTTTGTACTGAGGCGTGTGTGCCTAGTGGAAGTGATATTTCGTTTACTGATCGTACTACCCCCATATGTGGCAATGGTATTGTGGATGCTGGAGAAGATTGTGATATTGCTGGTACAGGGGAAATTCTTGGACTTACGTGTTCACTTTCTTGTCTGAGGCCAGGACTTGTTTCCGGACAAACAACTTGTGGTACTGATCCAAAAGTAAATAATCCACAAGAACATTTGCTTGATACTACTATTGCTACAGGAGGTGAAGCATGTGATCCTATGGCAACCATCCGTACAGGTTCTCTGGAAATTTTGTTAGCACCATATTGTACCAATGAGTGTTTGAAAAAAGGTTCCTCATCAAACTTCAATCCAAATACCAGTGGGTATTGTGGTGATGGTTTTGTAGGTCTCGAGGAAGCGTGTGATATTGGTATTCCTTTTTCTTCTACCAATCCTACACCAAATCTTTCTGCACTTGGATGTAATACTTCGTGTCTCCATCAGGGAACGCCGATTTTGAAAGATTGGTGTACAAAGAACAAGGATTCATATGGCTCTTTGCCAGGGTTTGATGATGTTTGTGGTACTGCAAAAGCAGTGTGTGGTAATGGCGAAAAAGAAAGTGGGGAACAATGTGAGGCTGTAAATGGTGTGTTGCCTGCACATTGTTCGAATACCTGTACATGGGAAAACACATGCGATAGTGAAGGAAAAATATGTGATCCTGCGACTGATGAAGGATGTACCTCTTCTTGTTTGCTTGGCGGTTCATCACTTTTTTATAGTACACCCTCTGTATGTGGTGACAGTGTGGTTGGTCTTGGTGAATATGCTGCATGTGAAATTCCAGGCATAGCATCTTCAACAGCACAAGGTGCATTACAATTGGTAACAGCAATTGGTGAAGGACAAACTGTAGAAGGAAAGCAAACAACAGAAATCAGGTCTTCGATTCCTTCTGAAAATAATGTCACCGGGATTGCAAACTATACGCTGCAATGTGGTTTTACAGAATACGAGGCACCACAGAATGGCTTTTATAATGATTGTGTACTCCCAATGGGAGAAAGTATAGCTGCAAATGGACTTGGTGTTGCAACCAATTCATGTTGTTACCAGCGATCGTTCCGTGATGACCAATATCCTGCAGAAAATGAAGGATTTGGTGGAAGCGATGCACCTATTTGTCGCAATACATATATTGAAGTAACATTTGATGCTGAGGTTGATCCAAGCACTGTTGCCGATAATGCTATTATTGCGCGCGGATATGAAAGCGAAGTCAACTGTGCAGAACGTGGTGGTGCTGATGTGACGAGTGAAGTGATGGCTTCTCTTGGTTTTGCCGATGGCAGTGCTGATGCTGGTGGTCATGGATTTTGGTCCAACATCTGGTATGGTATCAAGCAATTTTTTCAGAGCATAGTACAGCGAGTGTTAGCTGGCAATTTGCACGTGAATGATATGCGTACGTGGTGTAGCGAAGGCTCACTTACGACAGATCTTGACACTCCTGCAACAACAATACCACTCTATGTTCCACAGCTCTTAGGAAGTCAAACGTCAGATACTGCATATGCTGTACTCCTTCGTGGTGGTAAGGAGGGTATTCGAGATATACATGGTGTTGGTATCAAACATAAAACTGAAACCATGACGTCTGACGCATGGGCGTTTGAAGTTGGGACTGAAATTTGTAAGATCGATCATGTTGCGGTAGATCCTTCCAGCTACTTGTTTAGCGCGCCGAATACATCAGCAGACTTTGGTGTTGCTGCGATTTCAAAGCAAGGACAACAAATTGTATCGACACCTGCCTATAGTTGGCGATGGGAGTGGCAACCACAAGCAAGTACAATTTTTAATATTCCGGTAGAAGAAACTGATGCCACAAGTCAGTTTATCAAGATGGGGTCTACCAATGTAGAAGGGACTGTGACTGCACTGGCACAAGCCATTGTAACTGCTGATGTGAGTACAACAGGCAATCAGCTTGGAAATAGATTTGAAGGACAAGTTGCACTTACGTCTATGTTTTGTGAACATCCATGGCCAGCAAGAAGTGATACTGGCGAATGGGCACCCTACGTTGATGAAACATTCAACTATACATTCAGCTATTGTGCTGATGCTGGTGTGAGTGGAAATACAAACGATGATCTTCCCTTCATACAAAGTAATGATATTGTTCTTACATCTTCTGATGTATTACAGCGTTCATTATTTGTGAGTGATACAAATACTGATGCACTTGGTATTCAAGTATTTGCAAATCCTCAGAGATTGAGTGTAGCTTCATGGTTTGCTGACAAATTTCCAAATGCACCGATTCCACAAAAAGTTACTATTACGATGGATGATCCTTTGGTCAGTGGGTATGATGCAATAGCAGATCAGGACAATTATTATATCAATGCGTTCAATGTGGTAAAGGATGCTCATGGGAATGTAACACAGGTATATAGCAATATTTATCTCTTTACTATTAGTCAGGCGGCGCAAGCGTCCACACGCGATGTGTTCCAGCAAATTCTTGATACGCTTGAATTTAATATCAATCTTACTGATTATAGATATTGTTTAGGATATGATGGAAAAACGCCTGATTTTGAACATGAATGTACTACCAATTTTGATTGTTTGCTTGGACCACAAACCACAACGATTCAGCAGGGGCAAATAGGTGTCTGCGAAGGAACTGAAGCCCAGTGTGTTACCACAGCAGATTGTGATGCTGATGTGAACTGTGTTGGCGGTATTCCAGAAGAAATTCAGACCTATGTTTCAGCAGGTTGCTCTGCAGAAAAAACACAACTGTTTCGTGATGTTGAACGTCTTCGTGATGTTGAAACGATTCAGTCTGCGCTTGGAAATGGTCCATATCCTACTTTGGATAACGGGACGTTCAGACCAAATTACGTTGCATCAGTATGGTCATCGTGGGGATTGTTTGGAAGTAGTGTTGGTGCAAATCTCCCACGTGACCCGATCAACGTGTGGTCAGGCTGTGGTCCAGCTGATGCACAAACATGTTGGGACGGAGCTTCATCGACCTTTGTTTGCCCACAGCAAGAAAGTGTCTATGAATATAGTTATAATAAAGATACAGGCAAATATACCCTCCATATGCCATTTGAATTTTTCAAGAGTGAGGCGCAAATTGAACAATTTTTCTCTCCATCATTTATTACTGATACTGCTGCCTTTACTACCGCACGGGAATGTCAACCAGGGCAAACCTATACATTCACTGCATCGTCATGTGGTGACGGTGTAGTGGGGCCTGGAGAACAATGTGATCCTCCTGGCAAAGCAGTTCTTGGTACACAAGGAACCGTTGTTCAAGCATATGGAGCATGTAGTCGTCAAAGTGATATACAATGTTTATACGACACAGATTGTGCGTATACCTATAATTTTAATGGTAAAGGAAATGATGAACAACTTGTAAAGAAGGTCATTTATGTAAATAGTCCAACAGGAAAATATTGTGTTTTGACAGACGATGTGAGTGCAAATAGGATAGTGGTGGATGATCGTGCGTCTGATCAACATCCATATACATTGTTTAGTTGTAAACAGGATGAAGATTGTAATGAACTCATTAGTGCACAGTACGTTAGTGTGTTCAATACGATAGATATAGGAGCATACGATAATCCTTCTTCAACGTTTTCGGCGTCTAATGAATTCCGTGACTATTTTACGAAGCATGTCATAAGTACGGCATGTGTATCTGATGACAGGTTGCTGTCTCAGCAATGTATTGGTGCAATCCCCGAAAATGGTTTAGCCCAATGCGCTGTAAATCAATTTGCAACGCAGACATGCAACAATAGTTGTCAGTGGGATCTGGGTGCTTGTGAAGGCAACGCAGACTGTGGAAATGGACGTGTTGATCCGGGTGAAACGTGTGATGATGGAGGACTGAACGGGCAATATGGACAGTGTAATACCCAATGCTCTGGTTTATTTGCTGATTACTGTGGAAATGAGCGTGTTGATGTTGGGTATGAGGCATGTGATTGGAGTATAGATGGGTATAGCATGTATGCTACCAATGCAGACAATGCGTGTAGTTGGGATTGCCAGAGTGTAGGTTCGTATTGTGGTGATGGTACTGTGAATAGCTCTGACGGAGAAATTTGTGATAGAGGTATTGCAGGAGTGGGTGAATATAACGTTGAAAAAACATTATCATGTTCTGCTGATTGTACGAACTTTGGTTCATACTGTGGAGATGGTGTTGTAGACACGTCACATGGTGAAGAGTGTGATGATGGAAATTCTGTAGAAGGCGATGGGTGTACCACAAGTTGTCAATTGGAGAAAAGTATGTGTTCATCGCCGTATCCAGAAAATTCTCAAGAATGTGTTGTGGGACAAAATATGTGTCCATATCATACGTTTGGTTCTTTGGAAAATCAAAAAAATATTTTAGAACCAATACCAAATGCTGTCTGTGAGTTTAAGGATACTATTTGTATGCCTGGACCACGTGGAACCACTCCTCTTTGTATAGATTATTATCATCTTTTATTTTCTGATCAAAATCAAGATGGAAATGTACAAGTGTATTCATGTACTACAGATCGTGACTGTGGCACTGCTCGTAAATACGGGAGTGTAGATTTATTTATCAATATAGATAATCCCACAAATGTATTATCCTCAACGATGGATATGTTTACTCCGTCATATACTGTTTTGGAAGATCTTGAATATCGTAGTTATGCCCCAAACTTTGTTTGTCAATCTTCCTCGTCGACTGTCCTCAATCTTACAGATAGAACGCACACGTATCAAGCATCTTGTCCTCTCCTTGATGTTGCCCCTAGTATCGAACAGCCGCCACAACAAACTACACCGATAAGTCCTGCGTGTGGCAATGGTGTACTCGATAGTGGAGAGCAGTGTGATCCCGTGGATTCAAATACGAAGTCAGTAGATGAGTGTACCAATTTAGGATATGGACAATCATGCGCATATTGTTCAAATACGTGTCGCATAGAAACCGTGGATGCACAAGCCTATTGTGGTAATGAAGTGCTGGATCAAAAAGAATTTGACGTATACGAATCATGCGAGCAACGTTCAGACGGTACCATTCTTGTCCGGCAGAGTGATGGCACCAGTGCCGTGGAAAGTTGTGAAGGATTTGAATACGGCTCAATATCGTGTACAAATAGTTGTAGCGCCTTTAACAAAAGTTGTTTCAATTGTGGATTGAGTGATACTGGAGCTTCTGCAAAATTGTCGATAGTCAATCCTATGCTTGGCAAAAATAATACATTTGTTGCAGATACTTTCTTCCGTGCTTACTTGAATCGATATGTTACGACTGCCGGTGTCAAGAACATACGTTCTGTGGGAGTCGGATTATTTGGGGCAGATGTGCGAGGTGCCATGGTACAAGTTGGGTTGAAAACTGGTGATGCTATATCTGATCCTATTGCTACTATTGCTACTCAAAATGTATGTTCTACCGAGTGTGCAGGCGGAGATTGTGCCGGAGATGGATATTTTGTTACATTTGCAAACACCGCAACCGAACAGGGAGCAGACAAATTTGCTTACAATGTTTCTGGACAAACAACATCAGTAACAAACGAATATGTGACCTCTCCAAGTGTGCCACAAGGTTCAATTCGAGTGGTGATACGCTGGAGTCGGGCAGAAGAAAATGATGGCGCAAACATGAGAGGGAGTATGTATAGCCGTGGATTCACAGCGCCATTTTTGAAAGGATTTTCTGACGCTGCTGGCGGGAATATATGTAAAGAAGCCACACAACAGGGGAATGCTACGATTCCAGCTCAATGTACGCCGTACGAAAATGGTATGTATGTTCATCCTGAAACAGGTCTGGAAAATACGTTTGTCCAAGCCACAACAATTGACCTCGATGCCATTCATATAAAGAATGAAGAACCTCTCGTCTATAATGAAGAACCCCTCGCCTATGTTGTGCGAAACGAAAGTGGTCCCATAGCCCCATGGAAAAATAAAAACATTACTGTGGATGTATATACCTATCATGCAGGACAGACATTCAATAGTATATATGCACCAACATTCTCATATACCATAAAAACATCAGCAAATACTTCCAGTAACGCGACGGCGACATGGTGGCATGTGTTTAATCTTATTCCACAAGATAGATTGCTTACGAGTGAGCTCGAGGCAGCGACAGATATCGAAGGAACCGACTTTGCCATAGTGCCGGTAGAATCACTTGAGACCGATGACTGCGAATTGCAGAATAATATGTATACCACGCAGGTCGATTGTTCACAATAATCATGATATACTATGTCTAACCGAATACGTGACGTACTCATTGGTGTATTGATTCTGGCGCTGCTTGGCGCTGGTACATGGTTTTTCTTTTTTATGAGAAATACAGGCATCGAGACCGTGGTGCCACCGGTGGCAACATCGACACCGCAGCGCGTTGGTCTGGCAGAGCGAGTCGCGCCACCGATTGATGAAGATGATCAAGATGGCGATGGATTGACAGCTGTACAAGAAGAAGAATATGGAACAAGCGATAAGAGAATAGATACAGATGGAGATGGCATTTCAGATGTACAGGAAATTGAAAAAACAAACACAGACCCAACAAAAGAAGATACTGACGGCGATGGATTTTCAGATCTTACCGAGATCGCAAATGGGTATAACCCACTTGGTGCATAATTTTTCTATTTGCTAACGCATGTTGTATGTTTGACGACATTCCAGTCCAAGGAGGTAGTGTTCCTCCGAATTTACCTATCGGGGAACCTGAGGATATTTTTGCTGCTGTGCCAGGCGAAGTTGTAGATGATACATCCGCTTCTTTTCTACAGAGTACAGCACCAGTGTCACAGGAAGCTGATATGCCTGTTGGGAAGACTGCTCTTTCTGCTGGGATGTTGCAGCCAAAACATATGGATGAAATGCGTGACGCACCTGTGGTACATAGCACACCCATGTCTTCTTTTGCACCAGATGTAGCATCTGCACCATATCCATTGAGAGAAGAAGTGCCTGTTTCTTCGGGTCAGCCTTTGCCACCGCTGCAGCCAGCGCCACCTGGAAAAATGATGACGCACACGATGCCTACCGATGTACCGGAGATGTATACGTTAAAAGATCCAAAAGTCAGTAAAGGAATTATTACCATTATTGTTGTTGTAGTTGTTCTTTTGGTGCTTGGTGGAGGTGGTTTGTTTATTTACAATCAGTTCATTGCTGGTTCTTCTCGTAGTAATGCATTACCGTCCATTGACGTTCAGGAACCCACATCTGTAAGTCCGTTTGATACCATTGATACTTCTGGTGCAACACTGCCCACTGATACGAGTGATACCTTAGCAACTACCAGTACTATCAATCGTCCACCGGAAAACACGGATGATATTCTTTTTGGAGAATCTCCCGATGCTGATGCCGATGGTCTTGATGATGAACGTGAGCGTGGGCTCGGTACGGATCCTGCACATTGGGATACTGATGGAGATGATCTGAGTGATGGTGATGAAGTAATTATTTGGAAGACAGATCCACTCAATCCAGATTCAGACGGTGATGGATTCAAAGATGGAGAAGAAATCAAAAACGGATATAGTCCAACAGGCCCAGGGAAAATATTTGAACCTCCTACAGGCGAAGCATCATAATTTTGCGTGAGATTTGCCTTCTTGATGATTTGAGTTTGTTGCGCATACGTTATATGTTTGGATTTAAAAAGAAAAACAAGAAAAAAAATGAACTACGAGATCTTGGTGTGCAGATGCATACGATACCGGATGTTTTTTATGGTGGCAATGATCCTGTCATTTATCACAATGAAGGAATAGATCAAAAAGATACAAATAAAGGTACACAAAAGAAAAAATATGTATCAAAGAGTGGTCTACATCAACACATACAAACGCAGTGGATGTCGGCTCACAAAAAAATATTGATATGGATAGGTAGCGCGCTTGTGCTGATTGCTGTTACTGCTGTCGCATCGTGGTACTATATCAATGAAGCAAAAAAACTGGCAATTCCCCCAATAATACAAGTACAAAAACCGCCTGAGCAAAATGTACAAATACAAATAGCTGAACCTCTAGAAATCCCAGTCATTACAACGTCGACGCTTGACGCGACGACGACTGAAGATATTGCAGCTATCAAAGCAATTGATCCTGTTTCTTTTCCCAGAATTCTTCTCATAAATAGTGAAGATACCGACGCAGATCAGCTTACCAATGAAGAAGAACTTCTCTTTAATACAAATCCTGATGAGTGGGATACTGATAAGGATGGATATTATGATGGACAAGAAATTATCAATCTTTATAATGCAAGTGGCTTTGCTCCGGTAAAATTGATAGATTCAGGAGTTGTATCAGAGTATATAAGTCCGACTTGGCAATACCGTCTCTATTATCCACAGCAATGGCAAATAGGTACGGTCGATACTGAAGAAAGACAAGTACTTGCGAGTACGTTGAGCGGTGATTTTGTTGAGTTTAGAGTGTTTGACAGATTGCAGGGCCAGTCATTTCAGGAATGGTTTGCTGCAAATATTGAAGGAGAAACATTTCAAGATATTCAGACCATAACGAATAGATTCAAAGAACAGGTATTCTTGAGACGTGATGGACTTGTTGCCTATGTTATGGCTTCAACACATGTTACCGTTCTTATCTATCATCCAGGTATTACTGGGGCAGTGCCATACCGAACGGTCATGCGTATGATGGTTGAAAGTTTTAGACCAACGGCAAATACTATAGAACTTCCAAACCAACAAGCACTTCCTACACCTCCTGGGCAGGGAGATTCTGTCGTGACAACTCCATCCACAACAGAAGAAGCACTCGTACCAGTTTCTTCTTAAGACGCGTAACTATTGGTATGCCATGCAATGTGTATCAGACAATCAAACATATTGGGGTGTCAAAGCAAAAGATTTTGGCTGTTGTTCAAGACACCTTACTACATGTAGGAAAAAAAAATAACGAGGTAAGTGTACATTGTATTGGAAAGCAAAAAATACAAACTCTCAATAGGGTATTCCGAGGTATTGATCGACCCACTGATGTATTGTCATTTCCTACTGAAGCCCTTTTTGATACCGAAGACCAAACAGATAGCGGAGATCTCTTTTTGTGTCCCGAATATATTACAAAGCAAGCAAAACGATTTGGAACGTCATACAAAGAAGAATTTTTTCGGATGCTCATTCATGGTGTACTTCACCTAGAAGGATATGATCACGAAAAAAAAAGTGATGCAAAAAAAATGTTTACCGTCCAGGAACAATTGTTGGTAACAGCACTCAAAAAAAAATAACTATGTATATCAAGCAATTCTTTGTGAGTATGAGTCACGCATGCCGAGGTATCTGGTATGTGTTTCGCAATGAACAAAATTTTCGCCTGCAGACTATTGCTGCGCTTTTGGTTGGTATCTTTGCATGGTATCTACCTCTTTCTGATGGTGAACGGTTGTTGATATTACTTTTGATCATGCTTATCTTGATTCTTGAACTCATCAATAGTGCTATAGAAAAGTTTACTGATATCGTAAAGCCTCGACTTCATCAACATGTCCGTGTGGTAAAAGATATTATGGCAGGTACGGTGTTGATAGCTTCTTTTGGTGCATTCATTATTGGACTTATGATATTTATACCACACATCATTGAGGTCTTTGGCAACTAGTGGTACACTATATACCCAGAAGGAATTATCTATGGCACGTTTATCTTCAAAAAAACCGCAAGTCATTACAGGTATCGATATAGGATCGACGGCTATTCGGGTTGCCATGGGTCAAGTGTATCCCTCAAGCAATCGAGGAGAGCGTGTGCAGATTATTGGTGCGGTGGAAGTACCTTCAGAAGGAATACATAAGGGAAATGTTGTTAGTATCGATGAAACAGTATCGTCGCTCTCGCATGCCTTGGAGCAGATTGAGCGTCTCACAGGTATCTCAGTTGGACATGCTTGGATAGGTATATCGAGCTCAGAATCACAATCTCAACGAAACAAAGGCGTTGTCGCTGTTGCAAAACCAGATGGTGAAATTTCTGATGAAGATGTAGATCGGGTGGTCGAAGCAGCTCGGACCATTGCCCCTCCTCTCAATTTTGAAATGCTCCACGTATTGCCTAGCAGTTTTTCTGTAGATGGACAAACAGGTATCAAAGATCCTGTTGGTATGACTGGTATTCGACTCGAAGTAGACGCACAGATTATTTATACCAGTGCCGCACATCTCAAACATATTACCAAAGCTGTATACAGAACAAGTATTGATATTGATGACGTTGTTCTTTCTATACTCGCAAGTGCGCAAATAGTTGCCACAGAAAAACAAAAAGAGCTAGGCGTGGTGGTTGTAAATATTGGTGGACCAACAACGAGCCTTGCTGTGTTTGAGGGTGGGGAAGTGGTACACACCGCTACGCTTCCTCTGGGGTCTGAACACGTTACCAATGATATAGCAATAGGTCTCAGAACATCTATTGATGTTGCCGACAGAGTCAAGAGGGAATTTGGTCATGCCCGTGCAGCAGATGTCCCACGAAAAGATAGTATTGATCTCGCAGGGCTTGGACAAAAAGAATCTGAAGTAATAAAATTGCATTATATTGCTGAGATCATAGAGGCGCGCATGAGTGAAATTTTTGAAAAAATAGACGAAGAATTACGTTCTGTCCATAGAAGTCAGTTACTTCCAGCGGGTATTATTTTTACCGGTGGTGGAGCAAATATTTCTGGTATTGTGGATCTTGCAAAAGATGAGCTTGGTCTTCCTGCATCCATTGGTTATCCGATTGATGTAGATAGCATTAGCGATAAAGTAAACAGTCTTGCTTTTAGTCCAGCTATTGGGCTCGTAGAATGGGGTGCATCAATGGCATCACAAAACATGAGGAGTGGACCATCTCCATTGCAAGGAGCTGGGAAGGCTATAGAAAAAATTCAAGGGTTTTGGAAGACGCTTATTCCCTAATGGGATAATCAATAAATACTAAACAAAAAGCATCTTTGTGAGAGGTGTTTTTTTGTAAAAGTAGGAAGTAAAAGTACTATGATAAATGTACTGCATCTTAGCATTCCAACAACACCTGGTCATCCTTTACCTTTTACAATTTACCAATAACAGCTCAGTTCCTTGACACGTTTTTTGATGCAGTATAGACTATGGGTAAGAGGAGATTTTATGTCAACTGAGTAAAAAAATTGTTCAAAGCGTATGCCACAAGTAAAACCAGAAGTAGAAACAATTGCAAAAATTAAAGTAATCGGTGTCGGTGGATCCGGTGGTTCTGCTATCGATCGCATGGTCAAGGCAGATATCCGCGGCGTTGATTTTATAGTGATGAATACGGATGTACAGGCGCTTCATCATAATAGTGCGCCACACAAATTGCATATAGGAAAAACAGTAACACGCGGTCTTGGGGCTGGGATGAATCCTGAAGTTGGACAGCGTAGTGCCGAAGAATCACAAAACGAAATTCGAGAAGCACTCAAAGAAACAGATATGGTCTTTATCACCTGTGGTCTTGGTGGTGGAACAGGATCAGGTGCAAGTCCTGTGATTGCAGAAATTGCGAGAGAGATGGGGGCGTTGACTGTCGGTGTTGTAACAAAACCATTTTCTTTTGAAGGGCCTCAACGAAAAGCTATTGCGGACAAAGCATATCGTGAACTGGCTCGGCACGTCGATACGATTATTACTATTCCAAACGATCGTGTACTGCAAATTATTGATAAAAAAACATCACTTCTCGATGCATTCAAAATTGTCGATGATGTGCTCAGACAAGGTGTACAGGGGATCTCAGAATTGATTACTGTTCCAGGTCTTATTAATGTAGATTTTGCAGATGTGAAATCTATTATGAAAGATCGTGGATCTGCGCTCATGGGAATTGGTATTGGGAGTGGAGATACACGAGCAGTAGAAGCCGCGCAGGCCGCAATCTCGAGTCCACTTCTTGAAGTGTCTATCGATGGTGCGCGTGGTATTCTTTTTACTATTACTGGTGGCACATCGCTCGGGATGCAAGAAGTCGCAGAAGCTGCAAAGATTATTACCAACTCTGCTGATGATGATGTACGTGTGATTTTTGGTGCTATTGTTGATGAAACAATGGGAGAAGACGTTCGTGTTACCGTGATTGCGACGGGATTTGAAGAAGCTGTTCGTCCATCTCGCGGCAAGGATTTTGATGCTGAAGACGATTTAGAAGAGTTGCATGCACCATTTCCACTCAAAAAACCAATGTATAGCAATAATTTGTTTTCAAAAAGAAAAATGAGCGTTCATGAAGAGGAGACTGAACACGAAAAAGAATCAATACCTCCTGTGAGAAATAATTTTACGTCAAAGCCTGTAAGTGCTGGTAATACAATACCTACACGAACAGCGACTTCATTAATTCCACAAAAGAGTGCAGACCAAAGTGAAGAAGAAGATCTTGAAATTCCAGCATTTATTCGAAAGAAAATGGGCATGTAGCAAAGTAAGATGTAATTACTAATTTAGTAATAAGGAACGTTCGATGTAATTCGGACGTTTTTTATATGCACACATGACGTATGATATAGTACATACTTTGAGCAATTATCTACTACCCTTTTTTAGCGCATCATGCTAGTATATATTTACTATGCATTGTCCTGTATGCCGTTCAAAGGAGACAAAAGTTATCGATTCACGTATTGCTGAGGCAGGGATGTCTATTCGGCGTCGTCGTGAATGTACCAAATGTCATTATAGATTTTCAACACTAGAAGAGACAGAACTCCTTGATCTTATTGTTGTCAAGCAAAAAGGATCTCGAGAAGCATATGATAGAAATAAATTGGAACGAGGACTTATTCACTCTCTCACCAAAAGGCCATACACGCAGGAAGCATTAAGAAGTATGATCAATGAAATCGAACGAGATATTCAAAAAAAGGCAGCAAAGACTTGGTCTGAACAAAATACAAAGTACAAAGAAATTACCAGTGAGCAGATTGGGGAAATTGTAATGAAGCATTTGAAAAAGTTTGATACAGTGGCATATATTCGGTTTGCCTCAATTTATCGAGCTTTTGAAGATGCAGAAACATTTCAACATGAACTAAAAACTCTTACCAAAAGAAGAAAAAAACATACAGGCAATTTATAGCATTTTACGTATATGAAAAAACAATTACCTGAACTAGTAGAAGAATCAACAAGTACCTCCTCGCAAGAAGAGATCGTCGACTTGATGAAAAAAAATATTGCTTGGTCCGAGGCAGTGTATAATCAAAATAAGAAGATTCAGAAAACGTTGCGATGGATGTCTACCATGGGATATGTTCGAGTGTTGATATTTCTTATTCCTATTATTTTGGGTATTATTTATCTGCCACCACTACTCGGTGGTGTGTGGGATCAATATCAATCAATCATTGGGCTTGGAGGAAATACAAGTTTTGATGCAGATTCCGTACGATCACTCATAGAGCAATTTTCTTCAAATTAGGTATATGGTTATGACAAAACGAACTAAAATTGTGTGTACACTCGGGCCAGCATCTGAGTCACAAGAAACAATTACAAAGATGCTCGAAGCGGGGATGAATGTTGTCCGCCTCAATTTTTCTCATGGGACACATGAAAATCATTTGCTCCTCATGCAACATGTACGTTCAGTAAGTGAAGAACTTGGTATACCCACAGCTATATTACAAGATCTGCAAGGGCCAAAAATTCGAGTTGGCACTCTTCCTGAAAATGGTATACCATTCACTCCTGGTGAGATGGTATCGTTTGATACGTCACTTGAAAGATATGCCGAGGGTATCGTCCCTGTTGATTACAAAGATTTCCATATGCTTGTGTCAGAAGGAGAGCGTATGCTCCTTGATGATGGAAAGATGGAAACAACGATTCGTCATATTATAGGAACACGTATCGATGCTGAAGTGATTGTTGGGGGCACATTGACTTCTCATAAAGGGATCAATATTCCAGACTCAGAACTCCATATCAGTGCGCTCACAGAAAAAGATAAAGCGGATGCAAAGTTTGGAGTCGAGTATGATGTAGATATGGTTGCATTGTCATTTGTCACGAGTGCAAAAGATATTTTGGATCTACGGTATTTGATCAAGGAATATGAAAAAGAACTTGGAAAAACACCTGATCAACCAATTCATATTATCGCAAAGATAGAAAGGAAAGAGGCTGTAGACAATATTGAAGAGATTCTCGACGTTGCTGATGGTATCATGATAGCCAGAGGAGATCTTGGTATCGAAATGCCTGCCGAAGATGTCCCACTTATCCAAAAACGACTTATCGACCTAGCGCTCAAAAAAGCAAAACCAGTGATTGTCGCGACCCAGATGCTCGACTCCATGCAACACAATCCTCGTCCAACACGCGCAGAGGTGTCCGATGTCGCAAACGCTGTGATTGACCATGCCGATGCGGTCATGCTGTCCAATGAAACAGCAACAGGTGAATATCCTGTGGACACCGTGAAAATGATGACAACCATCATCGAAGAGACTGAAAGTTCGGCCTACGATGACTTGCATATGCACGATGATATCAGAGGAGGATCTCCTGTCGATGAAGTTATGACTGGACTTGCGCGAGTCCTCGCAGAAGAAGTGGGAGCACATATGATCCTTGCTGCATCTCTGTCTGGGGACACGGCTCGACTCATTAGTAGACATCGCCCAGAGTTGCCGATCGTGGTGGCGACGTCGACGGCGAGAGTAGAACGTCAGATGAACCTCTCGTGGGGAGTTGTCCCATTTATCCTCCAACCATGTCGAAGTATTGAAGAGCTGGTAGAACGATCTATCCTCCGGATGAAAGAACAAAAACTCACAAAAAAGGGTCAAAAAATCATCGTGGTGGCAGGGGAGCCTGTAGGGCATGCAGGCCATGTCAATCTTCTCGAAGTACGAGAGGTCAAGTAGACACTTGACAATTGTCTTGTTTTATGCTATGGTCATACGCTATACTTTTGGTATAGATGTCTGTTCTTTTCATCTGTTTTTTTGGTATCGGTATAGAGCTATAGACTGTGCCATAGCAAAAAAACGTTATACGCGTGAGAAAAAGAAATGAGGGAAGTTGAAGGATATGTGACTCCATATATTCTTCGCATTCTCTCATTTTCTGGGGAAAGTTTTCCCAGTTATCCCATTCTAGCTTTTGGAGGAGTCCACATGCGTTATCTGTACATCATCGTCAGCGTCTGTGTCGCGCTCCTCCTGGGGTGCGACGTCGAGTCTCCGTCCGTCGACACGACGGACACTAGTTCAGGTCAGATGAATTTCATCAACACGACGTCCAACAACGTCTTGGTGATGGAACACCGTGAAGGTGTAGTCTGGACGAGACAGGTGGAGGTTCCTTTGTCTATTCCTACGTCGTATGTCGACGTAGGATGTCAGTCCGTCCAGGACTGCGACGACATCAATCCCTGCACCGAGGATGTGTGTGAGTTGGGTGTTTGCAGTCATGGTACTGTCGATGACGGTACCTCCTGCGCAGACTGGAACGTCTGCGACGGTGCAGAAATCTGCCATGCAGGTATCTGCACCAGGAGTGCACGGCCCATGCTGTGCGATGACGGCAACCCAGACACGATCGATTTTTGCGACCCGAAGCTGGGTCGTTGTCGGTCGAAAACCTCGTGTGGCGATGGACGTCGTTCATGTCAGACTGATGCCGAGTGCGATGACACTAACCCCGACACCGACGACTTCTGCGACGCTGGGACTTGTACCTCTTCTCCTGTGGAAGGGTGTTACGGTCTTGAGGTCAACGATTGCTGGCAGTTCTACACCAACATCAATGATACGTATTCTAGCGTCTACCCCTTTGGTGGGGTGGGCTGGGAGCGTTGTCGCAACGGCAATTGTCAGCAGGTGACGTGGTGCGGGGACGAGTTCGTCTCGATGAACCTCGAATCCACCTCCAGTCCGCAGGCAGAAGAACTATCGAGGACGTCCGTATGGGCGCTCGACTGGCATGATTGCTTTGTTGCTGAGATCTATCGGCAGATGTTCATCGGGCCACAACCCGAGGACATGGGCTGTCACCTCTTCTGCGTGAGCAGCTCGAACTGGCCGGAAGGTCAGTCGTCGTTGCTCATGTGGCAGTGTCACCCGAACTACTTGCCTTCGGGCGGGTGAAGTCTCTCACGCGTGTCCCCCACGTCTTCCGGTCACTGATCGGGAGGCGTGGGTGGATGTGTTTCTTGTGTATTGTTGGTTACAAGGATATTCAAGAAATCAGAAAAACACACCTCTTTGTAGGTGTGTTTTTTTTGCGATAAAAAAGGGGATAAATATGGAGTATAAAGAAAAAAAATGGACGCATATATGGTATACTATAAATGCGTTTTCATAGATACGTATTATGAGGAAAGGAGACCTTGTTTTTATCTGTATATAGAATTATATACATTTTGTGCATACCATTTTTTCTTTTTTTAAAAAACAAGAAGAACGTTTCTGGATGACAGGAGCTATTTTTGGTATTGCTATGCTAGCAGTCTTATTGCCTCAGCTCTATGATGCTCATTTTGACGTCGTAGAGGCAGGAGATGGTTCGCAAGGAACTCCTTGGACTGTCTGTGCCAGTGGGTGTGATTTTACAACGCTTACATCAGCTTTTGCCAGTAGTAGTGTTCTGACAGGGAATTTTATTACCGTGAATGCAACGTATGCATCTAGCACAGAGACATTTCCTCTCAATTTTGGTGGAAAAGGAATTACGGTGGATTGTGCTCTGAGTGGAGCAACTATTGGTACTGACAGTGGTGGACAAGTAGATATTCTCATGGCATCGAGTTCTGTATTGCAACAGTGCAATTTGAGTAACACTCGTTTGTATTTGAGTGATGTCTCTACAGCGACAATATCTGGAAATATATTTGCTACTTCTACGACTGGCACTATTTTTTTTGCAAGTAGTGCAATAGGAAATAATATTACAAATAACACAGGTATTAATAATATTATTGTTGGAAGCGGGCAGCAAAATTTAACGATTACAAGTAATACCATTCAGACGTATCATCCAGTCACAAATACGTCGACAGTATACACCGCAAATACAGAAAATTTTACATTTACGTCAAATACGGTTCGTTCGTATGATAGTTCTGTCAACAATTTGATTTCAATCAGAACGGCGACCACAACCCTTATTTCGGGGAATATATTTGAGTATGTTACACCACCTGCCGTCATGAGTCCCAATGGAGCAGTCTATTTGGAGGATACCGTGAGTAGTACGATTTCATATAATTATATTTTGTTAGAGCAGACCGACGGTGTCGCAAATCAATCAAATGATGGAATCTATGTATATGCAACAACCCCCGATCATCCAACAGATGTAGTCATCACGCATAACACAATTTGGATGTATGATTATAGTTATGCGGTTCATGTAAGTGATATGAGTGGTGCTAGCGGTCCAGGAGGATACTTTACGTTGAGTGCGAATCATAATATTTTTTATAACGCCAGTTCCACAAGAAATGGTGTAGGCATGTATTTTCATAAATATAGTGCCACTTCTACATATAGTATTACCAATGATTATAACGGGTACTATAATTTTAATGAAAATCTTAGTGGTTCATATTTGATATATGATACGTTGCCTAGTCTTGGTAGTCATTCGCTTACCACCAATCCATATTTTAAGCGTGATGATGTAGATACGACGAATGAAACACAACTAGCTCCATTTAGTTTTTATCTTGATGCAAATAGCACGGAAGATATTGGTGCCTATAGTGCTACACGTGGGTCCAGTTTTACCGTAGATGATACGTGTACGGTTGATTATTCTACGTGTCATGCAACGTCGAGTACTGCCATTGTGGACAATGCCGTAGATGGTGATATCTGGACGGTCGCTACAGGAGCATATAGTGAAATCAGATTGACCAGTTCCACACGTCTTACTGGTAGCATCACAATTGACGGTGCTGGAGCAACTAGTATCATTACACCAAGTACACCTGGTAGTGCCTTACAATTCACAGGCCTTTCTGGTGCAACGGTGCAAGATTTTGTGCTCCAGCAAGCAAGCAGTACGGTGACCACGTATGATCTGAGTACTCTTAGTTTTGACTATGGTGGTATTACCTATAATTATCCCGTTATTTTGAATACAGGTGATTGTAATGATTATTCTGTGATCACCAATGATGTGAGTTCACTCATTGGAATGGGTACACAAACATATCATGTCCTGTTGGGCTATTTTGCAGGGGTAAAAACAAGTGGGGGGGAGATAATCAGATTTGTGTATCTTGTCCCAAATAATATAGCATCTGATCAAGCCTCATTGGAGCTCCTGCCAAATTGTTCTCCAGAGCCAGTGCAAGCATGGATAGACTCTGGATTTACCGTATCAAGTGGGGTATATACATACAATACATCTTCCGTGGCTGCTGCTGGTGCAACCGTAACCTCTGGTTTTACAAATCCACCTGCACTTACCAGAACCATTACCGGAATGGCAGGTATTCGATTCGTCGGCACCACATACTCTACTATTTCAAACGTGACCTCCACTGGCAATTATTACGGTATTTCATTTTCTGGAAATAGTGAAGCTAATATGGTCGTAGACAGTACCGTCACCAGTTCTGTTATATATGATATCTTTAGTAGCTCAACACTCGATAATACCTTGAGTAATGTTTCATTTCTCAATACATCCAGTAGTATCAGTGATGTGGGAAATATATACGTCAAGTTTAAATCACGAGCATATGTCAAGAATCTCGGAGCTGCACCATTGGGTGGTGTCCTAGTTGAATATACAGCGTATGACATTAGAAGTATGTCGTCTGGCTTGTATTCAGCGCCATCGGTGACGAGTGATATTACTGGGTATACGCCGTATACAAGTGCGCTTGATGCATATCTGATGACATCCTCCTCAGTGGCGACAACCAATGGTGGGTATAACCCGTATATTGTCGTTGCCAACGCCACGAGCACCTATGGTGAGACACATATCGTTGATACCGTACTTGATCAGCAAAATGAAGAGTTCATAATTACGATGTATACTGCGCCAACCGCACCAACTGGTTTTGCGACGAGTAGTGTTGCAACAAGTAGCATTGCTTTTTCTTGGACTGACAATAGTTTGGATGAAGATAATTTTTATATTCGGCATTCGATTGG
The DNA here is from genome assembly GCA_001871445.1 of Candidatus Magasanikbacteria bacterium CG1_02_41_34. GTDB lineage: Bacteria > Patescibacteriota > Patescibacteriia > Magasanikbacterales > UBA922 > UBA12086. The sequence goes on from MNVD01000030.1 coordinate 19,642, forward strand.
TTTTTTCCCCGCATATGGGACAAGTATTGCTGCTGATGCTACAACGGGAAGTGTCACAGGACTTACACCAAATACCATGTATGAATTTCGACTTACTGCACAAATCAGTGGATCTGATTCAACATATGATTCCATTGGCTCTGTCTACACCCTTGCCCAACCACCAGGCACCGTGACAGTGACCGCAAATAGTACACAGTCTCTCACAGTGTCATGGGGGGCAAATAGTAATCCTGACACGACAGAATATTATGTTGCAAATACGACCAATGGAGGTTCCTCCACCTGGGCTACGAGTACGAGTAGAACATTTACCGGCCTCAGTGCTGGGACAACATACAATGTTGGTGTGGTAGCGCGAAATGGCGATAGCATTGTTACAGCCACAACAACAGGATCAGGGACGACGCAATCGGCGAGTGGGGGAGGTGGAGGATCTACACCACCAGTCACCACCGATCCACCACTAGAAACACCTCCCGACACGACGACGTGTAATCCACAGACACAGTCATGCCCTGGGACGCCACCGACAGCACCGAGTTTCTTCTTTTCTATCAACGGCGGAAAGAAATCTACAAAAAGTACCACGACAACACTGACAATCAATAATACGTTTCCAGATCAGATCATGATTTCGACAAGTAGTGTGTTCACAGGTGCAAGTTACCAATCTTCTGTTGCAACTCTTCCGTTCACACTCAGTGCAGGCGATGGACTCAAAACAATCTATATCAAGTTCAAAAAGACAGTGGATGGTACAGCATATAGTTTTACTTCAAGTGCAAGTATTATGCTTGATACCATGCCGCCTGCGCCACCTGTCATTGGTATCGCAAAAAGTGGTATTGAAAATGGAAAGATTGTTGGACAGCCTCAGTTTAGTGGTTTGGCAGAGCCGGGAACCACCATTCGTATTCGGTATGAAAAACGTGTGAGTGGCACGTCAGGTTTACGTAATGTCGTACACCCTTCGGCAATTTCATTGTTGTTAGTTGGCAACACAGTTCAAGAGTCATCCCCTTTTGAGCAATGGTTTTTACTTGCAGGTGTTGTCGGTGAGTATTTTGCAACCGCAGATGCAACAGGCTATTGGGAGCTTTCGTTTCCACTTGCGACCACACCTGGTAATTATGTTATTACCGTTGCATCTATCGACGATGCAGGGAATGTATCTACCGTTACTCCAGAAGTGAGTTTTAGTGTCCCTGATCAAATAGTAATTGTCGGATGTACAAATCCGGGTGCAACAAATTTTAATCCGAATGCTACTGAGGATAATGGATCATGTGTACTAACTGTTCTTGGGTGTATCGATCCAACGGCATACAATTTCAATGTTTTGGCGAATACAGATGATGGTAGCTGTGTTCCCGTCGTCCTTGGCTGTCGAGATAGCACTGCTACAAATTATAATGTACAGGCAAATACGAGCAACAATAGCTGTCAATACGCACCGCAAGTTCCAGACATGCAGGAGCCAGAAAACAATCAGGAAGTACCTCCTGTAGATGTCACTCCTGACGTAGACGGTGGAAGTGGTACCGGAGAAGATGTTAGTACTGATACTGGGAATGATGTGGGCGTTGGAAGTGCTGGAGGAGAATCAACTTCACAAAGTGGTTCAACAGGAAGTTCTAATTCTTCTTTTACCTCATTATTCACTGATAGTTCGAGTACGTTGCGAGTGGCACTTGGTGCAAGATTTGAAAACACACAAAAAAATATTCAAACATTTGTAAGTTCTACAAAAGCAACAGTACTCCAAGTAATAAGTGTTCCAGTAGAATATATAGTAGAAAAAATTCCAGAGCCTGTAAAAAAAGTAGCAAAACAAGTTCAAAAAATAGCAGATGATCCACAAGTGGAGGAAGCCAATGAAAACATTGTTGCTCCAGCTGTTGTGATTGCGGGAACGGCAAATGTTGCAGTTGGATTTAATTTGCCACAGCTTATTTTGTTCCTCAGGTATCTGTTTACTCAACCTATCCTTTTGCTTAGGCGAAGGAGACAAAAGCAGTGGGGAACTATTTATAATGTATATACAAAGCAACCCATTGATCTCGCGACTATTCGCGTCATTGATGCAAAAACGGGCAATATCGTACGTTCACAAGTGACAGACCAAAAAGGAAGATATTTCATTATATTACCAGCTGGATACTATCGTGTAGAAATCCAAAAAACAGGCTTTTCCCAAGAAAGTGAGATGCTACAAAAACAGCATTCAGATGTTGTTTTTGATCGTCTGTATCAAGTAGGTTCAGTTGTGTATATTTCAGAAAAGCGTACTGAATTAAATGTAAATATTCCACTCGAACCACTTGCGCAAAACAAGCCGACAAAAGAAATTATTCGCGTGTATACAAAACAGGTAGCGCAATATATTATTAGCACTATTGGACTTTATGTTAGTATCCTTTCATATTTGGTATCACCAACACGATTTGTGGGAATGCTCGTATTGTTTCATGCTATATTTCTTTATGCTTTCCATGTACTCAGCAAACGTATGAAAAGAAAAGGAGCAATTGGTGTGGTGAGTGATGTGTTGAATAAACAAAAACTTGGGCGCGTGGTCGTGCGTGTATTTGATGCAACCTATAACAAGCTTGTTGAAACTATTGTTACTGATCATAAAGGGCGGTATGGTGCACTCGTGGGACCAAGCATTTACTATGTGACGTATGATAAGTCTGGATACGAAAAGAAAAAGAGTCCTAATTTAGATTTTTCAGTGAAGCACGCGGAACATATGGGAGGGATTATTGCTCGAAATGAAGTGCTTCATCCTGCTGGACAAAAACCTTTACAACAAGGAGAAGTGCAACCAACGCAATCACCTCCTTCGTTAAAGGATGACCCTACGCGGACGTTGGTAAAAGATGGTGATATTTCGTCCGATGCAGGGGACACATTTCGAGATATCGCACAATTTGGGAAGGATACTGATTCGTAAACCCTTTTGAAGGAAATATGCACATGTGGTATACTGACATATATTATGAAAAAAAAGCAAAAATCTTCTACAACAACATTAAAAAACGTCTCACGAGAAGGTCGACGTATTTTGTGGTTTGACGAGATCAATATTACAGATATTCCACTGGTTGGAGGTAAAAACGCTTCTCTAGGTGAGATGTATTCCAAGCTCACAAAAAAAGGCGTCATAGTACCAAACGGTTTTGCTGTAACATCAAAAGCGTATTGGGAATTTTTGGCACATAAAGATTTGAAAAAAAAGTTGAAAATAACATTGAAAGATTTGGATGTCAATGATATCCGAAATTTAAAAAAAACAGGGAAGGCTGTCCGTACATTATTGTTGAGTGCTTCAATGCCAAAAGAAATTAGTAATGAAGTCATTGCTGCCTATAGAGAACTGGCAAAAAAAACAGGACATAAAAAACTTGCCGTTGCCGTGCGATCTAGTGCAACGGCAGAAGATTTGCCTGACGCAAGTTTTGCTGGACAGCAAGAAACCTATCTCAATGTCTGTGGTGAACAAGATGTGCTTGATGCTGTCAAAAAATGTATAGCATCCCTGTTTACTGATAGAGCAATGTCGTATCGTGAAGGACATGGCTTTGATCATTTGAGTATCGCTTTGTCTGTTACTATCCAAGAAATGGTACGTTCTGATACTGGGGCAAGCGGTGTGATGTTTACTATGGATACAGAGTCTGGATTTCAAGGCGTGTCGCTCGTAACATCTGCGTATGGTTTAGGAGAATATGTTGTCCAAGGCAAAGTCGTGCCAGATCAATTTTATGTTTTCAAAGATGGTCTAAGACGTGGAAAAAAAGCTGTGATCAGCAGAACACTTGGAAGTAAACAAGTAAAGCTTGTTTATGGAAAAACCAAAGGCGTCAAGCAAGCTCGAGTGTCACAACAGGAGCGAGACAAATTTGCTATTTCAGATGATGAAGTTTTGCAGCTCGCCAAGTGGGGTGCTCAGATTGAAGCTCATTATAATAAGCCACAGGATATTGAATGGGCAAAAGATGGTGAAACTGGCAAACTTTATATTGTTCAGGCGCGTCCTGAAACAGTCAAAGCACGAAGTAGTCATGCTGTGATAGAAAATTATGAACTCAAGCAAGAAGGAAAAATATTGCTGAGTGGTATTGCTGTTGGGCAAAAAATAGGGGCTGGCAAAGTTCGTGTCATTGAAAAGCGTGAAGAGATGAAAACTTTCAAAAAAGGGGAAATTCTTGTGACACGTATTACTGATCCAGACTGGGAGCCTATCATGCGTATTGCATCCGCTATTGTCACAGAGCAGGGTGGTAAGACGAGCCATGCAGCGATTGTTTCTCGTGAGCTTGGTGTTCCTTGTATTGTGGGAGCAAAAAATGCGCGTAAATTGCTAAAAAATGGATCAGAGGTTACTGTAAGCTGTGCAAAAGGGGATGAGGGTGTTATTTACAAAGGCATTCTTCCTTTTGAAGTGAAACGTACAGAACTCGATAATATTCCAGATACAAAAACTGGCATTATGATGAATGTGGGAGATCCTGATCATGCATTTTCATTATCATTTCTGCCAAACGATGGTATTGGCTTGGCACGACAAGAATTTATTTTTTCCAATTTTATTCGCATTCATCCTCAGGCATTGTTGCAATACAACACGCTAAAGGACAAGGTCGCCAAAAAGAAAATTCGTGAAATGACGCTTGGCTACAAAGACAAATCAGAATACTGTGTGTCTCGTCTTGCTGAGGGTATTGGGCGACTTGGTGCATCGATGTATCCAAAGCCAGTCATTTTACGTCTCTCTGATTTCAAAACAAATGAATACCGTACACTTATCGGTGGAAAAGAATTTGAGCCTGAAGAACAAAATCCAATGATTGGATGGCGTGGGGCAAGTCGATATTATTCTGATGAATACAAAGAAGCGTTTGGACTAGAGTGTAAGGCAATCAAACGAGTACGTGAAGAATGGGGTCTTGAAAATATTATTGTCATGGTACCATTTTGTCGTACGCCAGAAGAAGGAGAGAAAGTCCTGAAGACCATGGAAGAATTTGGACTAAAACGCGGTGAAAATGGTTTGCAAGTGTATGTTATGTGCGAAATCCCTAGCAATGTGATTTTGGCAGAAGAATTTGCCAAGATTTTTGATGGATTTAGTATTGGCAGTAATGATTTGACTCAGCTTACTCTTGGTGTTGATAGGGATTCGAGTTTGGTGAGTCATGTGTATGATGAAAATAATCCTGCCGTCAAAAAATTAATAAGAGATGTGATCGCCGTTGCACATAAATACAAAAAGAAAGTAGGTATTTGTGGACAAGCACCGAGTGATTACCCAGAGTTTGCAGAATTTCTTGTTCGAGCGGGTATTGACAGTATTTCTCTCAATCCAGATACGGTTGTGGATACGAGGCGTCGTATATCCTCAGTAGAAAAAACATTGGGAAATACAGGCAAGAAAACACACAAAACATTTGTTAGTTTGGTAGCTGCGTTAGGTATGCTCGGTGCAGGATTGATTACGCTTGGTGCAGGATGTGGAAGTGTGACTCTTTCTTCTCCAAGTATGAACACAGCAGACGTGACGCCTGCGCAGATCCGAATGCGAGCCGAAGAGCAAGCCAAAGCACAACAAGAGCAGGCAGTTTCAGAAGAAATGACACAGATTTTTGTAGACGATTTTGCTGATGTAAAGATTTCATATCCCATTCGGTGGCAGGTAAAACAATGGCGTGGAGGTATTACTGTAGAGGATCCGTCATCTGGTTCATATCTTACACTTGCACAAGAATTGGTATCGCCTCCAAGCGGACAAGATTCTGGCACACCAATCTCAGTAGATGGAGTATCAGGCACTGTGCGACATGTTACTATGCAAGACGGCAAAGATGTCATGGTCGCAGATCTTGAATATAAAGGGCAAATGTTGCAAGTGAGTGGCACAAGCGATTTTTTTGAAAAAATATTTAATTTGTTGGATTTTGTGAGTAGCACAAGTCCTGGAATTTTCGAGAACCGTCCGCTCAATCAGTGGGATGTAAAGGAAGGGCGACTCTGCTCGCAAGTTATTACATACGCAAAACAATCAGATGAGAGTAGCTGTGTGGCATATCCAACGCCATGTGATGTCCCAGATGGGTGGAAGGTATGTGATGGAGGAGCGTAGGAGCGTAGTAGAGGAGAATTCAAGAAATAAAAAAACCACTGGAAACATTGGTTCTTTTATTTCAACGTATGTGGTGCTAAAACTGGTTCATAATCCACTGTACTTCAGCTGGATACGTTGAAATGACTGTACCGTTATACCGGTACAGTTTTTCGTACGTAGATGTCGTGCTATACCATTTAGCGGTGTCGGGCTCGTCTCCACACAAATGTTGTCCAACGACTCGGGTGGCGTCATCAATACTTTCAAATGGAATCTGTGCGCCACCCCAGCCAAAGGGGTTGTTTAGCTGCATGTGTTTTCCTCCGCTTGATTCTCGAACTGCTATAGCTGGTAACAAACGCCAGTCCATACCACAAGTATCTGCAGCTTCCACAAATGTTTTACCATGTCCTTTAAGTGGCATATTATTTTTTGCAAAGTATCTGTCGATTCGTTCGGGACGCACATCATAGGGAAGTTCTGCTGCTTCTGGGCGCTGAATAATAAAAAAAATACCCACGACAACAAAGCTCGTGCTTATTCCAATCAGTGCCAGTTTCCATCGAAAGGGGGGCGACATCAAGACGCTTCTTCGGATGTATTTTTTTTGATGTTTCTTTTTCTTCTTTCGTGATTTTTTTCGAAGCATATACGTTTGATGAAAAAAGTATAGCATATCTCACGATATATATAAAAACGAGAAAAATTTGGGTGATGTTCTGTCGTGTTATGAAATAATCTGTGCATAAGTACAATACAGACTGTAATAAATGATGTATACTATTATCAACGTTCATACACAATACAAAAACATGAATGTTTGTGGAGGAATACAATATATGGTAAGGCATCACTTTTGAAGCGTTTGTTTTGGACACTTCTTTTTTTATTTCCCTTCATTTTCTATTGTGTATCTTTCCTGGAAAGATAGTCGGCACGTAGGAAAAAAGGTTCCTTTTCTTTTATTACATAACACGTATACAACTATATATGAATCACATAAAAAATCTTTTTTCCAAACAACAATTATCAAGATCAGCACTGAGAATGAGTGTTGCTGGTTTTGTCGGTATTGCCTTATCAATTACCGCTATGTTTTTTGTGTATGCTGCAGGCGATACAACACCTCCTACAAGAGTAAACGGTGGTATTATGGATGGGGCAACGGGGTTGCCTATTAGTACGTTTGTGTCTGTTCCTTTTAGTGAATATCTTGCTGGTGGACCTTCCGTTCCTACGTCAACAGTTATCTTACAAGCAAATACGGGAAATACGCAGAATGGTGCTCCGACTGGTCCTAATTTATGTTTAAGTGCTACAGCAATTCTTATTAACAATTCTACTGCCACTGCTTTGGTATGTGAGCACATGTCAGATGGAATTCCATTGGATACTTCAACTTGGTATACCCTGACGATAACGTCTAGCACGCAGGATCAAAGCTTTAACCATCTTGTATCTGATCTTTTGACCACCTTCCAAACAGGAGCATTTGATACAAACAACAATACTACGCCTCCGTTTGTACAAAATAGTGTTCCACAACCTGGTGATTCTGGTTTTGCTATCAATGGTAATTTGCTCGTGACGTTTCCTGCTGGTGATCAAGGAAACATGGCCACCACAAGCATTGGGTCGGTGACAAGTACGACAAATGTAAATCTGGAAACCGCGACAAACGGTCAACCGTCTGGTACAAATATGTGTGCAAGTGGTGGCTGTGAATTGACCTGGGACAGTGCAAATCATATTTTAAAAATAAATCCAACAAGTGATTTTTCTACCAGTACAGATTATGTCTTAATTCTGAGAAAAGAAATAACAAATGTTGCAGGAGTGGCACTCCAAGGTGGACAACAAGATGATATGCGATTTTTTCACACGTCATCTGGTGTTGCTGATGTGAGTGCGCCTACCATTGTCGGTATGAACCCTGCTTCTAGTACTACGGATGTTCAATTGAGCCTAGCTGCTGTGGTCGTGCACTTTTCCAAAGATATAGACCAATCAACACTCAATAATACTAATGTAAAATATTTTGCTGATATCAATGCAAGTAGTGCTTTGGATGGTGGTGAAACTCCTTTGGCAACTACGTCTTACCAATATGATGCCATGCAAAAGACTTTGTTTATTGGACAGCCACAATTACTTACGACAAGTACACAGTACTGTGTAGAATTCACCACAGGTGTAAAAGATACTTTGGGGAATGCTTTATCTGCTTCTGATCAGTGTTTTACTACTACAGCCCAAGCATATGTAGCCACGGCTCC
>MNVD01000005.1 GCA_001871445.1 Candidatus Magasanikbacteria bacterium CG1_02_41_34
AACTGTCAACGAGTCGAGTCCTCTATAGAAAAGGATTCAGTGCAGATGCAGAAGACTTTCAAGAAAGTACCTCTCTTGATCAGAGCTATATACGAAAACATATCGTGGTGATCACCAACTTTGAACCAGGGTCAGTCTACCAATTCCAAGTAGAGAGTACAGACTCAGCAGGCAACACGACAAGATCAAAGACAGTCACTGTTCTCACCCCACGAAAACAAGAATCTGTTTTCCAAGTCATCCTCGGCAACTTCCAAGATATTTTCTCCTGGGTTGGAAAGGTTAGGGGGTAAAAATTTGTTTGATTCTATCCACACTTTCCAGCACTTGACTCCCATGCTATGCTGTACTTCCTAAGTAACCATAATACTATTATATATGGCACAACATACATTTACCGATGATACATTCGATGCTGATGTGCTCAAGTCAGATATTCCTGTTTTTGTAGATTTTTGGGCTCCATGGTGTGGTCCTTGTCAACAAATGGGACCAATTGTTGAAGAACTCGCAGGAGAATTTGGCGATGACAAAGTCAAAGTAGGAAAGCTCAATGTTGATGAGAATCAAATGATTGCTGGTCAGTACCGTGTCATGAGTATCCCAACATTTCTTGTATTCAAAGGTGGGGAATTGGTTGACACCGTAGTTGGTGGTGTACCAAAAGATCGACTCAAAGCTGTCATTGAAAAACATCTTTCATAACTCGATTATGTATGAGTACAAAAAATCAGCATGTTGCTGATTTTTTGTTTTTGTATATTCGTATAGGTGAGTGTATACTATAAGTGTTATTCATATAACATTTTTGTATGATTTTTGCAGACAGTCCACATGGAAAACAGATTGCCGTTATTTCCGGCATTGTCATTGTAGTCGGGTTGCTCTTTTGGTACAACACACAGTATCAACCATATTATTATGGCGAAGGGGTGATGGGTCAGAGCGCTGGAGAGCCGTCGATGATGCGAGATGCGATGGTAGAAGATAGTTATGATATCTCCACAAAGAGTGCTACGAACGAAAAATATGCCATGATGCCAACCATAGCACCTTCACCAGACAGTGGATCTGTCGCTGTGGATGTGCCAGCAACAGAACGTTTGGTGATAAAGAATGGTAGTATGTCAATTTTGGTAGACAATGTTGCTGTGGCTGTGGGGCAGATAAAACAATTTGCTATAGAAAAAGGAGGATTTGTCGTTACCAGTGAAATAGATACCTATGATAATGATCCTACGGGGTCAGTTGAGATTCGTATTCCTTCTACAGTTTTTGATACCAATCTTGGCACGGTGAGAGTACTTGGTGAAGTACAGAGTGAACGCACTGATGGACAGGATGTCACAGAAGAATATGTGGATCTGCAAGCACGACTGGACAATTTGAAAGCGTCAGAAACACAATTTTTGTCAATCATGAAGCAGGCTGTAAAAATTGAAGATATTTTGGCTGTGCAACGTGAATTGACAAATGTGCGTGGACAAATTGAAAGTATGGAAGGTCGCATGAAGTATTTGAAAGAAAGTGCTGCTTTTTCATCATTGACCGTTTACCTTTCTACCAACCCAGAACAGCTTCCAGTTCTTGATAACGGTAATACATGGAAGCCACTCGCCACTGTAAAAGATGCTTTGAGAGGACTTCAAGATCTTGGTAAAAAAATTGTTGATGTTTTTATCTGGGTAGCTGTGTATATTCCATTGTGGATTGTCCTCATCCTCGTTATTTGGATGGTACGACGTTGGTATAGAAAAACACAACAATAATCCCCAGTTGCACAGTTCTTTCAAAGAGGAGTATCCTAGGTGGAGCTCCTCTTTTTACTCACCCTGTGTGGGGGACAGGTTTTTTTCTTTTGAATATGTTAGAAGTGTCAAATCCATTTTTTAATGCCATGGAACAGCTCGATAAAGCTGCTGGCTATATAAGTCTTGATGAGAGGATTCATACCATACTAAAGCAACCAGATAGGTTTATTGAAGTTGCTATTCCTGTGGTTATGGACAATGGTACGGTAAAAATTTTTACTGGCTACCGAAGTCAGTACAACAATTCGCTTGGTGTGTACAAAGGTGGTATTCGCTATCATTGGAATGTCACAGTGGATGAAGTCAAAGCGCTCTCATTTTGGATGACGATCAAGTGTGCAACAGTGAATATCCCTATGGGTGGCGCAAAAGGTGGTGTGATTGTCAATCCAAAAGAATTGTCCGAAGGGGAACTCGAACGACTCTCTCGTGGGTACATGAAAAAATTGTGGATGGTGCTCGGTTCTGATAAGGATGTGCCTGCACCAGATGTCTACACCACGCCACAAATTATGGGGTGGATGCGAGATGAATTTGAAAAAATTACTGGCAAGAAAGATCCAGGTGTGATTACCGGAAAATCACTTGATCAAGGTGGTTCAGAAGGACGAGGATTTTCTACGGCTCAGGGTGGTGCGTACTGTACACGAGAGCTTGCAAAGAATATGAATCTTGTGCCAGAAGAAACACGTATTGCCATTCAGGGATTTGGAAATGCTGGGTCACATATGGCAAAAATTTTATCCAAGATGGGATACAAGATTATTGCGGTGAGTGACTCAAAAGGGGGGATTGTAATGAATGAAGGTCTTGATATCGAAGCACTTACTAAACACAAAGAAGACACTGGTAGTGTTGTAGGGTTCGCAAGGACAACAGAAATTTCAAATGACGATATACTCACGATGGATGTAGATATTCTCGTTCCTGCTGCGCTTGAAAATGTGATTACACCAGACAATGCAAAAAATATCAAAGCAACAGCAATTGTCGAACTTGCCAATGGTCCAACCACACCAGACGCAGATGAAATTTTGAAAGAAAAGGGGATTATTGTAGTGCCTGATGTTCTTGCCAATGCCGGTGGTGTGACAGTGAGTTATTTTGAATGGGAGCAAAATGTAAAAGGGGAGCACTGGACCGAAGAAGCGGTGCTCGAAAAATTGGAAAAAATTATGGTCGATTCGTTCCACGAGGTGTGGAATACAAAGCTGCAGTACAATACTGATATGCGCACAGCTGCGTTTATCAAAGCTGTGGAGCGTGTGAGTAGTACATTAAAAGAAACACTATGAGTAGTAGAATAGATCAAGCTGGAAATGGGAAAATTCCATATGAGCAACCTCCGAAACCACCCGTTGAACCTGTGATGCCAGCGTTTCCGATTTCCGGTGAATTTCCTCCGAAAAAATTGCGCAATCAACCTGGAGATACAACTACACGAGCATCTGATGAGGACGTGGAACCAACACAAATTTTTACAATCCCCAAAGAACCTCGGATATATGATAAAACAGGAAAGATTGTGACAGAACTTGTTTCGTTGACACAGGCTCAAGCTGAGGTAATGGGATTGAATTGGGATGGTGGTGAAACGGAGAGACCTTCTCAAGAGTAATATAACTAAAAAAGCGACCTTCGGGTCGTTTTTGTTTGATGTGAAGGCGTCCAGAGGAGAATCAGGCCCTGCTGCGCCTGATCTCCTCTGGACGTGGTTGTCTTGTCTGTGTTGCATTATCCCTTTCGGGTCATCCGATCTGGTTATCTCTAGGCGTACATGAGTTTACGATCCGCCTTAAGTCTCGTATCTCGAGCTTGCTTTTTCCGATAACCATAGGCCGCTGCTTCCTCCAGGAGGAAAGGAAGAGGTCTCCATTGAGAGCATGTTTTCACGCAGGCTCTCAATGCCTCCTTGTCCCATTTGGACGAACAGATGAGAGGTGTGCTGAAAGGAAATTGCGCTGTCCTCAGCACTCACTTGCATCTCAGAAAAGACAAAAGTGACGGTATACTATTTTTTTGATTTTGTCAAGCTGCTAAGCAACATTTCTTGCTTTTTCTAGCCATTTTTTGTAGGATGGATATACATTCTACAAAAAATATGCAAGAATTTCTCAAGCAGACAATACAAGAAGCCGGTGCTATCGCAAAAGGCTATTTTGATAATGGGGTGACGCACATCAAAACAAAATCAACAATAGGGGATTTGGTGACAGAAGCGGACGTGGCAGTGAGTGATTTTATTGTAAACAAAATTAAAGAAGCATATCCAGACCACACTATTTTTTCAGAAGAAGTAGGTGAAAAAATTAATGAAGGGCAGGAGTATGAATGGGTCATCGATCCAATTGACGGCACAAGAAATTTTGCCAATGGGATTCCATTTTGGTGTACGATCATTGCGGTCGTTAAAAATGGGGAGACATGGCTAGGAGCGGTATATAATGCCATAAGTGGGGATCTCTTTTTTGCTGAAAAAGGGAAAGGAGCTTTTCTCAATGATATAAAAATTTTAGTAAACAATACACAGTCGATTGATCAGGCATTTGGTATCATGGCAAAGGCAAATAAAGCAGGAACATATGGGGATCATATTGAACGATTTCGAGTATTTGCTGTAAATTTGACCACCAACACTGATTCTTGGGTATGCAATTATGCGACCATGTTAGCACTTTGTCATGTATCAAGTGGTGGTATGGATTTTTTTGTGTCAAATGCTGGGCTGGATTGGGATTATCTTGCTCCTGTTTTGATTGCACAGGAAGCTGGTGCTGTTGCCACAAATGGGTATGGTGAGCCGTGGACACGCGGAAGACAAGATATTGTCGTCGCAAATACAGATCTTCATCCAAAAGTGATGCAATTGTTTGAAACGTATACATAAACATGTAAGATAGAACACGGATCACCATGATTACCAAGATTTTCCAGGATAAGATCCTGGTGTATCCAGGTGATTCTGGAAATCTGTGTTCTATAAGATTAGAAAGAATGTATAGAAAAATATAATCCAAAATCTATTGAGCAAAAGTGGCCCGTCTCCATTTCGACTTCGTCTCAATTGCGCCGGGCAGGCTAGTAATTATAAAAATATGCAGAAATACGATCCAAAATCAATAGAGCAAAAGTGGCCCGTCTCCGCTAAAGCTGCGCTGGGTAAACGAGTAAAATATATTTAGTATGGAAAAATACGATCCAAAATCTATTGAGAAAAAATGGCAGGCGTATTGGGAAGAGAACAAGACGTTCTCGACGCCGACGGATGCAACGTCAGATAATAAATATTACATTTTGCCGCAACTTCCATATCCATCTGGCAGTGGACTTCATGTTGGTCATGCTGAGGTATATACCGCGTGTGATATTTTTGCACGCTATCAGCGAATGAAAGGGAAGAAAGTATTGCAAGTATTCGGGCTTGATTCGTTTGGATTACCAGCAGAAAATTATGCAATCAAAACAAATGTTCATCCAAAAGAGACGATTGATCAGACCGGTGCAAACTTTGTCGAACAAGTAAAAAAACTAGGTGCGTCTGTAGATTGGGATCGTTTTGTTCGCTCAAGTGATCCTGAGTATTACAAATTTACGCAGTGGTTTTTCCTCCTCATGTACGATCGAGGACTTGCATATAGAAAAACACAAGCCGTGAATTGGTGCGACAGTTGCAAAACTGTATTGGCAAACGCGCAAGTCGTAGATGGACACTGTGAACGTTGTGATACTGTTGTGGTACAAAAAGACATGGAACAGTGGTATTTGAAAATTACCGACTACGCAGAACAACTTCTCGAAGGACTGGATCGTATCGACTGGCCAGAAGAGACGAAGAAAAGACAGAGGGATTGGATAGGGAAGTCAGAAGGAGCAGAGATACAATTCAAAATTTCAAATTCAAAATTAACAATAACTGTTTTCACGACACGACCTGATACATTGTTTGGGGCGACGTACATAGTTCTTGCTCCGGAAGGAGAAACAATTCAAAAATTAAAATTACAAATTTCAAATTGGGACGAGGTTGAATCCTATATATTAGCGACATCAAAGAAAACAGAGCTAGAACGCCAGACACAAAAGGAAAAAACTGGAGTAGAGCTGAAAGGTGTGAAAGCCGTGAATCCTGCCAATGGCGAAGAAATTCCTATTTGGATTGCAGACTATGTCATTGCCACATATGGAACGGGCGCTATCATGGCAGTCCCTGCGCATGACGAGCGTGATTTTGAGTTTGCGAAGAAGTTTGGGTTGGCAATTCGAAATGTAGTAAAACCTTATCCAATATTAGGACCGATTACATCAATTCGAGATGTAAATAAAGAAAAACAACTTGATACTACAGAGGAACTCTCAAGACTAGAGGAGAGAATTCTTACAGGTGAAGAAGTCTTTTGCGGTGAAGGTATTTTAGTCAATTCTGAATATTTAAATGGATTAAAAATTGTAGAAGCAAAATCAAAAATGATCGACTGGCTCGAAGAAAAAAATATTGGAAAAAGAAAAATCCAGTACAAACTTCGTGATTGGTCTGTCTCTCGCCAAAGATTTTGG
>MNVD01000022.1 GCA_001871445.1 Candidatus Magasanikbacteria bacterium CG1_02_41_34
CACCAAGCAAGATAGCACAAATAACAAAAAGTATCACAGCACGAGAGATATTTAGAAAACACCCAGGCGTAAAGACGATGTTGTGGGGAGGAACATTTTGGAGTAGTAGTTACTATTTGAATACGGTGGGCGCCTATGCAAACGAGACCGTAATAAAGAATTACGTAAAAAACCAAGGAAAAACGTATCAAGAGATACATCGTGAAAAGCAGCTTAAACTACTTATGTAAGTGATGAGACCCCGTCAGCTTGCTGCGGGGTAATTCATTAAAAAAACTCACCAAATAGGTGAGTTTTTTGTATTGCTTGCATTGTTTGTTGGTTGACTGCAACCTCACCTTAACCCTTCCTTTAGTAAAGGAAGGAAACTTTTTAATATCTATAATGATCTGGCTTGTAAGGACCATCTTTTTCTACACCAAGGTATGATGCTTGCTCGTCTGTGAGTGTTGTGAGTTTCGCGCCGATTTTTTCTAGGTGGAGGCGAGCAACTTCTTCGTCCAGATGTTTTGGTAGTGTATACACACCTATTTCATACTCATTTTTCCAGAGTTCGAGCTGTGCCAGTGTTTGATTTGCAAAGCTATTACTCATGACAAAACTTGGGTGGCCAGTCGCACAGCCAAGGTTCATGAGGCGTCCTTCTGCGAGGAGATAGATGGCATTGCCATTTGCAAATGTATATTTATCAACTTGGGGTTTGATGTTTTCATGTATAATATCTGTACTTTTTTGGAGTGGTTCTACTTGGATTTCATTGTCAAAGTGGCCAATGTTGCAAACGATTGCTTGATCCTTCATCTTCTTCATGTGGTCGAGTGTGATGATATCTTTGTTTCCTGTTGCTGTCACATAGATATCGGCTCGTCCAAGTGTATCTTCGACAGTGGTGACTTCATATCCTTCCATCATTGCTTGCAGTGCACAGATAGGATCGACTTCTGTCACGATGACACGCGCGCCTTGTCCTGCGAGTGCTTGGGCACATCCTTTGCCCACATCACCGTAGCCACAGACAACAACAGTTTTTCCTCCGATCATGACGTCCATTGCACGGTTGAGTCCGTCAATAATAGAATGACGACAGCCATAGACATTATCAAATTTTGATTTTGTGACAGAGTCATTAACATTGATTGCTGGGAAGAGAAGTTTTCCTTCTTTGTGTAGTTGATAGAGGCGATGTACACCTGTGGTTGTTTCTTCGCTCACTCCTTTTACATTTTTTGCTACTTCTTGCCAACGTGTTGGTTGTGCGTCATATACTTCTTTCATTTTTTTCATGAAGATCTGCATTTCTGCTGATTCGTCAGAAAAATCTTTTTCAAGCATGCTTGGATCTTTTTCAATTTCCACCCCTTTGTGAATCATCATGGTGGCGTCGCCTCCATCGTCTACGATCATCTGTGGTCCTTTGCCATTGCCAAAGTCGAGTGCACGTTCGGTGCACCACCAGTATTCTTCGAGTGTTTCACCCTTCCATGCAAAGACAGGGGTGCCAGCTTCAGCAATCGCTGCGGCAGCTTCATCTTGGGTAGAAAAAATATTGCAGCTTGCCCAGCGGACATTGGCACCGAGGGCTACAAGTGTCTCAATCAAGACTGCTGTCTGAACGGTCATGTGAAGACTTCCCATGATGTTGACGCCAGCGAGAGGTTTTTCTGTAGCGTGTTTGTCACGGATTGCTATCAGACCTGGCATTTCTTTTTCTGCAATTTCAATTTGCTTTCTGCCGAGTTCAGCAAGTGTGATATCGGCTACTTTGTAGTCATTATTGGACATACATATAATTTTAAGTGGATTCACCCTATCACAGTATAGGTGTTTTGTTAAGATGCTGGTATGGGAGGACGCTGTTACTTACAATATAACGGAAGGCATTCTGGAGCAATAACCAAAAAACCAAGATATCCAAGATAGAGAAAGAAAAAGACATATCCATGCCATTTTTCGATACGATGTTTTCCTATAATTACTGCTATGAACAAAAGGAGTGCTGCAAATGCTGAAAAAATAGCATCAACATTGATAGAAGCATTGAAGGGTATTGGTTTTATAATAGAGGTAATGCCTAAAATCCAAAATACATTAAAAATATTTGATCCGACAATGTTTCCAATGGCGAGATCTGCTTTTTTATTCATTGCTGCGACCACAGACGTTGCAAGTTCTGGAAGTGATGTCCCAATGGCGACAATGGTAAGACCAATGATCCTATCCGAAAGACCTGCGTATACGGCAAGGTTGGAAGCGTGACGAACGATTAATTCTCCACCAATGGTAAGGCCGATAATTCCGCCGAGTGCCAGCCCCATAGATGTTATCCATGAGTATTCGTCTATGTGTTCTTTTTCTCCTTTTATTTTACTGATACCGTAGGTGTAGTACAAAAATATGACGAACAATGCGAGAAAGGCAAAACCATCTGTTCTTGTAATAGCATTGAACGAATTTCCATCAAAAAAAGAATCATTTCCAAAGAGGATTACCAATACTGCGGCAAGCATGGCAAAGGGAATTTCTTTGAATGTTGTATTTTTTTTTACTGCAAGAGGAGTGATGATTGTGGTAATACCAAGGATGAGAAGAATGTTTGCGGTATTGCTCCCAATGATATTGCCAATGGCAAGATCCGTATTTCCATGAAATGCCGAAATAAGGTTTACCAAAAATTCTGGAGCGGATGTCCCAAATGATACGACGGTAAGACCTATGACCAAGCTGGATATGCCCCATTTTTTTGCTATGGAAGATGATCCTGAGACGAGCCAGTTTGCACTTTTTACTAAGATCCCAAGACCCAAGATAAGAAGTCCTAAGGAGATAAGTGGAGACGTAAGCATAGACGTATATTAGAATGGGCGTAGTATGCATGAGAATCGTCTTTTTTTCAAGGAATTTCTGTACATAAAAAAATCACCGTTGCATGGTGATTTTTTGTTGTTACATATTATTTTTCTCGTTGTTCTGTCAACATTTCAACACCCCATTCACCACCATACTTTTGTGTGATGTCTCGCCACGCGTCGTAATGTACAACGCCAGTTTTTTCTTGAATTGATTTGGCTGTGTGTGGAGTGCCCTGTGCGACGGTGTCTGATACGTCCAGTGGTTCAGGGAGTGAAAAGAGTGGATGATATACATTCCTTACTTTTGCAAAAAGAGGAAAGGCTTCTTCAAAATTTTTCAAGATTGGAGGATATACATCTGTTGGAGTGGTGTGGCAAACATATTGTTCCCAGCAAACAATTCATGCAATGCTTCACAATAGCCATCCATCTTGTCGCAATATTTTACTATGACAGCTTCAACATCGTTTACATCTATTTGGTTGTATCTTTTGAGAAGGTCTTTGTAAGAATAGGTTTCAATCTGTTCAGGAAAACGTCTAGCGATTTCGTCCATGGCATTGTTCTCCGTTTGATCAAGTGCATTTTTTTCTTCTGAAGTCATGGCGAGTTTATCATTGAGTTGGATATCGCCCATGACAATTTCTAGATCATCATGAATGAGCGTCATGAGTTGTGCTGCTTTTTTATCAAAATTTGGGAATACTGTTTGTATGAGTGGAAATAATTCTTCAATCATCCACATGAGACGATGCCCGTGCATCCAGAGATTTGTCCGATAGAACATTGGTTTGTATGGATGATAACGGATGACGTCTTGAAGTGATTCTTTGCGTCCTTTGAAACCTGGTAAGTCAATTGTCAGAGGAGTTTGCATATCGTTAATTTCAAATTAAAAATTTCTAATAAAATGTTCAAATATTTGTCATTTTATTTTTGAATTGTGAACTAGAAATTTGTAATTACTCCTTTTTTCCAAACACACTTTCATATCTTTCCTCAAACTCTGCAACGGTAAATACATGATTTTGTGTGCCATATTTTTCAATAGCATACAGCGCTGCGATTGCACCTGTTTGTCCGCAGGTTTTCAGATCTTTTCCTTCTGCATATGATGAAAAGAATCCTGCACGATACGCATCGCCAGCACCTGTTGGATCTTCGACTGATTGTGCAGATGGTGCTGGGATTTCTATCATGTCGTCTTTTGTCGCGATGACAGAACCTTTGCTTCCAAGTGTTGTTATGAGCACTTCCACATGGTTCATCAGCTCTCGTCCATCCCATCTTGTTTTTTCTTCCATCAATTTCATTTCATAATCATTGCCGATCAGCATTGTTGCTTGGCCAATGATTGCCATGAGTTCCTGCGGTGAGAGTGTGGTGATTTGTTGGCCTGGATCAAAACAAAATGGAATGCCTGCTTCATAACATTCTTTTGCATGTTGTACCATCACTTCTTTGGCACTTGGTCCAATGATGGCAAACGTTGGTTTTTCCGTCACATCTGCTACATGAAGTTCTGTTGATTCACTCCCAGCTCCTGGATAGAAGGCGGTAATCTGGTTGTCATCTTTATCTGTTGTAATGTATGCAGAAGAAGTAAAAAGTTCTTTGCTTGTGCGAATATAGGAAGTATTCATGTCGAGCTTTTTGAAATGATCTAGGTATGTATCTGCATCTTTGCCAAGTGCAGCAAAAACAATAGGGTCGGCACCAAGCAGTTTCATTGTGTAGCCGATATTTCCCGCAGTTCCACCAAAGTTTTTTTCGAGAGTATTAACGACAAAACTGACATTCAGCATATGAATGTGATCTGGGAGGATGTGGTTTTTGAAGCTGTCTGGAAAGTCCATAATGTAGTCGTATGCAAGGGAGCCTGAGACGAGAATCGGTGAAAAAGATGCATGCATAGGTGAAAAAATATGTTGATTAAGCTATAATAGTAACAATGTTGGATTGAATACGTCTTCTATAATAGAATGATTACCTCTTCTCTACAAGTATTGGCGAACCCGCCTAGGTATTGAGGGCGGTTTTCTGTTTATGAAACGAGTCACAAAACGAACATATCAAATATTTTGGCAACATGCGATACGGTATCCTGTGGCTTTTTTTGTCGTTATTTTTGGGGTGATCGCTGGATCGGTGGTCAATATGATACCACCGTTATTGTATCGAGATTTTTTCAATGTATTGCAAGTAACTGGCACGCCAAATGCGGACGTCGCGCATCAGTTGATTCAGATTCTTATAAAAATTCTTGGTGTGTTTGGGCTCAGTTGGGTGATTTGGAGAACCCTTCTTTTTACGAATAATTATTTTCAGCCACGCGTGATGCGAGATTTGTCGAACACGTGTTTTGCGTACATACACAAACATGCACCATCATTTTTTCACAATAATTTTGTCGGTTCATTGGTGAAGCGTGTAAATAAATTTTCTCGCTCATTTGAAGGTATCGCTGATTTACTTACGTTCAATTTTATTCGTATTTTTGTCGATATCACTGTGGTGATGACCGTGTTATCGATGAACAATATCGTTTTTGGTGTGGCACTCGGCGTGTGGGTGGCTATTTTTCTCATCATGAATTATTTTTGGAGCATGTATAAGCTCAAATATGATGTGATGCGCAGTGGACAAGAATCAAAAGTTGTTGCAGTGCTTGCTGATACTATAACCAATCATGAAAATGTAAAGTTTTTGAATGGATATGCACGAGAGAAAACATATTTTGGTGTGGTCACAGAGCGTCTTCGATATCTCAATACACTGACATGGAATCTTGGACAAATATTTGAAACAGTGCAAGTATTACTTATGTTCCTTCTTGAATTTGTCATGATGTATCTGGCTGTTGGATTTTGGCAAAAAGGACAATTGACTATTGGAGACTTTGTGTTGATCCAAGCGTACGTCATTACGACATTTGATAAACTGTGGGATGTGGGGAGATATATCAAAAATTATTATGAACACATTGCCGATGCAGAAGAGATGACATCAATTTTTGAAACGCCACACGAGATACAAGATATTCCAACGGCAACTCCACTTGTTGTGTCAAAAGGAGAAATTGTGTTTGACAACGTGTCTTTTTATTACAACAAAACACGTTCTATCATGAAAAAGTTTTGTTTGACTATTTCATCTGGTCAGCGTATTGCCCTTGTAGGACACTCTGGTGCTGGGAAGTCCACGATTGTAAAGTTACTTCTCCGAACACACGATGTTACGCGTGGCAATCTCACCATTGATGGACAAAACATATCAGATGTGACGCTCGAAAGTTTGTGGCAGCATGTGAGTTATGTACCACAAGATCCTATTTTGTTTCACCGATCTATTATTGATAACATTCGCTATGGGCGACCAGAAGCCACAGATGAAGAAGTCCATGATGCGGCGCGACTTGCGCATGCGCATCAATTCATCGAAAGTTTTCCAGAGAAATACGATACGTTTGTCGGAGAGCGTGGTGTGAAATTGTCTGGTGGAGAACGACAACGAGTTGCGATTGCGCGTGCGATTCTCAAAAACGCACCGATTCTTATTCTCGACGAAGCAACATCCAGTCTTGATTCTGAATCAGAAAAATTGATTCAAGATGCGTTGCACAATTTGATGAAAGGTAAAACGGTTATTGTCATTGCACATCGATTGTCGACGATTATGTCGATGGATCGTATTCTTGTTATAGAAGATGGAGAGATTGTTGAAGATGGAACACACAAACAACTTCTGAGAAAGAGTAAAGGGTTTTATCGAAGGCTCTGGGATTTACAGGCAGGTACATTTATTGGAGAATAATTCTCATGGAACACGTAACAAAAAACCACCAGCGTATGCTCGTGGTTTTTTGTTTGCAGACGACCGGCGGAGCGAGTGCTCTACGCCGGTCGTCAGAAGACGTCTTCCATGAGTCTTCGCTACATCACGATCTTCTCGAATTCGGCGAGGAACATCTGGATGTTCTTACTAAGTTCCTCCCTCCTACTGTCCTCATTCTCAGATTTGAGAAGGATTTGTAGCTCCGGCGAGGAACCATCCTTACTCTTGAGTAGATCAACCATGTCGCGGATAGCCTGTTCTGGATCCTCACGTTCGTGTTGGGTTTTGATGAACGTTGTACCCCATTTGGCAAACACGATGTGGCAGGTCCAGAGTGATGGCTGGGAATCATCCCACTCAGCACTTTCCATCAAACGGTCGGCAAGCGTGACAAAGACCAGGAACATCCATTCCCAGCCATGCTCTGGATTCCTTGTACCAAAGGTACGGTAGTAGCTCGGTTGGTTACCTTGCATTGCCTCGAAGGCGAGGTTAAAGATCTGTATGTCAGGGCGATGGCGTACTCGCTGAAGCTTTTTCATGTGTCCTCCCGTGTGAGTTCTCTTCACAAGATGTATCAAATAAATGATGGGTTGTCAATGCTAGACGAAAGAATGTACAATGAAATAACTATGATAACACCACACCCAGAAACAGAACTCGAACGTCGATCTCGGCGTGAACAAGAACCGTCGCGAGAATCTCGTGAACGGTTTGAAATGGATGCACAGGCAGAAGTGGCTGCTGCAATGGAGCGAGCCGATATGATTGTCAAAGATGTACAGTCGAGCAAACAACAAATGAAAAATATTGTGATAAATATGCATCTTGTGAAACAGCAAATTCAACAATTAAGACAATTATTGCAACTCGCAGATAGCGATGATGCGAATTCATTGCACCAAGATCAAAAGGCTGTTGATGAATTGAAACAGAAAATTTCAGGACATCAACAAGAGTTGCTTGCTATGCGTGAAGATTTGATTCGAGAGCAAAAGGAAGAATTGATTGAACAAAAATTTGTGGGTGATGTTCAGAATCAAGCAGAGAAAATGATTGATCAGATGATTGGCGATGTGATGGCTGTTGCCTAATATGTTTTGCACTGTATAAAAACTCCCTTGATTGGGAGTTTTTTGGTATACTCTCATCACGAAATACATAGTATGTAGCATATAACATTTTTGTTACGTGTTACATGCTATGTGTTTCGTGAAAATCAATGCCTGTCATGAAAAACTTTCACCACACAATGCATGCATCGCAGCAACGAAAGCACGGCTTCAGTCTCCTTGAGATTGTGGTGGCTGTTGGTATTTTTGCCATCTTTGTCATTGGAATTTATTCTGGTATCCAGTTTGTGTTCAAACTTGTGTACAATTCTCGAGTACGTATCATCGAAACGTCACTCCTCAATGAACAAATTGAGGGTATTCGGAATATGTCATTTTATGATGTGGGTATTGTGAATGGAAGTCCTTCTGGTTTGCTCGAGCGTACTGTCACGACAACACGTAATAATATTGATTTTGAAATCACGAGAACTATTCGAAATATTGATGATCCGTTTGATGGTGTTATTGATCCTGGTGGAGGAAGCAGTGGTGGAGAGTGTCAACAATCACAAACTGAATTGTGTCACGACGGGAGCACCCTCTGTGTGGGGCAAAATGCTGTGCAAGGGCATTTGAATCATGGTGATACAGAAGGTGCATGTGGTGCAGATGACCCTGTTTTTGACAATCAACCATCAGATTACAAGTTCGTAGATGTAGAGATTCTATGTACATCGTGCAACCAGCAAGTGCCAGTATCGATGTCTACATACCTTGCTCCAAAATTTTTGGAAGGTGATCCTACGCATGGTGCTTTATTTATTCATGTTATAAATGCAAGCGGACAGATAGTACAAGGAGCGACAGTTCATGTTGTTTCAACAATAACAAATCCAACATATAATTTTTATGACACCACAGATAATGATGGTAAACTTGCCGTGGTAGATCTTGCTGCCGGTATCGCAGCCTATGATATTACCGTGACAAAAAATGGATATACCACAGATCAAACAGTATCCTCAACGGTGTCAAATCCAAATCCTACAAAACCATTTGGTACGGTTATCGCACAAGATCTGACTGAACTTTATTTTACGATTGATGCCATTTCTGAAATGAGTGTACAAACACTCAATGCTTATTGTACTCCGATTGGATCGACAGGTATATCCCTTGTAGGGACAAAAAAAATAGGAACATCTCCAGATGTTCTCCTGACCGATCTTAGTGTCACAACAAATGGAAGTGGACAATATACCTTTAGTGATCTGGTGTGGGATACGTATCAGTTTGATGTATCTGGCTATGATATTATAGGATCTATTCCAAATGAACGTATTGATTTACTTCCTGGTGTAACACAACCAGTGAGTCTTATCCTGGGTTCTGTATCTACCAATGCACTTCGTGTTGATGTGGTCGACAGCGTGACGGGGCAGCCAATTGCGGATGCAACTGTTCTTGTTACTTCGACGAGCTTTAGTCAAGAAAAAATTACCGGCGTTGGAACTGTTGGTCAGACCGATTGGTTTGGTGGGTCTGGTCAGGAAACAATTGGTGATGATGCACGATTTTTTGATGATGATAGTAATGTTGATGTACTTACTTCTGCAGGAAATATTACGTTGCGTGATATGTTGGGACAGTATGCAGCGAGTGGTTGGCTTGAATCGTCAACGTTTGATCTTGGTCTCAATGCTACATATCAAAATATTATTTGGGAGCCACTCAGTCAGCCAAGTGAAACAGGACTGAATTCGGTTCGTTTTCAAATTGCTACTGCAAATTCGACTTCTCCTAGCTCATGGAGTTACCTTGGGCCAGATGGTACGACTGGGTCATATTATACTACCATTGATACTGTTATTTCAGACGCCCACGATGGTGATAGATATATACGCTATATGGCATATATGAGTACGGCGTCGACAACATATACTCCAACTCTCTCAAACGTGTCATTCACCTATACAAATAGTTGCACACCACCAGGGCAGACATACTTTGGTGGATTATCTGCAACAGACTATACCGTAACGGTGAGTGCTACAGGATACGAATCAGAGAGTAGTAATGTGACTGTTGGCGGATATACGAAATTAACGGTGTCATTGCAAGGATCATAATATGCATATTGAAATATTTTCAAAAAAAGGATTTACGCTTATGGAAGTTATGGTCGCCATCGGTATGTTTGCTATTATTTCTGTTGCCGTGGGATGGATTTTGATTCACAGTGTCAGATCAACAGATATTATTTGGGAGCAACTCGCCACGCAAAATGATGGGCGAGCAGCAGTGCAGCAATTTGTCGATGATGTCCGTCGTGCCGAAACTTCAAGTATAGGGAGTTATCCTATATCTGATGCATCAAGTACATCCTTTGTTTTTTATGCAAATGTAGATAATGATAATAGTAGAGAAAAAGTACGTTTTTGGATTGATGGGACGGATTTGAAAAAAGGTGTGATCCAGCCAAGTGGGAATCCATTGAATTATGATGGAGAAGAATCCGTTATTACGATTGCAGAGTCAGTTGTAAATATTGCAAAAGGTATTGCACTTTTTGAATATTACGATAATACATATCCCGTTACATCAACACCACTGACAGTGCCTGATGCCCTGACGGATATTCGTATCATTCGTATGCAGCTAGAGCTAGAAAAAGATCCAACTGCGACACCAGTACCATTGCATGTAGAAGCGGTGGTGAATATACGAAATTTGAAAGATAACTAGTCATGTTACGTGTTGTATGTTTTTTGTATGAAGCTATTTCCACTGCACAACACAAAAAAGTTTTTGCATGATAAACGAGGTAACTTGTTATTATTTGTCATGATCTTTGGGTCGCTTGCATTCACTATGATTGTCATGGGCGTATCAAGTTATGCCTTATTTGAAAATCAAGCATCGAATAGAAAACAGTCTCGTGATTTGTCTTTTCATATTGCAGAAGCTGGTATCAATTATTATCGTTGGCATCTCGCACATAGCCCTGAAGATTATCAAGATGGAACAGGTGTAGCAGGACCGTATGTACACGCATTTGAAGATAAAAATGGCGATGTCATTGGATATTTTTCTCTTGATATAGACGCACCACTCGCCGGTACTACGATTGTAAATTTTCGTTCCACAGGTTGGACTATCGCGCAACCACAAAATACGAGAACTATTGGTGTTCGTGTCGGATATCCTGCACTCACAGATTTTTCTTTTGTGGAAAATTCTGACATGAGTTTTAGTTATACGACAGAAGTGCATGGAAAGATCCATTCAAATGGCGGAATAGAATTTAATGGGACCACCGATTCTATTTTGCAAAGTGCAAAAGAAATCTATGATCCTGTTGGTGGTCCAGTAAATAGTCCTGGTATCTGGGGAAATGGTGGACCAACCACATTTTGGGATTTCCCTGTGCCCCCAAAGGATTTCAATGCTATTACTACTGATTTGGCTGGTATTCGTGATGCATCAGATGCTGGAGGCTTGCATTTTTATTCGTCTGGATCAGAAGGATACCATATGATTTTTCAGGCAGATGGAACATTCAAACTATACACCGTGACAAAACGTCAAAAATATACAGATTATTGCAAAACTGTATACAATGGATATTGTTATTCTGGAAATGTGTATTATGACATTCAAAATGAAACATATGATGCGACGTATACAATACCCGCAAATGGTGCCATTTTTGTAGAAGATGATATCTGGGTAGAAGGAGTGGTCAATGGACATGTGTCCGTAGGTGCTGGGAGATTTCCTGTGCTTGAAAGTACGTATCAAGAAATTTATCCGATAGGAAATATTACACTCCTCGCAAAAGAATCTACCAATGTGATAGGACTGATTGCACAGGGGGATATTGTATATCCATACAATGTTCCAAATGATATGGTTGTGGAGGCTGCATTGCTTTCTCAATTCAAAAAAATTTATAGACCATATTTTTCAAACACAAAGAATTCTCTTACTATTTTCGGATCACAAATTTCCTATGCTGGTGGCGGTGTCAAATGGGGGAATCCTGTCGTGAGTGGATTTATCAATACCATATATATTTATGATGGAAATCTTCGGTATCTTGTGCCACCTGGTTTTCCAGTTGAGCCGACGTATGAGTTGATTTCTTGGGAAGAAATAGAGTAACAAAAAAACTAAAAAACGTTTGCGTAGTCCAGCATGTCTCTGCCCCAAGTTCTATATCTGACAAAATATGGCAAATCACACAACACTTTGCTATACTACAAATAACCTAAATACACGAAGTTATGTCAAAAAAACCACAGGTACGAAAAGGAGTGATTATTGTTGCAGGGCTTGGAACCCGTTTTCTTCCTGCCACAAAGGCGATGCCAAAAGAAATGCTTCCTATACTCGATAAGCCTGTCGTGCAATATATTGTCGAAGAAATGGTCGCGAGTGGGATCAGAGAAATTATTTTTGTTACGAGTTGGAACAAACGTTCTATCGAGGATCATTTTGATAGAAATCATGATCAAGAGTTTTTTCTCAAAGAACGTGGCAAGTATGATCGCATCGAAGCCCTCGTAGAACTTACCAAAAAAGTACAGTTTTTTTATACTCGACAATCTTCCCCAAAGGGGAATGGTGACGCCCTCCTCTGTGCAAAAGAATTTGTGGGCGATGAGCCATTTGCATTTTCGGATGGTGATAGTGTAATTGATGCTAAAGTACCGGTTATTAAGCAACTGTTGAAAGTGTTTGATAAAAAGCAGGCATCTGTGATCGGTGCACAGCGACTCACTGATAAAGAAGCCATGACAAAATATGGCAATATCTATGGCAAACCTACTGGTGAAGATCGTATCTATCGAGTATCAAAATTTGAAGAAAAACCTGACATTGAACATGTGTCCCCAGAAGGATTGATTGTTGGTGGCATGCGATATATTTTTACAAAAGATATCTGGCCATTTCTAGAAAAAGTTCGAAAAGGGAAAGATGGTGAACTTTGGGTAGCCGACGCTGCACACGCACTCGCACAAAAGAAAAAGTTTTTTGCCTACGAATACAATGGTCAGTATTTTGATACTGGTGACAAACTGTCTCTCCTCAAAGCAACCCTTCATTTTGCGATGAAAGATGATGAAATACGAGAAGAACTTGGTGCATTTTTGTAATAGCTCTATGGAAAACTGGTCCTGTCAATCAAAAAAAATATATTCATTTCAGAAAGTTTATTTTTTGGTTGTTGGATTCCTCTTTGCATGTTTTGCACTGCCTGGTATTGCTCATGCCGCAGTACTGGATTGGAATTGTGATCCGGGAAAAGAAATATGCTATATATTTCCTACTGCAGATGCAACAGAAAAGTCTGAGGAGTGTTTTGATAAAGCTGTCTCCAAGGCGTGGGGAACGCAAGATGCTCTACAAGAGGGGGAATTACTTCATTTTGAAATACCGATAGAAAATACTGGTGCAGTACCACCTGTGTTTGCATGTTCAAATTGTGGCACTGAGGGATCGGTTTATAGATTTTATACTGAAGATAATACGGGGATTTTTGAAATAAATTTGGAGCAAAAAATTCTTAGAGATACACGAGCTGCAGTAGGGACAAGTCCGTATTATTACGCCAGATTTTTGTTGTCTGCGACAGTAACCAATACTGTCGCTGGAGTTGAAACTTCTGAAACGATATATGCAAATCTTTGTGCTGTGGTAAAAAAACCCGCACAAGTTGCTCCGCCAACTCAGCCGACAACAAAAGCACCTGTTGTTGACGTAAAGTCTACCTTTCCTTCTATTACAGATTTGAACCCACTGAGGGCCACGTCTGTTCCGACCCTTTTTGGTCGTGGTATAACTATTTTGCTTGGTGTACTTGGGAGTATTGCTATTCTCATTTTTATCTATGGTGGTATGCTCTGGATGACATCAATGGGGAATGCAGACCAAGCAGGAAAAGCATTGAAGACGATTGTCTGGGGAGCTATGGGCGTATTTGTTATATTTGCAAGTTATGCGGTTGTACAGTTTGTGCTGGATGCATTTAAATAGCACGTAACACATAGCACGTAGCACGTAGCACGTAACACATTTTTGCATGATGAATACGAGAAATGCATTTCATGATAAACTAAAGAAGTTGATACAATTTCACGTAACACATATCACGTAGCACATAGCACGTAACATGTAGCACGTAGCATGTAACATATAACAAAAATATGGGGGAGGGGTTTCATGAAAAGTTAAAAAGGTTGATTCATGAATATATACGTTTGAGCTATGTTCATACCAAAAAGTATCCAGCAGATGAGAGGTTTGGACTTACATCACAAGATAGAAGAGCCGCTGTATCAGTGATGTCAAATTATGTAGAAGGGCACGGAAGAATAAAGATTGGATCCAAACAGAATTTTTATGAAATATCATTTGCATCACTAAAAGAATCCATTTATTGTAGATTTTTAGCACAAGAGCTTTTGTATATAACGAAAGAGGAATACACAAAAGCGTTTGCTCTAAAAGACGAGATAGCGGCCATGCTGTATACTACGATTAAGGGATTAGAAAAAGACAAAAGTACATAGAACACATAACACGAAACACATAACAACACGAAACACATATCACGTAGCACGTAACACGGTGCCACAAGAAGTGTTATGTGTTATGTGTTACGTGCTACGTGAATATCCTATGAGAACGAAATACCTCACAATACTTCTTACCATGCTTAGCATAACCGCCCTGGCTGGTTTCGGTTGCAAAGGACTTTCTCAAACAGAGCAAGCATCTATCAAACCAATCACGCTGACATACTGGACAGTCTTCGATGATGTTGGACAGCTCCAAAAATTTGCAGCAGCCTACAAGAAAACACGTCCATACGTGACAGTAAATATCCGACAGATTCGCTACGAAGAATTTGATGATTTGTTTACCAATGCGCTGGCAGATGATATCGGGCCAGATGTTGTGTCCATGCATGTGCGCTGGCTTGGCAAGTATGAGGCACGTCTCGATCCGATGCCTGCGTCCGTCAATGTATCTGATGTAGAGATCACTGGTAGTCAATTTTCAGAGCAGATCATCGTCACGCCACGAACCAATCCTATGCCAAGTATTCGTGGGCTTGAGTCCAATTTTATTGGGACAGTGGCGAGTGATGTGGTCATCCGAAATCAGATCTATGGTCTTCCACTTGCACTTGATACACTCGCATTATATTACAATAAAAAAATTCTCGATAAAGCTGGTATCGCAGAGCCACCAACATCGTGGACAACGTTTCTCGATGATGTAAAAAAAATTACACGTGTAAATGGAGTAGGAGATATTATTCAGTCTGGTGTACCGATGGGGACAGGGAATAATATCGACAATGCTACAGATATTTTTGCACTGCTTCTCTTGCAAAATGGGGTGGATGTGGTCAAAGATGGTACTGTTGTATTTGCTGGTGGCATAGACCGAGCAGCGTCAAATCATCCGACACTCGAGGCATTACGATTTTATACTGATTTTGCCCGTCCGACAAAAGAAGTCTATAGTTGGAATGAAAAACAAACAGATGCATTTACCGCCTTTACGCAAGGAAGAGCGGGATTTTTCTTTGGCTTTGCATACGATTTTCCTCGCATAAAAAGTCGTGCCCCACAGCTCGCTATTGAAGTGATCCCTGTGCCTCAGCTCAATGACAATGCACCGGTAAATGTAGCAAATTATTGGGTGGAGAGTGTTGTAAAGAAAACAAAGCATCGAGACGAAGCGTGGGATTTTATCCGTTTTATGACGACGCCTGAGAATATCAAAATATATACAGACGCGACAAAGCAGCCGTCGCCGCTCAGGGCGCATGTCGCTGCGCAGCAAGAAGATCCGGAGCTTGGTCCGTTTGTGCAGGGTATCCTTACGGCGAAAAACTGGTATACTGGGAGAGATATAGATAAAGCAAATATTGCGATTGAAAACCTTATGTTGCAGTATCTTTTGCCGTATGCAGATGGGCAAAATGCATTGAAAAGAGATGCCCAGCTTATCATTAATGCTGCGACAATAGTACAGCAAACGTTGTAGAATATGAGAATATCGAATTTATCAATAAATAAAAGTAGATTACTTTGGGTAAGTATATTAGGATTTTTTTTGTTTTTTCCCTCTGATGATGCTCGAGCTTTGGCAAGCATTCCAACGACCTGTAAAAATATCCCAGGACAAAGTTCTGATGTACAAATAGGGCATTATTTTGCTTTTATCAATCAACCAATTACACTTCAAGAAAGAGAACAATTTTTAAATACAGATGGTGCAGATATTCCACCTATAAAATATGTAGATAGTTTTGATTGTATATACAAAGCTAATACATCAGGATATATAACTTTTGCTGATCTATTGAGCTCACATTTAATACCAATGGATTGGCAACAAAATCACCCAAATTTTTTAACAAATTATTATTGGCCTGAGTTGAGAACGGGCAAGTATGGTGTTAATGATCCTGATCATCAGTTTGAGTTATTGTTATCTACTTATTTTAATATCAAACCTCCTGTTGCCCCTGCAGCTGGAGTCAATGATGCCATCAAAGCTCGGATTTTTTATACTATTAGAGATGGTAATCAAGAGAAAGGATATTTATTTTTTCTTGGAGATACAGAACACCAAGTAGCTATTTCTCTTGGAACATGGAGTGGTAAAGTGATAACCATCTCAAAAGGAGAAAAAAAGACTTTTAAGGTGGAACTAACTACGGATGTTACCGGAGTAAAAATTACGTGTGAAAATTGTGCTGATCAGGCTATTATTATTTCACCTTCATCAGAAAACACTCCGAATGTTGTTCTTTTAACATTGGATGAAACAAAAATAAAAACTCCTTTGATCATTCTAAAAGCTCAAAAAGGAGCTTTTGTTGACCAATATTCTTTAACCGTGAATATAGTCGATGTTGAATGCAGCGCTCTCTCTGAAGGAGAATGTGCAACAAATAGCTTTTGTTTCTCTTTTGAGAAAGAATGTATTGCTAAAACAAGAAATATCGAATGTGTGAAAGTCCCAAAAGCTCTTTGTGGTACAAAAGAAGGGTCTTCATATTGTACATATCTCGAAGCAACAAATACGTGTACAGACTATCTCAGTAGTGCATATCAAAGTTCGTATAAACCACCCAACGCAGGTGATTACAAAGGGCCGCTCCCTCCTTGTGCGTTTGATGGAAGCTGTCGGAATGTCAATGATCTCATCCAACTGTTTATCAATTTTGGAAAGATGACACTTGGAATTGTTGGTTCTGCTGCATTGATATTTTTTGTATACGGTGGTTTCATGATGATCATTTCTGCTGGAAATGCGGAGCGTGTGAAAAAGGGAAGGGATATTCTCGTTGCAGCAATTGTCGGCATTGTGATCGCATTTAGTGCGTATGCCCTTATCAACTTTGTCCTCGATGCACTGAACGTATCGGAGGATTTTCGTGTGATTGAAGAAATCAAATAATATATATCACGAAACACATAGCACGTAACACGTAACAAAAAAAGTGTTGAAGATAGATTTTTGTGATAACATAAGAATGTCGGTTTTTAAAATTAACTTTGATACGTACATACATAGTGCATGAAGAAGTGATATGTGTTACGTGCTACGTGAAAAAATATGACGCCAAACTTTATAAACACAAAACAATCATTCATCTACGCACTTCTTGTCTTCGGATTGTTTTTGTTTCCGCAGCGTGTTTTTACTGCACTGCCAACGCCAGTGACGACGACCCCGGAATCCAAGTACACGTTCTATACATATATCTCAACCTGTAGCGATACGGACAAAGTATTTCCTGGTGAGTTTACAGGTAACAAGGCTAGTCAAAGTAAAAAAGTGGGTATTGTCGTTCCTAGGAGTATACCTCACAGCGAAATTACGTATATTTATTTTCATGGGAATGATGAGTTACCTGTTGAAGATATCTGTAATGGATCACGATATAAGATATGTGATACTGCTGTTGCATTGGGAGCCCCGATGATTATTCCACAAACTGCGGTAAATGGTTCTTCAAAAAAAACAACGCGTACTACCAAAGAAGAATTCGAATGTGTTATGAATGAAGCATACGATGTCTTGGTTTCAAAAGGTATTTCTTCACAAAAAAATTATATTGTGGCAGGGCATAGTGGTGGTGCATTTACGATGAGTAGTTATTTTATTGCAGGTTTGATAGCGCAAAAGGCGATTGTACTAGATGGATGTTATGTGACAGATCCTCCAAATCCAAATCCACCGGCAAATTTCTGTCAGGATATTATTGCCAATTTTGCTGGTCCTGTAGATTTTTATTATCAGACCCTTTCTAGTTCTGGTGAAACAGCTGGGACACGAGTTGAAACTCTAAAAACTGTTGCCATAGCACACCCTGGTGGAGCTCTCACTGCAAAAAAAGTAAACCTTACACATTATCAACTTCCTACTGCCTGTCTCAAAGACGCTACTACTTGTGAAAATCATGTAGTAGTGGACAGTGGTACTAGTGGTGGTGACACTTCTTCTGGGGGGGCATCGGGTGGAACATCTTCTGGTGGCACGACGGCACCAAAAGGACCAACGTACACAGGCAACGAGCTTCCTATTCATACGGTTGAGCTTGTCAATCCTATAAAAGGAAATGTTACAGATTTCCGTATTATTTTTGGAAATGTTGTTCAAAAGCTCATGGCAATTATTGGAGCTGTTACACTGGTCGTCTTCATCATTGGTGGTGCATATTGGCTCCTCTCTGCCGGCAATCCAGAGCGCGTCAAAAAGGGTACCGAAACTATGGTCTGGGCTGCGATAGGATTGTTTGTTGTCTTTGGGGCGTATGGAATTTTGAGTGCAGTGATTGGAGGGTTGACGGGGAGATCTGTAGTGGATAGTGGTGCGCCGACAAATTCGAGTGATGTTCATCTCATCACTGGGTATGTAAAAATTATCAATCAAAAAACCCTTATCATGTCTGAACCAAAATCAAATGTCACGGCAAAGGGAACATTGAATCCTAATACGGATTGTGTGCCCGTAACAGGAAAAAAACAAAATGGGTTTTCAGAAGTAAGAGATCCAAAAAATCTTGCATTGTATGGCTGGGTACTCGATGGATCTATTGTACAAACAACAGCTCAATGTGGAGGAGATCAGTCTACCGCTCCTTCTCAAGATACACAAAATACAGGAAAGTGCGTCTGCACTATCAAAGATGATACGACGGGTGATACCTCACAAACAGCTATTCCAAATGTAGATAGTCCAGCAGAATGTGTAACTACATCATTGCAAAGTCCTATTGTTGGAACAAGTATTAGTGGTTGTTCTTGGCAAACAACAAATTAATATACCCATGTGGAAAACAATGTGACAGTACCTGCGAATACTGATACAATACTGTTACACGAATGTGTATCCTTATCTTAATGACAGAAAGGAGGTGACACTCATGAAAAAAATTATTGTAAAACTTTCACAGTATAGAACAACATTGATGCTTGCAGCTGCAGTATTGATGTCATTTGCGTTCTTGCCATCTATGGCATCTGCAAATGGTGTATCTCCACTCGCAGCAAGTTCAAGTTTTGGTCTTGGTCAGAATGACCCTGCTGCTAGCCTTGGTCTTGGTACAACTGCACTTGACGATGCTGTCGTAGGTCTTATCAATGTAATGCTCGGATTTCTTGGTTTGATTGCTGTTGTCATCATCCTGATCGGTGGTTTCCGTTGGATGACTGCTGGTGGAAATGAAGACAAAGTTGGTCAAGCACGAAAAACGATCTTTGCAGGTATTATTGGTCTCGCGATCATTCTCTTTGCTTGGGGTATTACGATTTTTGTTGTCCAGCAACTTGGAAAAGCTTCTGGAGCTGAAGAATTCCAAACTCTTTAGTACTATATTGCCTATACGAGACCTTGCGTGTGCAGGGTCTCGTATACCGCAAGGTTGTACATTTTCCCGTGAATAGTATTCAAAAGAAAGTGTATAATCATCTTTTTATGAAACGAACTCTTGTCTTTCTCACTCTCCTTATTGTTGGATTTTTTGGACTTATGCATGCATTTCCTGTGTTTGCTGCTGACCCACTGGGTGTCAATTATGGTGCAGCCAGTGGACTCTCTGGTCAGGACCTTCGTGTGAGTATCGCACGGGTGATCAAGTTTATATTGAGTTTTCTTGGTATTATTTTTGTCATCCTCACACTCTATGCAGGCTTCATGTGGATGACATCTGCCGGCAATGAAGATAGAGTTGGTACAGCAAAGAAAATTCTCTGGGGCGCGATTATCGGCCTGGCTATCATATTGTTTTCCTATGCGATCACCCAGTTTGTGATTACAAATTTGTACGAAGTGTCGACAAGTCAGTCGTATACTACACCATAAACAATAAGCAATAAACAATTTTCTTATTACGTATTACAAATTTATGAAACGCCTGTTATCTTTTTCCATGTTTCTCTTTGGTGCAGTGATGCTGCTTTCTCCAACACTTGTTTTTGGGGTTGATGATTCATATGGACTCAATGCAACTGCCGAGGCAGCACATCTCACAAAATATGGCAAAGACGTGCCGGCACTTATCGGAAATGTTATTGGTACATTGTTGTCACTTGTGTCTGTCATCTTTTTTATTCTCATGATCTATGGTGGTCTCAGATGGATGCTGTCACGTGGAAATGAAGACCAGAGCAAAAAAGCACTTGATACGATTATTGCCGCAATTATTGGTATTATCATCGTCCTCGCATCCTACGCGATTACCACGTTTGTGTTCAATAGTGTGGGATCTGCTGCCGCTGGTGGTGGTGGGCCTAAGCCTCCACCTGGACTCACGTGGTGTTTGACTGCAGAAAATCAGTGTGTTCAGGGAAATGGAGGCGGGTGTACAAATCCACAACCTTCTGAGACTGCTTGTTTGGCTGCAAAAGCACAAGCAAAAACGCCGATTGGGGGAACGTGTGGAGCGGCGACAGAGTGTACGTCTGAAGTGTGTACTGGTGGAGTGTGTGTGGCAGCTGTCGATGCAAGTATCTGTACTAATGGTGGAACAGTATGTCCAACTGGACAAACGTGTAATACCGTTACAAAAGAATGTTTGTTAGACAGTCAGATAGATTGTACGCAGCCAGGATTATCTTGTCCATCTGGAAAAACGTGTGATTTGGCTACAAAAGCGTGTGTATAAAATTGGGCGATAAATACGTAATACATGAATTTCCATATTAAAAAAATTTCTTTTTTTCTCGTCATTTTCTTTTTTTGTCTTCCGAGTATTGTTTATGCCAAAAAAACAGTCGATGATGCACCTACCCTCCTCAACGCTGTAGCAGGCAAAGTCGGTGTAGAACAAACAACCGTACCCTTATATGTAGGGACAATTATTCAAACTATCCTAGTGTTTAGTGGCATACTGTTTTTTGTGCTCATGGTATATGCTGGATTTCGGTGGATGACTGCGCGTGGAGAAGAAGAAAAAATTACCAAAGCAAAGCGTACACTCATCGGCGCTATCATTGGTCTTGCTATTCTGGTCTCATCATACGCGCTGACCAACTTCATTACGACACGAATCATTGAGGGAACACCAAATGTAGGCGGAGATATCAATTTTGAAAATGTAGATTTTACAACACTCGGGTGTTGTTTTGATAAAGTGCAACATCCTTCGGGATCTGGTTTGGAAGTGCGTGCCACGACTTGGGCATGGCGTGTCACCTCACAGGGAGATTGCCAAGAAGAAGGAGAGCGTGTCAGTTCTATTGATGCTATAGCCGGACCTGGTTTGTGGAAGTTCACGCCCGTAGATTCAAAACAACAATGTGAAGCACTGTATACCACCTTTTGTGAGACGGAAGATTGCTATGATTTGGGATTTTGAGAATGAGTGAATTTGGGGTATACTTGTTGTACTGTACAAATTACAAATATCGTTGGTAACGAGCTTACGTTCATCACCCTTTTCTTACTTGGTTTGTTATGAAGTATACAAAAACATTTCTTACAGCTCCTTTGCTCTCTTTATTTACGGCACTCCCAGCATACGCACAGGGGAGTCTCAAAGATGCAGGAAAAAATCTTGGCATAGTCTCTACAAAAGCTGGTACATCAGAATCTGATATTGGGAGTGTGGTTGGTATTGTTATCAACGCCGCTTTGACACTTGTTGGACTCATTTTTCTTGCTCTCATGGTCTATGCTGGGTATCTCTGGATGACTGCGCGTGGAGAAAGTGAGCCTGTCGACAAAGCAAAAAAAATCATTGCCGGATCAATCATTGGGCTTGTGATTGTGATGAGTGCGTATGCAATTACAGTCTTTGTAACCACAGGATTTACAAAATAATACTATGAAACGTTTTATTGTCTTTACTGTCTCGCTCGCGTTTTTTCTCGGTGTTGTTTCAAATGCCTATGCGATAGATCTTGGAAATAATTATGTGAACTCTGCGGCAAATAAAGCTGGGTATGCTTCAAATACAGACCAAACCACACTTGCAGCAACACTTGGTACTGTCGTCAAAACAGCATTATCTTTTGTTGGAATAATTTTTCTTTCGCTCATGGTCTATGCTGGATTTCTTTGGATGACCGCACGTGGAGAAAGCGAGCCTGTCGACAAAGCGAAAAAAATTATTATTCAGTCGATCATTGGTCTGGCTATTACTGTCGGAGCATACAGTATTACAGCATTTGTCGTCCCTGCTGTATTGTCACGAACTGCACAGTAATACCCTACTACAGGTAGGCTTTCCTGTACATGAGATGATGAGTCCTTTTGACATATGCGTAACATCTTAGCAAAACATATCTTGATTAAAAGTCTTCTACTCGTTGGCATGTTTTCTCTGTATGTTGGCTCTCCCGTATTTGCCCAGACACTTAGCAAAGATATTACTACTCAGATAGATGCAGCAGGCCATAAGGCTGGCATTTATACAACATCTACTCCAGCAGAATTTTTTGGCTCTTTTATTCAAATTATACTGAGCATTACTGGAATGCTCTTTTTTGTACTGCTCATCTATGGCGGATATGTGAGGATGACTGCTCACGGAGAAGACGATCGTTTGAAAAAATCTACAAAGACTATGGTGGCAGCACTGCTCGGACTTACGATTGTGTTACTTTCCTATGCAATTACAAAATTTGTGCTCCCTCGTATCTACAACGCATCAAGGGTTGAACCTGTATATCAAGAAAACAATGATTCACCAAATACGATATACCAAAAAAGTATTGATATAAAACTTTTCTAGTTATATGAAAAT
Source organism: Candidatus Magasanikbacteria bacterium CG1_02_41_34 (assembly GCA_001871445.1). Lineage (GTDB taxonomy): Bacteria > Patescibacteriota > Patescibacteriia > Magasanikbacterales > UBA922 > UBA12086. The sequence goes on from MNVD01000022.1 coordinate 23,019, forward strand.
TCGGTTTATTGCCTTTGCATGTATTGTTGCGACTATGGGAAGTATTCCTTTTTTTGTGTATGCTGCTCCTGCATCAGATGCATTCCTGATGGAAGGACAAGTGGACTTTAATAATACTGAGGTCAATAAACAAACACAGGCATTCACAGGAACAAAAGGTGCTGATCTTGGACGTGTCAGTGATATCCGCATCGTGATTGCCTCGACGATCCAAAAATTTCTTGTGGTACTTGGGACGCTCTTTCTGGTCTATATGATTTATGCTGGGTACCTGATTTTGACCTCAGCGGGGATAGAGGAACGAGTAGAAAAAGGAAAAAGTATATTGCGAAATGCAATTATTGGACTTATCATTATTTTGTTTTCGTACGCGGCGACATGGTTTGTGCGCTGGCTCTTTCTTGCAACTGGGGATGAGGCGTATAAAAATTGTGTTCCCTATACGATTGATTATAATGGTGATCCACTTGATGCAAGTGGCAATCTTATTGATAATCCACAAAATGGTTGTTAACACACATACATTGATTGACGAAGACAGGATGGTACTATATCCTGTCTTTTGTATGCAAGTATCTTTCTTATGAAAACGTTCAATTCACATATCGATGTTTCTATTGTCATCCCTGCGCGAAACGAGGAGGAATTTTTGCCGGCGTGTCTTGCTGCAATTGATGTTCAAGAAACGGATGCACAACTTGAAATAATTGTTGTTGATAATGGATCAACGGACAAAACAGCACTCATCGCAGAAGGGCATGGTATACAGGTAATATATGAACCAATCGCGGGAGTAGGGCGTGCTCGTGCGCATGGTACGCGTGTTGCTCGTGGAACGTATGTGTTGCATATTGATGCCGATACAAGACTCCCAAAGATATATATAAAAGAGGCACTTACACGTTTTTCTACAGATGCATCCCTTGTGTGTCTGGGAGGAAGAATGCGCTGGTATGATGCAGGAAAGATGTACAATGCGGTATGTTGGTCGTTTCACATGGTATTTGCCCCTATCGTTCGCTTTTTGACACGTGGTGCGCTTGGTCCTATTGGCAACAATATGATGTTTCTAAAGCGTGTGTATGACAAAACGACAGGCTTTGATACCGAAGTAAACTTTGGGGAAGATGCTGATATTGCCAAAAAGCTTCATGCATATGGGAAAGTACGTCTAGATTTGTCACTTGTCTGTGATACGTCTTCCCGAAGATTCCGGACATTCAGGGATATTGCTAGACATATCATTAATACTACGTATTTGTGTTTGAATAAAGCTATTCCCTACAATTATCTTTCTCCTTCGACATGGCGCAAAGCAAAAAAGACATCCTCCATTGACAAATAGCGTATCTGTGCTTATACTAACATAACTGTTTTTTGACCATTCATTTTATATGAAACAGCTTTTGAAGAATTTTGCCCTTGTTTTCCTTGTGTTGTTTATTGCAGCAGGTCTCTGGGGTTTTGCCGAATATGGTAAAACAAAACTGGAAACCGTAGGGATCAATCGTCTCGTTACTGAGATAAAAAATGATCAGGTATCCAAGATAGAAGTACAAGGGAGTACTATCCATGCGACGCTGGACAATTCGGAGGAAACACAACTTGAAGTACGAAAAGAATCAGGACAACCTTTCTCTGAACTCATGCAAACATATGGTGTGACCGCAGAGGAGCTTGCCATGATTGGTGATGTACAGATAAAAGAACAATCAGGCTTTCTTTTTTGGATAGCCATGCTTGCACCATATCTATTGCCATTGCTTCTTATTATTGGTCTTCTCTTTTTCATGACACGTCAGGCGAGCGGTATGAACAATAAGGCAATGGGATTTGGGCAAAGTAGTGCTCGACAGGCAAAACCGGATGACAAAGACAAAAAAACATTCAAAGATGTAGCAGGAGCTGCAGAAGCAAAAGAAGAACTTGAAGAAATTGTAGATTTTCTCAAGGACCCAAAGAAATTTGCAGACATGGGAGCAAAAATTCCAAAAGGCGTGCTCCTCATGGGGGCTCCTGGAACAGGAAAAACACTTTTGGCAAAAGCAGTGGCTGGTGAAGCTGGTGTACCATTTTTTCATATCTCTGGTTCTGAATTTGTAGAAATGTTTGTTGGTGTTGGTGCATCTCGTGTGCGAGATCTTTTTAGTAAAGCAAAAAAAGAAGCACCAGCAATTATTTTTGTAGATGAAATTGATGCTGTTGGCCGAAAACGAGGATCAGGACTTGGAGGATCTCATGATGAACGAGAACAAACACTCAATCAAATTCTCGTTGAGATGGATGGATTTGATCCAAATATTGGTGTCATTGTTATGGCTGCTACGAATAGACCTGATGTTCTTGATTCAGCATTGCTCAGACCTGGTCGATTTGATCGACGGGTGACGATCAGCAAGCCTGATATCAAAGATCGTGAAGCAATATTACAAGTGCATGCTGCCAACAAGCCATTTGAAAAAGATGTAGACCTCAAAAATTTGGCAGAGCGAACTCCTGGATTTACTGGAGCAGATCTTGCAAATCTTCTCAACGAAGCAGCCATTTATGCAGTAAGAAAACAAAAAAAGACGATCAATCAAGATGATATTTTGGAAAGTATTGAAAAAGTATTGCTTGGTCCGCAAAAACGATCGAGGGTAATGAGCAAAAAAGAACGTGAGATGACAGCGTATCATGAGGCAGGGCATGCTATTGTTGGACATTTTCTCGAGCATGCGGATCCTATTCGAAAAGTTTCTATTATTGGTCGTGGTACAGCAGGAGGGTATACACTTTCGATGCCGACAGAAGATATTAGCTACAAAACAATTGCTATGTTCAAAGATGATATGGCAATGGCGATGGGTGGATTTGTGGCAGAGCGGATGATCTATGGACATGAGTCTCTCAGTACTGGCCCAAGTAGTGATCTGAAGAGTGCTACACAGTCAGCAAAAGCGATGGTCCTTCGGTACGGTATGAGTGACAAGCTTGGACCACGCGATTTTGGACAAAATGAAGAAATGATTTTCTTGGCGCAAGAAATTCATGAACAAAAAAATTATAGTGAAAAAACAGCTGAACTTATTGATAATGAAATCAGTGCATTACTCACAGAAGCACGTGAGCGAGCAGAGCAGACGCTGACAGATAAGCGAGATAAAATGGAGGCACTTGTACAACTATTGCTCGAAAAGGAAACTGTTGAGGAAGAAGATTTTCGTGCTATCATGGAAGGAAAAAAAGTTTAATAGATATTAACACATAAAAACACCTCGTCATATCAACGAGGTGTTTTTTCGTTTTTGGTTCTATGCTATACTTGGTCTATAGTATATTTCATCTTATGAAACCACCACTCTATAGAGAAGCACTCGCACACAGCTGGCATCTTGCTTGGAAAGAACATAGTCTTTGGCCTTTTGGTATGTTTGCTGCTGCCCTTGGACAGATGGGCATTATTGATGCACTAGTACAGCTTTGGTTTACTGCACGTGGATATCGTCCAGGATCTGGTTTTTTGACACTGTATGATCTTTTTCATGCAGGATTTTCTGGAACTCCTATTCCACATGGATTGATTGGGTGGATTGCCTTTCTTTGTATTGTGTTTATCGGATTTGGTATAGTTATGACATTTATTGCTGTGGTTTCGCAAGGAGCTCTCGTGCAAAGCACGGCACATAGTGTACACCACAAGCGTTTGCCAGAGGCAGGGATCTCATGGGACATTGGAGTAGCTTCCTTTTGGAGGGTATTTGCTGTTAACGTACTAAAAAAGGTGATGTTGTGTGTGGTCGGACTTCTCATCGCCCTGGTTTCTTGGCCGATTCTTTTTTCACTCGGTGGCTCCCCTGTATTGTTTCTTGTTGTGTTTTTACTTGCTGCTGCTATATCTCTGGTCGTTTCTGTTGTGTCTGTTTATGCGATTGGGTATGTTGTGATTGAAGATTATGATTTTCTTCAAGCAGTAGTAACAGGCTGGAAACTTTTTACAGAACATTGGCTCGTATCTCTTGAAGTAGGAATGGTCATCTTTGTTTTTGATCTTGCTGTTTCTTTCTTTTTTGTGACAATATTTTTTGTGTCTTTGTTGCCAGCATTTGTAGCATATTTATTTGCGCTTTTGTTTTCTTCGACATTACTTTTTTCTCTTGGTGTTGCTGTGTCAGCAACTCTCTTTCTTATTTTACTTTTTCTTGTGGCGGCTATGTTTTCAACATTTACGATTGCTACATGGACATATTTGTTTATGCAGATGCATAAGACAGGTCTCAAGAGCCACGTGCTTCATTGGCTAGGTCGGTAGAAATTCGTTATTTTGTTAGTTTCAACTTTTATGAGTGACCTTCCTTCAATTAACGATTTGCTTCCTTCAAAAAATCAATCACAACCTGACGCCGCAGAAGTGTCTTCTTTTCAATCTTCATCCCAATCTTCTCTTCATGTTGCTTCTGATGAAACAGAAGAGAAGTTTACAAAAAAAATGGAGAAAGTTGGTATAAAAGAAAAAGAAGTAGAAATTCAGCGACAGGCAAGTATGCTAGGGTTTCCTCATATCGATTTGTCTGCATTTCCAATCAGTCATGAGGCCCTCAAACAAATTTCACAGAAAGATGCCGTTCGTCTGAATGTTGTCTGTTTTTTTGTCAATCAAGAAGAAATTCGTCTTGGTGCACTGAATCCTCGGTCTGAGGAAATTCAGGCATTTTTGAAAGAAATAGAAAAACGTACATATACAAATGGAAGTATTTACATGATTTCGGAGCATAGTTTGCAACGAGTATTTGATTTGTATAATACTCTTCCACATATATTACCAATATCAAAAAATGTTGAAATTGATACTGAGGATCTTGAAAAAGTTCAAGCTGATGTGCATGATTTCCGGAGTCTGCAAGAGAGTATTGAGCGTGTGAGCACCACTGACCTCGTCACGTTTCTTCTTGGGGCAGGGCTCAAGCTCAATGCATCCGATGTACATATTGAGCCAGAAGAAGATCACACAGTCATTCGTCTGCGGCTTGATGGGATGCTCCATGATGCTGCAACACTGCCAAAAGAGGCGTATCACAAATTAGTTTCTCGCATAAAATTACTCTCTTCTCTCAAGATAAACATTATAGACAAGCCACAAGATGGACGGTTTACAATCAATGTTCCTACTGGCGGAGTAGATGTTCGTGTATCTGTTATGCCGACTGTTTATGGTGAAGGTATTGTTATGCGTTTGTTGATCCAAAATCGTGAAGGACTTACTCTCGAAAGTTTAGGACTTCATGGTGAAGCCTACAAGGTGTTACTTTCTGAAATTGCTCGTCCAAATGGTATGATCATTACCACCGGACCAACAGGAAGTGGAAAAACAACAACGCTCTATGCGATTATGCAATTGCTTAACAAGTCGGATGTCAAAATTATCACACTTGAAGACCCTGTTGAATACAAAATGCCTGGGATAAACCAAAGTCAAATTGATCATGCAAAAGATTATACGTTTGCAAAAGGATTGAAATCCATTTTGCGTCAGGATCCTGACATTGCAATGGTGGGAGAAATTCGTGATATTGAGACTGCGGATACTGTTATTCAGGCAGCGTTGACAGGTCATCTTATTCTTTCTACCTTGCATACCAATAGTGCTGCGGGCGCAATTCCACGTTTTCTTGCTATGGGCGTTAAACCATTTTTGTTGGCACCTGCCCTCAATGCTGTGATAGGACAGCGACTCGTGCGCAAGCTTTCTGATACTGCCAAGGTGGAAGCGACCTTGACGCCTGAACAGCAACAAAAAGTAGATGCAATCATTGCGACTCTTCCTCCAAAAATTCTTGAAAAAGTACAGAGCAAAAAACAAACGTTTTATACTGCTCCTGAGTTTACATCTGGCGGAGAGTTGGGGTATAAAGGAAGAATCGGTATATACGAAATTTTTACTATGAGTGATGCTATCGAAGAATCAATCATGTCAAATAAAATTTCAGAATACGATATAGAGAAGCTTGCTCGCGAACAGGGTATGATTACGATGGCGCAAGATGGTGTATTGAAGGCTCTCGATGGTTTAACGTCTCTAGAAGAAGTCTTTCGCGTTACAGAACAATAAAAATGTGGTAGTATACTTTACAGAGTTTTCACGTTATATATGGTTGCACGTAGACAGCAAACAACTCAATCAAGTCAATCCGTAGGATTTTATAAATTTGTTGCGTTGATTTTTTTGGCTATTACCCTGATTTTGTTTGGGGTAATTGTATTTATGTCTTCAAAGCGCGCTGTGATTACGATTACTACACGCCCAGAGCCTGTAGATATTACCACCACCATTGGTGTGAACTCGGATAGTGCTCGCACTATCTCTGGGAGAGTCGTTACTACTACTCTAAGTGGCACAAACACATATTATCCGACAGGAAATAAAGAAGAACTGGGAGTATCACAAGGTACAATGACAATTCACAATGAAACATCTCTTGATCAACCGCTTATTGCGACGACAAGATTGTTGTCTTCAGACGGTGTCCTGTTTCGTCTCAAAGAGCGTGTGCTGGTCCCAGCAGGTGACACAGTAAAAGCAAGTGTGTATGCAGATCAAGAGGGATCCAGAAGCGATATTGGTCCTACAAAATTTACTATTCCTGGGTTGAATGACGCAAAGCAGTCTGTTATCTATGGAACCAGTGATACTGCTATGTCTGGTGGTATTCGCAAGATAGGATCTGTGAGTCAGGATGATGTTGATAAAGCAAAAAAATTATTAGCTGAAGAGTTGAAAGATGATGCAAAAGCATCTCTTGCAGAACAAGTAGACAGTGAGTTATCTCTTGCTGTGTACGATGTTTCTGATCCTACGTATACAGTTGGGGCGACGATAGGAGAAGAAGTAAGTGAATTTACCCTCTCTGCAAAAATGACAGTTGTTGGGGTGTTCTTTTTACCAGATGACGTACAAACACTTGCAAGCGATGTCCTCATGAGTCGAGCAATTGACGATGCTGAATATATAGAGCCAAGTGATGCTGCACCTGTTGTAACTCTTAAATCTTATGACCTTGTGCGTGAAGAAGCAGAGCTCGATGTTACCTATACTGGGAGAGCAACAATAAATCCAGAAAGTCGTCAACTTTCAAAAATTGCTTTTTACGGGAAAACAAAAGATGAAGTACGTCGATATTTACTCTCACTCGATCATGTCTATGGTGTAGATGTGCATTTCAGACCAGCATGGACGCAGACGATCCCACACGTAGCAGATCATGTTGATATTGTAGTGAAGCAGGTGGAGTAGAGTTTTAGATATTTACAGTGTTAGGTAATTAGAGTATTAGAATAATATAAAAACACACGGTTTGTGTGTTTTTTCTTTTTTTGAATTATAGAAGTGTCGACGCAGGCACCGTGGTGCCTGCGTCGCTGGATGTTTGTCGCTGGCGTCTTACGTCAGCGACCGTTGTTGAGCTGGTCGAGGTCCTTCATGATCTTTCCCAGTTCCTTGTGAATGTCCGGGTAGTCGTGTGTGACACCGTCGATTTGATCTTGGGTGATGCGCCTCCCCAGATCTGCCAGCAAGGCAACAGACTGGTACAGCTTCTTCTTGATATGGAGATCCTTCTCCGTGCTCAACACCTGTATCACGGCGGTGATGGTGTCGTTCACGTGCTGGATCATCTCCGCATTTCCTGTAGCTCTCGAGGAACCGGCGTATGCACTGTCGGTGCTGTCGTTGACGTTGAAGCCGACAACGAAGAAAGTGAACACCAGAGCGAGAATGAGCGAATGATGCATGGGTTTCTCCATGGAACGCGTCTCGGGAAAATTTGCCTAAACCTGCTCTCCCGAAAGCATGGCCAGGGGAAAAGACTTGTGAGAGTGCTTTCCTCTGTACATGCATTGATAGCAGAATATAGCAGTGTTATATAGTTTTGTCAATGCATCTCTTGACAAGGTTTATGCTTCTCAGTAAGATGATTCTATACAGAGTATTCAATACGCATGTTGGTAGGACCTGAAAGAGAGAGGAAGCCTTGGCTGGAAGCTTCCTTCAGGAACACCCCATTCATGTACCAAGGATACGCGCCGTACGACAATTTTGATGAGTACAATCTCGGGTGGAACCGTCCTATTATATATAGTAGGGCCCCGGCAAATGTCAGTATTGATGTTGTGCCGTTTTTTTATTTTTACTCGAGTCTTAGGGTTTTAGAGGATTAGGTATTTGATTATTCCTAACGCTCTAATACTCTAACATCTAACATCTGTACATATGAATACCGAACACCTCCGCCACAGTGCAGCACATCTCCTTGCCGCCGCAGTCTTGGAGTTATATCCAGACGTAAAATTAACTCTTGGTCCTGCGATTGAGAATGGTTTTTATTATGACATTGACTTTGGTGACGTCACGTTGTCAGTTGAAGATTTACCTGCAATTGAAAAGAAAATGAAAGATCTTGTGAATGATTGGAAAGAATTTTCACACAAGGAAGTGTCATTAGAAGAAGCAAAAGAAGTGTATGCAGGTAATGAATACAAACTTGAAATGATTTATGATATTGCCGAAAAAGGAGAAACAATAACACTCTATACCTGTGGCAATTTTACAGATCTTTGTCGTGGTGGACATGTCGACGAACCAAGAAAATCACTTCGTGCATTCAAACTCATGAGCGTCGCAGGTGCCTACTGGCGAGGTGATGAAAAAAAACCAATGCTCACACGTATTTATGGTACAGCCTTTGAAACAAAAGAAGAACTGAAGGCGCATCTAGAGATGCTCGAAGAAGCAAAGAAGCGAGATCATCGAAAAATTGGAAAAGAACAGAAGCTCTATTTTATCGATGACATGGTTGGCAAAGGACTCGTGATGTGGCTCCCAAATGGAGTGACAATTCGAGATGAAATAGAAAAGCTCGCAAGAGAAAAAGAAGCTGCAGGTGGGTATGTGCGTGTTGTCACGCCACATATCGCAAAGCAAGAATTATTTTTGACATCAGGACATTTGCCATATTATGAAAAGGACATGTATCCAAAGATGGAGATGGATGATGGGACATATTATATGAAAGCCATGAATTGTCCACATCACCATCGTATTTATCAGTACGAGCCACATAGTTACCGTGATCTTCCGCTTCGTTTAGCTGAGTATGGAACAGTGTATCGCAATGAATTGTCTGGAACCTTGGCAGGACTTTTGCGTGTGAGGGGCATGGCAATGAATGATGCACACATGTATTGTCGAAAAGATCAGATCAAGGATGAGTTCAAGGCTGTGATGAAACTCACCATGGAGTATTTTAAGATTTTTGGATTTGAAAAGTATTGGTTTCGTTTGTCAAAGTGGAGCCCAGATCATACGGAAAAATATATCAATGAGCCAGAGAATTGGACCTATAGCCAAGACGTTCTCCGTGAAGTGCTAGAAGAAATGAATGTGGAATTTGTAGAGGTAGATGATGAAGCCGCTTTTTATGGACCAAAGGTAGATGTACAGGTGCGTTCAGTGATTGGGCGAGAAGAGACGATGTCCACGATTCAGCTCGACTTTTTGGCAAAGAGTAGATTTGGTTTGTCTTACACCGATGAAGAAGGAAGTGAAAATAACGAAGTCTTTGTGATTCATCGCGCACCACTCTCTGTACATGAGCGTTTCCTTGCATTTCTCATCGAGCATTATGCTGGTGTCTGGCCAGTATGGATGTCTCCTGTCCAAGTACACATTGTACCAGTATCAGAAAAGCATGTGGATGGTGCACGTGCTATGGTAGCAGAGTTTATTGCGGCCGGTATTCGTGTCAGTATTGATGAAGCCGATGAAACGGTCGGCAAGAAAATACGCAATGCGACAAAGCAGAAACATCCCTATATCCTCGTAGTCGGTGACAAAGAATTGTCTGGAGAAGACCTCATGATTCGAGTGCGAGGACAGGAAGAACAAGAGTCAATGTCAAAGGAAGCCTTTATCGAAAAAGTGAAGAAGGAGATCGCAATTCGTGCGTAAAATATGGGAAAGAAAAACCGCCATCACGGCGGTTTTTCTTGTTTTCTCTAGGTTCTGCCTAATATTCTTTTCCAAAAACTTGGATTTTTCTTTGGTGCTTGTGTAGTATTATCCTCTTCAGGAAGTGTTATTGTTTTTCCTTCAAAGATTGCTTTTTCACCTGCATTGAGTATTTTACCAAGTCCATCTCCTACTGCTTCAACAGCTGTTATTGCTGGGCTCTTTGGCAGCGTTATTGTTTCTGAATCTTGATCGAATCCCTCTTGGTGAATTTGTTTGCGTAAACGATCTGTTTCTTTTGCGTCTCTTTTTGCAGTTTTTGAAGTAAGAGCCTCATCCTCTCCACTATTTATTTTGTCTGCTGTTTTTGCCCACTTTCCTTTTTCAGTTGCCACCGTTTTTCCTCTGTACATTGTATTCGTGACTGCGTCGGCTGTATTAGTCAATATGTTTCCTACCCCTTCGGCTACTTGTTTTCCTAGCCCGTGCTTTAATTTACCAGTTTCAGATGCTACATCATACCCTTTCTTTGCAATTTTTTTGTCTATACGTTCTTGCTCCTCTGGCACATATGCTGCTTCTTCAATAGCGTTATTTTCTTCGAGAATTTGTTCGTCTTCTAGTACTTGATCTGAAAGTTTGATAGAGTTTTTTGTTTTTGGTGGTAGTTTTCTTTTTACATGAACTGTTGTATTTTTGGAACCTGAAATGATTGGAAGAATTTCCATTTCTTTTATAACTTTTTGTTGATGTGCAATGGCATCAACTCTTTCCTGGGGATCTTCGTTAAGGTCAGGGAGCAGCGCTGCAGATTCGTCATCAGGCAGGGTAAGTTTTTCTCCGTGTTTTTCGAGTTCATTCCTCCTTTGTATATCCCCTGGGTCCTCGTCAAAATTTGGTGTAAATTTTTGATTAAAATCTTCCGTTTCTTCAGCAGTAAACTCACCTATATTATGATTCGTCTCGGTTCGTTCAAGTATTCCTTTGAATCCTACGGAAAAGACTTTTCCTGTTTTTTCGTCTTGAAGTGACACTGAGGAACCATCTTGACTTGAAAGATCTTCTCTTACCATACAATTCATCTTTTTCCCTCCTTTTGTTTCGTATGTAAGGTGAACGGTTCCATCCACATTACGAAGAAATTGTATCGTTTGTAGTCCGTCACTGAGAATGAGAGGCTCATTTTTTGGTTGCTCACGTTTCATGAGTTTTAGAATTTCATGGTGTGGCAATGATGATGCATCTGGGTTTCCTGTCATATAAAATTACATTAAGTCTTTTCATATACTATACCGTATGTCTAGTATTGGGTCAATTTATTTTGCCTCAACCTATTGATATTTCTCAAATTCTTTGCTATAATCCTACCCCGTTGCTATAGTAGCCTTGAAAGCAACTGATATATTGATATGGAAAAAGAGCATAAAGAATTGCCAAAATTGATCGTAATCCTCGGGCCTACTGCGGCTGGAAAAACGACCTGGGGTCTTACTCTAGCAAAAAAGTACAATGGTGAGATTATTGGTGCAGATTCAAGACAGATTTATAAAAAATTGGATATTGGTACTGCGAAGCCCGTAGGGGAATGGAGGAGAAATGGGCTGCGACGGTCGTACATGGTTGAGGATATTCCTCATCATATTATCGATATTATCGATCCTGGCAAACGTTTTAGTGTTGCAGAGTTTCGAGATAAAGCCGTGAAGTACGTAAAATTGATTCACAAAAATAACAAAATTCCTATTGTCGTGGGTGGTACTGGATTGTATATTTCTTCCCTTGTTGACAATTTTCATATTCCGCACGTGAGTCCAAATAAAAAGCTCAGACAAAGCTTGGAGGAAAAACCTATGGACGAATTATTTGTCCTTTTTCAGCGTATGGATCCAGAAGGAGCAAAAGTCATAGATAAACAGAATAAAAGACGGTTGCTTCGTGCTCTTGAAGTATGTATTCTTTCGGGTGAACCGTTTTCTCAACAAAAGAAAAAAGGGGAGCCACTGTTTGACATTCTCCAGATAGGTATTACTGTACCAAGAGAAGAATTGCATACACGTATAGATGCGCGAGTTGATCAGATGATAAAACTTGGATTGGTAAAAGAGGTTGACTTGCTTCTTAAGCAAAAATATTCATGGGAACTTCCTAGCATGAGCGGTGTTGGATATCGACAATTTCAAGAATATTTTGAAAAAGTAAAAAGTCTTGATGAATGTATTGACCTTTTGAAAAGAGATACTCGCCGTTTTGCCCGTCGTCAATTGACATGGTTTCGCCGCGATTCCAGTATCAAGTGGTGTACATCACTTGAAGAAGCAGATGTGTTGGTACAGTCTTTTCTTCAAGAATGAAATAATGGTATAGTATATATCTATGCCAAACAATCTTCCTTCAATGCTCGGACGTGTAGGAATGAGTCATGCGACTCCTCAGATTAGTGCGCATGCACAAAATTTTGCGACGTCAAAACTCAATCAGCAAAAAGAACGTGATGCTGCGAGTGTCTCAATGGGGCGAGTGATCCAAAAAAAAGAATACGGTGAATCAGGAGGACCTTCGACGTCTATTGATCACATTATTCAGGGTTTACCAAACCATGGAGATGCGTATAAAGGGTATACCGATGAAGAACGTGATGAAATACGGACACGACTTCGATATCAGCATATTCGAAAGATGAATGAAGAAAAAAAAGTTGCCGCAGATGCTGTCGCCCTTAAAAAATCTCAAGAAGAACAGGGAGGTCTTCATATCAAAACAGGTGGCACCTACAGTTCTTCTGGATGGGGAGGTACACAAAAAATACTCAAAAAAGAATTTAAAAAAGGAAAGTATTCTACGTATAGAAATTTGTCAGGATCTGATAAAAAACATCTTGAAGATATTATCAAAGAACATAGTGTGCATGGGTATATCGGTGGAGGACATTCATATAGTACAAAAAAATCTATGGGACAAGCCTCATGGAAAAAGTACAAAGAAGGACAGATCACGAAAGAAGATTACAAAGATTTCAAACGTATTATTCGAGATATGGAGTAGTCAGATTTTTATCACTCTTAATCTATTAGAGTAGGCTTCCCAGCCTGCTTTTTTATATGCCTGCGCAGCTTCGAGAGGGTCATGAGCTTCATAGATTCCACGACCTACGATGATCACATCACTTCCTTTTTCACCAATAATATATTGTGGTGTGTTGTATCGTTGTCCGAGTGTCTCATCCGTATTGTTCATCTTTACTCCTGGCGTCATATGAATCATCCTTGGATTTTCTGATAGTTTTTGTTGAGAAATAAAACCAATCACAAAGTCATTATATTCTTCTCCTAGTGCAACTGCTTTCGTAGTGTATGCTCCCGTTGCCATAGATCCAGCAGAACTCATTTCAGCGAGGAGGAGAAGTCCTCTTTGTTGTTTCATACCCACTTCGCGAAGTCCTTCAATAATTCCAGGACCGGGCAAAATGTGGGCGTTGGTGATATCTGCCCAGCCGGCGATATGGTAGATGCCACCTTGGTATTGATGTGTTACCGTATTGCCGATGTCTGCAAATTTTCTATCTTCAAAAATGAGAAAATTGTGTTTTTCTGAGAGCTGTTGAAGCTGTACAATTAGTTCTTGATCGAAATCTTCAACAATATCAATGTGTGTTTTGAAAATACAAATTTCAGGACCAATCGTATCAGCAAGTTGGAGAAGTGATTGTTTTGATGTGACATCTGCTGAAAGACAAAGATTTGTGTGTTTTTCATCCATAAGCAAAAACAACTTCTTTGCTGTTTTATTTTCTGTATATTGTGCACGTTTTGTATATGAAAGCATATTTTATTTTTTGGAGTCTACAAATTTCTTTCCATGACCGATCGTTGTGTTTATTGGTATCCCTTGTTCGCAGAGTGGGCAAGCATCAGCAGTATAAAGTGACATGTTTATGTTGGCGAGTGGAGTAAATGGTACACCAAATGTTTTAGCTGTTACCTCTGGGTTTTTGTTTACCATGACCGATGCTGCAATCACATTTCCTCCGCATAATTGCACAGCATCTATTACTTGTCTGAGTGATCCTCCTGTACTGGTCAAATCTTCCACTACGAGAACGTTTTTCCCAGTAATAAGTTTGTCATACCCACGTGTGAGTGTGAGTCCTCCATCTTTTTTTTCTGCATAGATACTCAAGATTTCTTTCCCCAGTATTTCGGACAAATGATATGCCGTCCATTGCGAAAGAATAATACCACCGAGTGCTGGACCAGCGATGATATCGATAGGCAGATGCTTGTGCGCTTCGGCAAATGCTTTGCCAACACTGCTCACCTCGGCAATATGTGGGTAGAGGGTGTCTTTATTAATATAGGTATCAAAATGTGCACCAGACGTGCCGACAAAGTGATCGTTGTCGAGAAAGGCATTGACGTCTTTGAGTGTTTGGAGGATATCAATCATATATTATTACGTTATGCATCTCATGCCACCTCATAGCGAGGTATGGATTCCACATCATGCCAGTCGCACTCATGGCAATGTCTGCACCAGCAGAGAGATATTCATCAAAGTGTTCTGGTTTCACGACTCCACCCACACCGAGGAGTGTCAGTCCAAGTGCTTCTGTAACGATAATATCTCGTGCATTTTTTACAAATTCCAGTCCATAACTACGAATCGGACCGCCACAGATACCACTTGTTTCTCTTCCTACTCCGAGCGCTGGTGCACCAGATGCATTTGTTACTTTTCTCCCAATGGTATTTATACCACAGACACCTCGTGCGCCTGCTCGTGCTATAGAGGTTAATACATCTGTGAGTCGTGCACGATCCTCCATGTAGCCAAGTTTCACAACGAGTGGTACGTCGCCAATCGTTTTGACAATACGCGTTGCAATATCACCAGACGTTTTTGGATCCATATAAATACTTCCTTCAGTATGTTTGCCAACATTTGGGCAAGAGAAGTTTACCGTGATGATATCTGCACCGGCCTCTTTTGCAAGGAGTGCTGTTTTAACAAAGTCTTTTATAAAATCTTCTCCTGGTCGTTGTGTTCCTACGACTGATACATTCAGTACCTGTCCGTCTATGAGCGATGCTTTTGCTTTTGCGATATCTTTGAGCAGATACTTTGGGTCATAGCAGCCCATGCCAAATGAATTTGTCACAGCAAGATGTTCCATATCGTGTGGTTGTTTGTTTGTTTGGTGGAGTGTTGATTCGTTGCGAGGGAGCTGTCCGTTTACGTCAATATAAATCATGTTTGGTACAGAATGGGTTTCATGCGCAGCACTCCGTATTGTTTTGTAGGTAAGTACATCAAATCCGAGTTTTGATGCAAGTGCAATATACTTGCTGTTTAAAAGTGGGCCTGCTGGTACACCGAGTGGACTCATGATCTTGTGTCCGAGAAAATCGACCCATTTTTCTTTTGGGGGAAGTGTTCGTTCTGGGTATGCTCCATCAAAAAATGGTCCTTCTTCTGCATTGTCCATATACGATTTTTGTATATCGTATATAGGAGGATGGTCTGGAAACCAGAGAGGAAGTGAAGATGCCATATATATCAGCGTATCATAGTGAAGAAGAGTTATACTACCTCATGTTCTTTTTCAAGAAGCCAAAGCATAATGGCTTTTTGCATGTGCATCCTATTTTCTGCTTGGTCAAAAATAATAGCGTTGGGGTGATCAACGGCATCTCGAGAAATTTCATATCCAATGTGGCACGGCATACAATGCATGATTTTTGCTTGTGGTGCATAGTGGTCAATCAACGTAGCATTGAGTTGAAATGGCATGAACAGTTGTTTTCGTCGGTCGTATTCTTGTTGAAATTGTGGTTTGACATGCCCATTTTCAAAAAATTCCATATTCATCCATGTGTCTGTATGCACATAATCTGTATGTTTCAATGCTTCTTCGAGATTTGTTGTACGTGTTACCTTTCCCGTGTGTTCTGCCATGCGGTTTAGTGCATCGTCGACACTGTCTCTGTCGACTTCTGGTGTGGCAATAGCAACTTCTATCCCTAGTTTTGCACACGCAAGCATGAGCGTATTGGACACATTGTTTTCAATACCAAGCCACGTGATTTTTTTCACATGTTCGATGCCACCACTCTTTTCATCCATTGTGAGGAGATCACTGAGTGCCTGCGCTGGATGATATTTTTCACTACATGCATCGATGACTGGGATACGATTGATCGATGCCGCAAGTTCCACATCGGATGCATGTCCTGCACGAAACATGAGGACACTGCCATATCTCATGACCGCCTGTATTTCATCTTTGAAATCTGTGAGTGAAAATTGTGTTGTTTTTTTATCAAGAAAAATGGCATGTCCACCGAGTTCTGTCATGCCAGCTTCAAAGGAAAGACGTGTTCGTGTCGATGATTTTTCAAACAACATGATGAGTGTTTTGTTTTCAAGATATGTTGTTGGGATATCTTGTGAACGTTTTTGCTTCAATTTTTTTGCGAGAGCAATCATGGACAGAATATCTTCTCTTGATTGTTCTTTGAGCGAAATCAGATGACGCATAGATTATGTATGTGAAGGATAATATATATTGTTGATGACTACGCCGAGTGGCCAGCCTTTCAGTTCACGCCCTGCAAAAGGTGACCATCCACACTTTGTGTACATGTCTTGATCACGTACTGTTTTTATGAGATCGAGATCCACAATGATCCATGTTTCTTTTGGTATGTATGAAAAAATCTTTGTACTATTTGTGTGCATAATGTCGACAATACGTTCGAGTGTAATTGTTCCTTTGTTGTATGCATCGATCATAAGTGAAAGAGCTGTTTCAATACCAGGAACTCCGGATGGCGCTTGGCCATAGGGGAGTGCTTTTTGTTCGAGTGTATGCGGTGCGTGGTCTGTTCCAATTGTATCGATCGTCCCATCCAATATTTCTTGCCACAGTGCTTTTTGGTCTTCTTCTGTACGAAGTGGAGGATTCATCTGTGCTTTCGTACCAAGTGTGTCATAGTCTTTTTCAGATAAAAATAGATGGTGAGGAGTTACTTCTGCATATACGGTAATACCATCATTTTTTGCTTGTCGGATCAATGCAACTTCTTCAGCAGTACTCACGTGAAGAAGATAGAGTTTTGTGTGATATTTTTTTGCCAGCGTTATTGCATGTGATACTGCTTTTATCGCAGCGTTGCGGTCACGAATTTTTGAATGGTCATGTACATCGGTTGTTTCTGGATATTTCTCTTTTCCTTTTTTTAGTTCTTCTTCATCTTCTGCATGAGTCCCTATGACAATGTTGTGTTCACCCGCCATTTTGAACAGTGCTTTTTGCATCTCAGGATTATCCATGAGCAATGTTCCCGTGCTTGCCCCCATGAATACTTTGATGCCGATGATATCTTTTTTCAGTTCAGGTATTTTTTCAATATTTTCTTTTGTGGCGCCGATCCATAGTTTGAATGCAAGAGGCGAGTGTACTTCATCAAGCATGCGTTCTATGAGTGTTGTTTTTTCTTGCAGTGTTGTCTTGTTGATACAAGGTGGTGTGTTGTTTGGCATGTCAAAGACACTTGTATATCCACCAGCAATTGCTGCCTTACTGCCCGTTTTCCAATCTTCTTTTTCTTCTGTACCTGGGATTCGAAAATGTACATGTGGGTCGATGAGTCCTGGAAGTGCTACTATATTTTTTTGTGCTCCATATGTGTCAGGAAGCGGAAGATCAATATATTGATTGTCCCATGTACGGATCTTCATATTATGAATAACGATATTCGAGGATGTCATCATGTTGGAATTTCTTTTCACAATAGTGACAGGTGAATTTGAGATGTGCACCACCATTGCTCACATGAAACAGTGTATTCATGTGTTCTGCATTAGTAATACAGCTTGGATTTGGACAGACAATGAGTCGCTCTATTGATGTTGGAACAGTGACCGAAAATTTATCTGTGACTTCATAATTGTGTATGATATTGATTGACGAGTGTGGTGCAAAAATGGCTACCTTATTTGCTTCTTCTGGTGTCAGGTTTCTGAATTCTACTTTGATAAGATCTTTGTGTCCCAATTTTTTGCTTGGCAAATTTAATCCTACTGTGACGATTGTATCATCGCTTGCCAAGTTGAGTACACGAATGATATTGAGTGCCTGTCCAGCATCGATATGATCGATGACAGTTCCTTCTTCAATCGTAAATACTTTGAATGAGCGAAGATCCTTTGTTGGGTGTGAGAATGTTGTCATATTCATATAAAATTAGGCGTGTAATGCACCAAGGACAAGTCCAAGTAGTGCTTGCCGTACATACAGACCGTTGTGTGCTTGTTCAAAATAATATGCATGTGGCGTTGGATCTATTTCTTCTTTCAATTCATTCACACGAGGCAGTGGGTGCATGATGCGCATCGAGGGTTTTGCTGGTGCGAGCATATCTTTTGTCAGTACATACACATCTTTGACTCGTTCATATTCCATTTTGTCTGGGAATCGCTCTCCTTGGATACGAGTCATATAAATAATGTCTGCTTGTGACATGACATCCTCAATGCGTTCATAAAACGAGTATGAAATGTTATGTGCGTTGAGATCTTCACAAATGTATGATGGCATTTGTAGACTTTCTGGTGCGACAAAGGAAAGCGTTGGATTGAAGTGGATGAGTGCCTGTGCCAGTGAATGGACTGTTCGACCATATTTCAAATCACCAATAAGCGCAATGTTGAGTCCATCAAGTGTGCCCTGGCATTCTTGAATAGTGAAGAGATCGAGGAGTGTTTGGGTAGGATGTTGATTTGCACCATCACCTCCGTTCAATATTGGTTTGTCAGTTGCTTCTGCTGCACGTCGTGCAGCTCCTTCTGCAGGATGTCGCATCGCAATAACGTCGGCATACTGTCCAATAATTTTCATGGAGTCGTAGAGGGTTTCTTTTTTCTTTGTCGATGTGACGCCTGCATCTGCAAATCCCATCACGCCTCCACCAAGTCTTGTCATGGCTGTTTCAAATGATAATCGTGTTCTTGTCGAGGGTTCAAAAAAACAGCTTGCCATAACTTTATGTTTGAGCAGTTCTGGCTGTGGTGTTTGTTTCAGTGACTTTGCATGATTGAGAACTGTGATAATTTGCTCTCGAGACAGTTCTTTGATAGAAATAATGTCTTTGCCCAAAAAAGGAGATTGGGGTGGTGCAGACATTATTTTTGTTTTCAATTCTTCGAGAATGTCTTCTCGAGTAAGCGTCGACATACGATCGATATCTTCTTTTGAAAGTGCTGACATATGGTGTGTCATGACAAATGAATAAAAAAAAGACCACTCAATGATTGAGTGGTCTGGTGTTTTCAGATTGTGGTCCTCCAGTATATTGTGTCGCGGTAGCGATATACATACTTCAGACACTGTATCATGGCTTTGTATCCATGACAAGTGGATTGTTTTTATGACAAAGATAATTTCTCTCTCAGTAATTTTTCAATCACTTCTGGATCTGCACTTCCTTCAGTAGCACGCATACACATGCCGATGAGGAATTTGATGGTGGTTTCTTTGCCGGATGTAAATTCTGCTGCTTGGGTAGGATTGTCGGCGATAATACGGTCGACTATGGCACCAAGTTGTATTTCATCGGACACCTGGCCCCAACCTTTTTCTTCCATGATATGCGTTGGATCTTTATCAACGTTGAGGCCTACCATGATGAGGAGAATTTTGTGTGCATTCGTAGCGTTTACTCGTCCAGTATAAATAAGTGCAATGAGCTCAGCAAAGTTTTCTGCTGAACAGGCTACATCGGCAAGTCCAATTTGTTTTTCATTCAAAATACCCCCGAGTTTACTCGTAATCCATCCACTCGCGAGGCGAGCAACTTTATTTTTCTTTTGATCTATGATGTCATCGCTATCTCCTTTTACCTCTGGCAGGGCATGAAGCCATTCAAACAATTCGCTCATTGTTTGATCGGTAAAATTTGTCCAGATTTTATCTTCTGAAAGAAAGCGAGCATCTGCATAGGATAGGCCGTATTCGGCGTGAAATCGCGCTCTGGTGGCTTGTGGCAGCTCCGGGAGGGATATATGCCCTGCGATAGATATTGGATGAAATGGAGGTATATCTGGGTCAGGGAAGTATCGATAATCAGCGGCATTTTCTTTGATTCTTTGGAGAACGGTTTCTCCTTTGTCTTCATCCCATCCACGTGTTTGTTGAATCCAGGTTTCCCCCTTTTCTATCATGTTGGTTTGGCGAACAATTTCGTACTGAATACCTCGTTCAACCGCTTTGAACGAGTTGAGATTTTTTAATTCTACTTTTGCATTGAGGGTATGACCATCGAGTGGTTTTACTACGCCATCCACAATTTCAAATGTACCTGCTTCTTGTACAGAAATATTTGCTTCACATCGCATATGGCCTTTTTCCATATCGGCATCACTCACTTCTAGTGCTCGAAAGAGTATTCGTAATTCTTGGCAATACATTTTTGCTTCAGTTGCAGAGAGAAAATCTGGATCGGTGACAATCTCGACAAGTGGTGTCCCTGCTCTATTAAAATCAACGAGTGTACTGCCACTGTCGTCATGTAGGAGTTTTGCGGTGTCTTCTTCGAGATGGGCGCGGGTAATGCCAATGTCTGCAACATCTCTGATATTATCTTCTAGTACAAATTCAAGACGCACCTTGCCGTGTTCTGCAATCGGTTCATCGTATTGTGAGATTTGATAACCTTTTGGAAGATCTGGATAAAAGTAATGTTTGCGATCAAATTTTGAAAGTTCTCGAATAGAACAGCCAAGTGCTTTTCCAATCTTCACTGTCCATTCGATTGCTTTCTTGTTTGGCACGGGGAGCGTTCCTGGTTGGGCAGTACAAATTTCGCAAATATTCTTGTTTGGTTCGTTTTCGTCTGGATCATTTTTGCATGAACAAAACATTTTCGAAGCAGTTTTGAGCTCGACATGGACTTCCATTCCAATCACGGGTATGTATTCTGGCATAGGGGTTGAAGAGGTTAACAACCCTTAGCTTACCAAGAGAACGTGAATTTGAAAAGACCCCCAGCATGGTTGATAGGGGTCTTTTTCTAAGGGATTATATGTTTTTTGTAGGAGGGGATAGAGGTGTGGAGGTTTTTGCTTCTGCCATTTGTGGTACCACGGCCCCCTGGGGATCCTTTTTTAATTCAAAGTAGAGGACCACCATAGCTATTGTAGTAAGTGGGGTGAAAATTGCTGTTGTAAATGAGTCAATGATTTTTGCCAAAAGTGACCATGTTGCAAACAATGAAGACGTTGGTGCTGTGTTTTTGAGAATATACGTGAGTGGCATCTCGACAATATTTGCTGCAATGACTGCGACGATGCCAAATACTACTGTTGGAAAGAATAAACGCCATAATACCTTCCACCATCGACCATCCACGAGGGCTTTACTCTTGTGCATGCCGTCCATAACATTAGTATTGTCAATCGTGACGCTAGCATATGAAAAGGCAAACCAGAGCATAAAGATAATTCCTGGTATAATGAGGAGAATCATACCTCCCAGGACTGCCAAGACAGTGAGGATTGTGACACCTATTGCTGGCCAGAAAATTTTTGTTGCGCTACTAAGTTCTGTCCCCACTGAGCTTGATACTTGTCCTGTATACGCGTGAGCAATAACACGAATAAAGGCCACATTGCACCAAAAACTGATAGCACTAAGAAGTAATGCGACTATTAAAAAAACAAGATATGACAAACCGAGTCCACCCAATGTTTTTCCAGAAAAAAAATTGGTGAGTAAAAATTTTGAGATGATGACGAGCGCTCCAGGCACAAATGTGAGAACCATAAATACAAAAAACCGCTTGAAATTGTTTTTGTAGAGTTTGAAACTCTCTACGATGATATCTGTGATACTCATGAGCATAGAGTAAGAATGTTGGTGAATAAAAAGGTTATATTAATTTTGGTAGAATAGTATCCCAAATGCTTGTGTGAATTTTCTCCGGTGGAAGAATATCATCTCCTTCAACACATTCCAGTAAGGTAAATTCTGGGAATTTTTTTGCGATATCGAGATAGGCACGTTCTGCATTTCTCAGATGATTGAGATCGTTTTCGTGAATATCTCGTGTTTTTCCTTCTGTCAGATATGCCCGTTCATCTTTTTTGTCTACTAGACGTTGTGAAATTTCTGGGGTGACATGAAGAATAATGTTTATATCCGGTCGTGGAATATCAAAAATAGTATACTCCAAATGGTAATTCCAATCAAAATATTTCTGTCGCTGAACAGGATCTGCGATCTTTCCACCTTGGTGTCCCATGTTTGATGCGACATATCTATTTGCTATCACAATCTTTCCAGCATTGAGCCAAGATTCGATTTTTTCCTTTGCGGCATACCGGTCTACAGCGTAGAGCACTGATGCGCGATAGGGGCCAACTTCGTCTGCCGTGCCAAATTTTCCATTGAGATAATCTTCGACCAGTGCAGCACTTTTTTCACCATACTGTGGAAAGCTAATTTGTTCGACATCGTGTCCTTCTTCTTTGAGTTTTTTTACCAGCAGTTCTGTCTGTGTTGTTTTGCCAGATCCATCGGTGCCTTCGAGCATGATGAATAAACCCGTAGAGTTCGGGGTTCGGGGTTCTTGGGGGGAAGTAGGATTTGGGGACATAGGTAAAAAAAGGAAAAAGTGAGAATGCTTCCTCCCCTATGAGGGGAGGTTAGGAGGGGTCTTTAGTAATATGAACATTCGTACTGTCTGCAGACCCCCTCCAGCTCCCCCTGATAGGGGGAGAGATGTGCTAATCTTTTCTTTCATACCTGACAAACGAAAATCCATCATGATCTTCTCGCCAGACTTCTTTCCAAATGTGTAGATCAATCACAGGAAAAAAGGCATCACACGCTTTCACCTCACCGTCAACATGGGTGATCTCGAGTGCATCGGCATACGCAATCATTTCTTTGAACACTCCTTCTCCACCAAAGCTGACAATCTCTTTGCCTTTATGTGCATCGACTGCTTCTTGAATAGAAGAAAAGCGTTCCACGCCAGCAGGGAATTCATATGATTCATTTCGTGTAATAACAACATTCGTGCGATCTGGAAGCGGACGGCGATGTGGTGGAATAGACTCCCACGTATTGCGTCCCATGATCAGTACTTTTTTTCGTGTTATTTCCCGCATACGTTTCATATCTTCTGGAATATGCCAAGGCAGATCGCCTTTTACGCCGATGCAATTATTTTTTGAAATGGCTGCTACTAATGTTATGGACATACATCAAACAGCAATTGGAAATGAAATCTTCTCATAACTTTCATATCCTTTCTTTTTTGTGTCATTCGCGTTCCAGTCAAAGATTGATGTAAAATTTCCTGTTTCTATTGTACAGAGTTTGTG
>MNVD01000035.1 GCA_001871445.1 Candidatus Magasanikbacteria bacterium CG1_02_41_34
ATAGCACAAATAACAAAAAGTATCACAGCACGAGAGATATTTAGAAAACACCCAGGCGTAAAGACGATGTTGTGGGGAGGAACATTTTGGAGTAGTAGTTACTATTTGAATACGGTGGGCGCCTATGCAAACGAGACCGTAATAAAGAATTACGTAAAAAACCAAGGAAAAACGTATCAAGAGATACATCGTGAAAAGCAGCTTAAACTACTTATGTAAGTGATGAGACCCCGTCAGCTTGCTGCGGGGTAATTCATTATTTCAATAGAATAGTCCCCAGTTTCATCTATACAGTATATATGTATTATGCTATAATATTCGCATATTTCCGGTTGGATCAGACCTTCCGGATCTACTGTATGGTTTATCAAAAACTACCCTCTTTATCAGGGTAGTTTTTGTTTTATCACAGCAAATACAGTATATATGTAAAAAAAATATAGCGTGAAGTACGCTATATTTTTTTGTCGGAGTGAAAGGACTTGAACCTTCGACCCCCTGGTCCCAAACCAGGTGCTCTAGCCAACTGAGCTACACTCCGCAATATTGTATATTTTCTTTCACCTCTTTGACGAAAGGTGTTGCCTTTCGCTCACGTTGGTGTGGTGCCGAGGGAGAGAATCGGACTCTCGACACGAGGCTCTTCAGGCCCCTGCTCTACCACTGAGCTACCTCGGCATAAAAACAAGCAATGAGCACGGAACAAATAACAATGAATGGTTGCTAGTTATTAATTGCTTATTGCTTGTTTTTCTTCTTGTGGACCAGAGAGGAATTGAACCCCCGACCTCCTCGGTGCAAACGAGGCGCTCTAGCCAACTGAGCTACTGGCCCAAAAAACGTGAGACGATTATACCAAGGGGTGCTTTGGATGTCAAGGAATGTCGCAGTGTAAAGCTGTGCACGTTTCATGGATACATATGTTGTTATGCCTAGCCATCTGCCAGCGTAAATCTAAGTTTCATCTCTTCCCGCTGTTCTTTTTTGAGATCAATAAAGGTTTTTTTTGTCCATGGATAATGCTGGAGCACGTCTGACATCCATTGGCCACCAAGAAGATGAGGCATCATAACATAATTTGCTCCAGCCTGGTACAGATCTTCAAGACTATTGTTGTGGTACAAATTGCCGACAATATGAACGGTTTCTGATTTCATGCGGATATGTTTGATCAGTGTCAGTTGGTCGTCTGCCTCAGGGATTGTCATAATAATAATTTTTGCTTCCTCGAGCTGTATCGATTCTAGGAATTCCACATCCGCCACATCCCCAAAAAATGCTGGAATACCACGATGCTTGAGTTTTGCGATTGCCTTTGGGTTGTAATCAACGACAGCAAATGTTTTTTTTTCTTGTGCAAGAGTTTCACAAATTTTCCAGCCGATACGATGGTAGCCTATCACCCATACATCATAGATATCACTTTTATTTTCTTTTTGTTGTGATTTATCTCTGCCAAACATATCAAGCATAGGTCGTACAAATTTGTATAATTGTTCGTTGTACGTTATGGCATAGGAAGAAACAAAGATAGTCGTAAGAGCCACGATCGTAAAAAGTGGTAGTTCATTTCCATGCAAGTGTCCAAGACCCACGCCGGTAAAGATAAGAATAAATCCAAATTCACTGACTTGCGCAGCCGTCACGCCAGCAAGAAAACTATTACGTCTGGTAAATTTGAGCATGCGGAAGGAATAGTAGAGGATAAAAGGATTTCCAAATAAGATAAATATGGAAACAATGAGCCCTGGCACAAGGAGTCCTCCTATGTTTGAAACTCCCATTTCACTCCCCAAAATGATAAAGAACAGCACAATAAAGAAATCTCTGAGTGGTTTTATTCGGCTACTTATTTCCGATTGATAAGGCGAAGATCCAAGAGAAATACCTGCAATGATAGCACCAATCTCAAGTGAAAATCCTGCCCATTTCATAAGGCTTGCGATCCCAAAACACCATGCAAGCGTAAAGATAAATAAAAATTCAGCAGAAGATGCGACGTGATCAAGTATTTTTGGAATAAGATATTTTGATAACACAATAATGAAGCCAAGAATGGCAAATGCTCTAAAAGCTATTGTTCCAAGCATTTCGAGGAGCGGAACGTCGGATCCATTTGTTGTCAAAAAAAGCATGATAAGGACGGCGACAATGTCCTGCACTACCATGATACCGAGGACGTGTCGTCCGTAAACTGATTCTGTATCTTTTTTATCACTCAGGAGTTTTACGATAATAATAGTACTTGAAAATGTCATCGCAATGCCGAGGTATGCTGCAGACGACACTCCAAATCCAAGCGCACGAAGGATAAAAAAGCCACTGGTGGAAGTAAAGATGATCTGTGCCATTGCTGTAATGACCGCTGCTTTTCCAATATGTCGGATATGCGAGACATTCAGACTTAGGCCTACAAGAAAAAGTAAAAAAACAACGCCGAATTGTGCAAGCGTATCAAACGTAGCAGAACTTCCTTTTACTGTATGCAAAAAAAGCGGTCCAGCGATGATACCAGAAATAATATATGCAATCATGAGAGGTTGTTTCAAGAGTCGCATGATAAATGCGATTGAAACCGTGAGCCCAAATAAGATCGCGAGTTGGAGAAAAATGTTTGCTTCCATAAAGTATATTTCTATTATAGCAGATTTTTGTTATTCACTGGAGTGTCTTTTTTTGTTTACATTTTTTATAGAAAGAGTAGGATAGATGTATGACAATCATGGAGGTGTAGGATGAAAAAGCTTTTTCGTGACTTAGTGCACGATATCATCGAGCCGTTTTGGATGGTCGGCGCGGCGTTCGTGTTCGTGTTCGGCGCATTCGGTTTTCTGAGGGAGTACGTCGGGAGTGACGAGTAATGGTTGCTTCGGCGTCGTCATACCGAGTTCTCATCTGTCCTTACCACCGAGCAACGGAAAATGGAAAAACATCCGCTGCTCACTGTGCTTCGAAAATATTCGGAGTAGAGTGAGGAGGCGCGGATGTTTTTTTATCCTTTTTTCTTTCTTCGTTTGAAGAATACCAATATTTTTTTGAACGGACTATGTTCCATCTTTGCCACGAGGCCAACAATAATTGCTGTGATTCCTCCTGCTGTCGCCGTGAGATATTTTTCTGCAATTTCTTTGTTACTTTCTTCTGTCGCAGCTTCTCGATCGACAATAACGTCTTCTACGACACCTGTTTTTATAATATCGTGCGGAGAACGAGGTAGGACGCGGTAACCTGTTTTTGTTTGTCCGACAATGCCTGTCACCTGTGCGAGATCACCAAGCTTATAAATTTTTGGTGTTATACCAGCGCCTCGTTGAAAATAGATTTTGACTTCATCGGTTCCATCATCAAGATACATGTAGGTAGATTTCAATTCCGTGATTTCTCCATGAAGCTCAACAAGCCCTCCTTCTTTTTCTTCACCAATATCGGCAACGTCTGTCGGTATCGCCTCTGGAAGTGCACTGTGTTCTAGAACTGTAATATCTTTTTTTTCTTTTATTTTTACACGCGTTTCGCCACCAGATTCTGAAATTTCTCCGGTGAGTTGGATAACATCCCCAATTTCCATTTTTGGAAAATCTTTGCTGTACATGTACACTTGCGCACCTGGCGCTGCAGGCTCTTCTGCTATGTTTTCTGTAGTAGTAGATGCAACAAGAGTACTTCTTGGATCAACAATATAAAAATATTGCGTGCCAAATACGCCTGGCTCTACAACCACGGTGCCACTAAGTGTTACGGTGTCACCGACGTCTTCATTTCGGAGCATGGCAAGTGTAGTGTGTATAATTGGTTTTACCATCCTGCTTTTTGTTGTTGTCTTGCTTGCTTTGCTATCGTCTGGTGGCGAAAGAATGGTTGCTTTTCCTGGTGTGAGTGTACTGGTCCATATCCATTCGTCATTTTCATTTCTCACATAACTATGTCCTTCGGGCACGTCATCGTAACGGATATCTCGCAGCACGGTGCCATCTGGATAGAGAATACGAGCGCTGTCTGTCGTATTGTTGAGTGCGAGCTTTGTTTCTTGTCTGCCAAAAACAAGATACTGTCGTGGTTCAATCTTTGTTCCTTCTGGAATAGTATATGCGCGAGATCCACCTTCCTCGTCATCGAGTTTCATATCCGTGAGATCGATTGTCTCATCCGTTGGATTGTAGAGTTCAATAAATTCTGTTGTATCAGATCCTTCTGGATTTGGAAGAATTTCAGAAATATCTATTTTTTCAATCGGTGTTTCGGCATTAAATCCTCCTACAAATGATAACCTGTTTTTTACCATGATAATAACTTCTTTACTACTAGTATTACCACTCGCATCTGTCACGGCAAGTGTTACTGTGTAGATACCTTCTTCACTAAAAGCATGTTTGATTACATCACCTTCATCAGTACTATTGTCTCCAAAGCTCCAGACAAAGGTCATATTCTCTGCTTCTGGATCGGTGGTGTCTGATGCATCAAATAGTACTTGTTGGTCGACAGCAACATTAGTGTCGAAGGAAAAAGTAATAAGTGGTGCAGCGCTTTTTCCTTCTATTATATTGTTTTCACTCGGTGTCACCTCGGTCGTCCATGCCCAGGATCCATCGTCTTTTCGGGCCCAGCTCTGGCTTTCTGGCACGCTGCCTGTGTATTGTGCTTTTTCTACGATGGAGCCATTAGGATCATAGAGATCTACTTCTTCGCCACCGCTGTTATTAAGTGCTATGCCCGTAGTGGGACGTTTGAGTACCAGATACGCACCGGGTGCCATGTGACCGTCTGTAAGTTCATATCTTTTTTTCGAACTATCTCCGAGTTTCCACCCTGTGATGTCGATGGTTTTGTCACTTGTATTGTACAGTTCGATAAATTCGTCTTCACTATCAGAACCTGGCGGGTTTGGATAGATTTCTGTGATGCGTACTTCTGAAGAAAAGATTTTTGTGCCGAGTACTTGACCAGTACCACTTTCGTTTGTTGTTGTGAGAGAAATAATATTTGCTTTCCCTTTTGTGATCGTGTCGGTTAATACAAAATCATAAAAATCATTGTCAGCATCGAGGCCATCGAGTCGTCTTGCGATGCTCAGTGGATCTGGTGCGATTGGTGCGTTGTCACTGGTATTTCCATCATCCCAATTTCCGTATGTAACGTTATCGATATTCTTTCCACTCGGGTCAAAGAGCTGGAGTTTATCCCCACTATTATTCAAATTTCCTTTTGGTGATGCGATAACCACAAAATTATGTGAGGCGATACTTCCTTCGAGTATAGTCTTTGTTTCGCTGCCATCTTCTATCCACCAGCCGTCGAGTGAAATTGTTCCATAAGATGTATTGAATAATTCTACAAATTCTTCTTCATCATCTTGTGGATCGGAAACAAGTTCATTGATGACAATGACACCGTTGTCATATGATTGTACTGTGGGTGTTGAGCTACCACCCCCTCCACCAGAGGAGGGCTGTGGTGTGTTAGACACTGGTGCTGTGATTGTATTTACAGTTTTTTTTGTTGGTGTGGTTGTTTCTTTCCATACATTTTTTTCATTCAGTGCGAGAGCGTTTCCTTTTGCTGGTGCTGATACAGTTGCATTTTCCCAATCCCCGTACGAGATTGTATCAACAATGTTCGTATGAGTATTTTTGAGTGTAATTCTATCACCACTATTATTCAGTTTGTTCGATGGTAATTCAATTACTAGAAAACCTTGTGCCGCAATGGTTGTTGTTGGTGCGGCAATCTGTCCTGCGCCATCATGTAGTGTCCAACCAAATAAATTTACAGAAGTTGTAGCAGTATTATAGAGTTCTATCCATTCTGATTCGTTTGTCTGTGGATTTGAAACAAATTCGTTAATTTGAATGCTGATTGCCGAAGCCGTTACCTTTGTGCCAGTAGGTTCTCCCACAATAATTGTCTGTGTCGTAGTGGCTTGTGCACCATCAGTATCTGAAATACTAAGAGTGACTTCGTAGTCACCTGTTGCGGAGTATGCATGTGTTGCTGTTACTCCGGCTGCACTCGCTCCATCATCAAAATCCCACATATATGTTTCAATACCAACATCGTCTGTCGACTCGGACGCATCAAATATAATTGCAACACCTGTCTGCGTTGTTGAAGTGGAAAAAGAAAACGTCGCAATAGGTAGTTCATTTATTTTTTCTTCATGCGCTGTTCCTACATGCCAGTAGTTTTGTTGTCCGACAGTATTGGCTTGGGGATGCTCTTTCCAATTTGTGTCAGAATAATCTTGTACATTTGGATCAATACGTTCTAGAGAAAAATTCGATGCGGCGATGTAGGTGAAGTGTTCAGCAACATCTTCATTCGCATCTTTCATTCCAATTTCTTCACCACCTTCATTGAGTGAGCTCCACGAACTGTCGAAGATTGTTGCTGTGACGTTTGGATATTTGATTTGAAACTGTTCGTTATTCTGCGCGATAATAGCGTACGTTGTTGGTGCAATAAACATTGAATCACCCTGTATGAGTGTGAGTCCGTGATTTGTGTCTGCCTCAAAAAATTTCCAGCCCTCGAGATCAATCGCGACATTACTAGCATTGTATATTTCTATCCACTCTTCACCACTAGATTCGTATGCACCGATTTCTGTGATGACAATACTCGGTGCGTCACTTTTTGCATGTGATGAAAATAAAAAGACACTGCCTAATAAGGTCAGTGTTAATAACAAAAGAAAAATGTTTTTCATATTCCCCCCTTATATAAATTAAACGATAAAGGAAGTATACAAAATTTGAAATGTTTTCGCAAAAAAAGTTGTCGCTGTCATCCGGACGACGCTCCCCTCTGAAGCGTTGTCCAGATGACGGTGTCTGTGTCGGCGGTGCGTCGTCGCTCATGCGATCTCGCACAATCCCCAGAAGAGACACAGTTCGGTCTCCCTCGAGAAGCACACCGGCTCGTTGGTCTGGATCTCCTCGTCGTCGCAGTACATGCGCACGTAGCACTCACCGTGCGACTCGTCGTAGACCATGACGCGCTGACACGCGGCGTTGGCACTCTGGCTGGCGAAGATGCCGACCAGGATGAGGGCGAGGGCCGAAGAGATGAGTCCGTGTTTCATGGTGCCTCCTAGTGCTGGAGAAGTGGGTGACGGACAGGCCTAAAAGTAGATTACCGAGCAACTGAGGAGTCGTCAAGGAAAAAAGAAAAAAAGCCATAACATGGCGTTTTTTCTTTTTTTTATGAAGAACGTGTTAGGTATTCTTTGAAGAAGGAACAGAAGATTCTTTGTTTGTTTTTTTGTGCTTCTTCAGATACGTCATACCTGTGATAAAGAGCAGTGTGGATGTAATCGCAGAGCCAATACAATATATACAGTACGCATGGAGAATGATTGCCTGTACTGTCATGAAGTACAGGGAGGCAAACAGACCAACCCACGTAAGTTTTGCAGCGCATTGTAAGAGTCTGCCTTTTTTCTTGTCAAGATACGCAACTGAAAGAACTAAAATTGATAGATAAAATAATGATCCGAAAAGTGCAACTGGAATGCCAAATACTTCTGAGTACGAGCTACTCGTCACGGTGTCACATCCATGCACTATAGTACACGTGACAGGTGACCCTGACAATTTTTTTACCGCCAGATAGGTGGAATCAACAAACCCAAGCAGTGATACGAGAAGAAAGAACATTGCCCATTTCATGTGTGTGTTTTTTTGTTCTGGTGTTGACGATACATCCATAGATATTATTGTTCATCAATCTTTGATTGAATAAGAACTTTAAATGCTGCGTATGATCCTGGATTTTGGATAGACTCACTATCAAGAAAGAAGCTCGGTGTGCCTGGAAGTTTCATTGAGGTTGCTCTGTTGTAACTCGTATTCACCACATCTGCTACATCATTACTTGTAAGATCTGTTTTGAATTGTTCTACATTCAGACCAATCGAATCTGCAAGAGTAACAAAGAAGTCTGTAGGGTCTATGAGTGACGACCATTGTGATTGTGTATTAAATAGGACGTCGTGCATTTCCCAAAAATTATTCTGAAGACTTGCTGCTTCTGCTGATTGTGCTGCGAGCTGTGCATTGGCGTGAAGACTTCGGAGTGGATAATGGCGGTAAACAACAGCAAGTGTGTCAGGAAAATCTTGTGAAAGTTGTTTTACCATTGGGTATGCGGCACTACATGCTGGGCACTGAAAATCTGAGTATTCTACCAGCGTGACTGTTGGATTGCTTGCACCTGTTACATGGTCTGTAGCAGATACCCCATCGCCGAGTGACTGCGTCGCTGCACCACCATCACTGCCGAGTGAAGCAAGAAGCCATACGAGAGCAATAATACCGAGGACGACGGCTCCCCAGATGAAGATGCTTTTGGTTGATTGGTTCATAGACATATATTTAAGAGTTCTCTCATTGTAACACATTTTTTTATCTGTTGAGAGTCTGCTGGAGGAAGAATAGTCCACCACCAAGCTGGGTTAAAAGGATAAATGCGAGAATGAGTTGGAAGGAGATTTTCTTTGTTTTGTGGTGGAATGCCTTCATACCAAGGAAAATACCAGGTGTTCCGCCAATCGCAGCGAGAAACCAGAGCACAACCTCTGGTGTACGTGTGCCACCATGTCTTGCGTGTTCTTTATCTCTTCCTATATAAAAGAAAGAGACCGTCGAGACAGCAAGCGCGTAAAGGACGAAAAATGAGGAACCTGTATATATCATAGGTCATCTTCTATTTGACCCATATGATATTTTCTATCTTCTTCAGAGAGTTTGATAAGATCCTCTCGAATTTTATTTGGTCTTGCTACAGCATAAAAAACAATGTGTGTGTTTGACGATGCAGTCTTTACACTCACATCCCCGTAGTTTAAAAGCATTGGGAACATTCCATGAATATCGACTGTTACGTCCTGGATACGGAAGAGGTCAAGCTCTGTAATAGAACGAGAAAATAAATTGTGTTGCTCAACATCGATAATACGATCATTTGTCACAATCCAAAGGTCAAGATAATAGTCAATGAAGCGGACAAAAAATAGCAAATACATGGTGAGCATATATGCACTCGTGAGTAGAATCAAGATTGGATATACGCGAGGACCATCGAGGAGTTCAGGGAAAATTGTAGAGATAACAAAGTAGAGAAATAACGGTACAAGCATGAGCACCAAAAAAAGAAACGCAATAGGAATAAACGTAACTGGGTGTCGACGAATTTCATAGACAATATGTTCGTATGATTTTTGTTTGATAAGTTCGCCAAGATTCATATAAAAAAATTAGAATGACGAGCTACTTGGACCTGTAAACCATGAACTATCAAAGACCAATACAGTCATCTGCCAATCAACACTTGTCAAAAGTGATGCCGTGAGATACAGGGTAAGGATGGTGATAGCAAGAATAAAAAATGACATCGTAAAACTCACAAGGGTAAACGATGCAGTAATGATGACGTGATAAAAATTGATAAGAGAAAATGACAAGAACACTGCAAGGAAGATGAAGTAAAGAAAAAGTAAAATGTAGAGAGGAATGGCGATGGACATAATCAATAAACAATTTTTTACTAATATGATGAGATTCTCGTACTCTAATATTTCTACAAAAGTGCTGATTGGGCTTGTGCTATTGTATTAAAGTGTTCCTGTGCACGTGCGGTTGCTTTTCTTCCACGCGGTGTGCGCTCGAGCATACCTATCTGTATGAGATACGGTTCGTAGATAGTTTCTATGGTTTCCATTTCTTCGGCAGTTGCTGCGGCGAGTGTATTCAATCCCACTGGGCCACCTTTGAATGCATTGATGATTGTTTTCAAAATTTTTCTATCTACCTCATCAAGTCCGTGTTCGTCGATTAAAAGCATGGTAAGGGCTTTTGTTGCGGCTTCTATTGATATAGTGCCGTCATGTTTTACTTCTGCATAGTCGCGGACTCGTTTCAAAAGTCTATTTGCGATACGTGGTGTGCGGCGTGCGCGTCCTGCAATAAGATTTGCTGCTTCGTCTTCTATTGTGACTTCGAGGAGACGGGCATTACGATGCACAATTTTTTCCATATCTTCTGGCTCATAAAATTCTAGATGGTAGACATGGCCAAAACGATCTCTCAGTGGTCCGGAGAGCAAATTCATTTTTGTGGTTGCGCCGATGAGGGTAAATCGTTCGAGTGGCATGCGAAGCGTTCTTGCTGCAGGCCCTTTTCCTACAATAAGGTCGAGAGCATAATCTTCCATTGCACTGTAGAGAACCTCTTCAATAGTTTTATTCATGCGGTGAATTTCATCGATAAAGAGAATATCGCCACGGCCGAGGTTTGTGAGAATCGCTGCGAGGTCTCCGACGCGTTCTAGTGCTGGGCCGGCGGTAGTTTTTATCTTCACACCCATCTCGCTCGCAATAATGCTCGCAAGTGTGGTTTTTCCAAGTCCTGGGTTGCCATAGAGCAACACGTGTTCCATTGCTTCGTTTCTGCCTTTTGCAGCCTCTATAGAGATAGAGAGTGGTTCTTTTATCTTTTCTTGTCCAACAAAATCAAACAATGTCTGCGGGCGCAGATTGATATCCATATCGATCTCTGTCTCTTCTATTTCTGGTGTGACGAGACGATCTGGGATTGATTCTGTATCTTGTGAGGAGAGGATCATAGTATTTGTATTGTACGGGGAATTGGTGGGAAAATCAATGATTGTTGAGAATAAAAAAAGACTGTTCAATGCCAGTCCTTTTTTATGGTCAATGTTACGTTATCTCCTTAATTGCTTCAGATGTTCTTTTATATATTTTTCCCTCGACAAGTTTTTTTTGATAAAAAGGTTCTTTATAAATGAGTTTTTCTATTTCTTTATTAATACCTGCCAGAAGTATGGTTGTATTATTTTTTTTCAGAAGCGTTACAATCTCTCCGAGATAATCGATTCCGTCAATGTCTGCATAAAATGAATGGCGGAGGGAAAGAATAACATATTTGTTGTGTTTTATTTTTTGTGCTGCCTCGAGATGGGCAGGCATATTTACATACGTAAGTGTTCCTGAAATTTTGTAGACCACAATATCTGAATCGATAACCTCTTTTTTAAGAAAATCATTTTTGAGGAGGGCTTCGGTCATTTGTCCATTTTTCCATAATAAAATTTCTGTCTGACCGTAAGAAATTTTATTCACAAAGATAAGGAGGGCGATGATCGTTCCAATAAGAATACCCACAATAGGATCTTCGACAATTACGATAACGGCGACGAACAGTGAAAGAAAAAATGCTGTTTTTTCATTTTCTATGAGGTGGATAAAATGTTTTCTTTCGACCATTCCTATTGAAACAACAACTAAGATAGATGCGATCACAACCATTGGCAAAAATTTGAAGAATTGAATAAAGAAGAGCGTAATGATACCGATAAAGATCGCATTCAGAACAGCCGAGGTTTTGTGCGTCGCGCCACTTCGGATATTTAATGCTGTTCTTGCGAGGGCTGCTGTTGCTGGAATACCACCCATGAGTCCTGAACCAATATTAGCGAGAGAGAGTCCAAAGACTTCTTTCCGACGATTGAATTTTGTTTCTGTGCAGGTATCGGCTATTTGACCAGAGAGGAGTGTTTCGAGGATTGCGATGACAGCAGTTGCTGATGCCAGCACCCAAAGTTCTTTTGAGAAAAAGGTACTGAGGTGAAATTGACCAAACGGACTTTCGAATAATGTTGCATGTATTGTTGGGTATTTGTCTCCCAACGTTGCCAAGACATGATCATATCCAAACAGCGGGAGGATGAGCATGGCGATGATGCTGAGAAGCGCAACGATTGCTGCACCTGGTAATTTTTGGAATTTTTTATTCCAAATGATGATAAAAAGCGTACTTACGATAAAGAAGAAGAAAACACCCCAGTGTGCTTGGTTGAGATGTCGAAGTGTTATGATGCTATTTTGTATAAGGTTTTCTGTTTTTGGTATATTCGTTAGTCCAAACATATTGTCGAGTTGTCCTAGTCCTATGATAAACGCAACGCCGAGAGTAAATCCATGAACCACGGATCTCGGAATAAAAATAATATATTTATCTAGGTGAAACAGATAAGCGACCATTATGAGCAGTCCTGATAAAATAGCGACAACAGGCAATATCTCGTAGCCGTGTGTGAGAGAATACGTAATCAATATTCCTGCCAGTGCACCTGTCGGTCCAACAATATTAAAATTACTCCCTCCCAAAAATGCACCCAGCAATCCTGCCCAAAAGGCAGTAATAATTCCTTGTGTTGGTGTAGCTCCAGACGTGATCGCTAATGCCAGCGCCAACGGAATACTTACAATGCTGACCGTCAACCCAGATTTCCAATTGTGTAGAAGATTTTTTTTCATACTATTAAGAGATGATTTGTATGATTTTGATTGTGAATAGGCCCCATACTATCACAAGATTTTCTTTTTTAATAGAGTCCTTCTCCTTTTTTTCTCTGGGACGGTGGACAGAATAATACTTCGATCAGGTGTTTCTTGAGACTCGTACTCTTTCTTGCTAGGATAACTTGGGATTAACACAAGGAGGTATCCCATGTTTCATCACATCCGTGAGATGTTCTGGGCGTGCAAGGAGATGTGGGGCTTCAGGGAGCCGCGTCCGAAAACTATCCGTCAACAGTTGAGAGCAACTGGCCGACCGTCCACTGGCATTCTTCATACGACAAAAACAGTTTTTATTGTTTAAAAAATGATTTTCTGTGGATAACAATCATCAAAATTTTTCTTCAAAAATATTCTTTGCTCAGTTGAGAGAAAAAGGAAATTGAGTGGGGGATTTGGTCAGATATTTCGAGTTGTGCTATACTGAAATTCCTACCGATAAAATACTACATATTGTGTTATAGAGGATACTCAAGCACAACATATAGTGTTTTCCGGTATAAGCTATCTTGATGGTTTTCACCTCATAGACGGCTTGTGATATTGCCACAGTACTCCTTCTTTATTGTCATGCTCATTCGATAAGCACCTTGACAATATAGCAGCGAAACATCGTCCACCAACTCGGTGGATGCTCTGATGCGCAATGTCTTCTGACGCCGTGTTTTCTTACTCTACAGAAAACACCGCGTGTTTTTTATCCTCTTTTTAACCTTCTATTCTATGAGCCCTGTCGATTCACGATTCATTGAAGGCCTTCATCTTGGTCAAGATGAGGCAATACAGTTTTCATACAATGAACAAACAGGTTTGAAATTCAAGCGTCGTTTTAGCGCAGAAGGAAAGAGTCCGTTTGACATGGTAGAGTACGAAATGCGTAGCTCTGTTATCCGTGAACCAGATGGTACAGTTGTTTTTGAACTCAAAGATATTGAAATTCCAAAACAATGGTCTCAGGTTGCGACAGATATTATTGCTCAAAAATATTTCCGAAAAGCGGGTGTTCCGCAATACAATATTGATGGTTCAGCAAAGCTGAATGCCGACGGCTCTCCCATGCTAGGAGCTGAAACGAGCGTGAAGCAAACTATCCATCGTCTTGTGGGCACCTGGCGTTTTTGGGGAGAACGATATGGATATTTTGCAGGAAAAAAAGATGCACAGATTTTTTATGATGAACTTGTCGTGATGCTCCTTCGTCAGATGGCAGCACCAAATTCACCTCAGTGGTTTAATACTGGACTCAACTGGGCACACGGGATCAATGGTCCATCACAAGGACATCATTATGTAGATCCCGATACTGGGATCATGACACGGTCAACGGATTCGTATACCCATCCACAACCACACGCATGTTTTATCCAATCTGTGAGTGACGACCTTGTAAATGAAGGTGGTATTATGGATCTTTGGGTGCGTGAAGCACGACTCTTTAAGTACGGTTCTGGAACTGGCACAAATTTTTCAACACTTCGTGGAAAAGGAGAACCACTCTCTGGTGGCGGACGTAGCAGTGGACTCATGAGTTGGCTCAAGATCGGTGACCGCGCAGCAGGTGCTATTAAATCTGGTGGTACTACTCGTCGTGCAGCA
This sequence comes from Candidatus Magasanikbacteria bacterium CG1_02_41_34, assembly GCA_001871445.1. Lineage (GTDB taxonomy): Bacteria > Patescibacteriota > Patescibacteriia > Magasanikbacterales > UBA922 > UBA12086. Next base: position 13,973 of record MNVD01000035.1, read on the forward strand.
AAAATGGTTATTCTCGATCTTGATCATCCAGATATTCGTACGTTTATAAACTGGAAAGTGGAAGAAGAAAAGAAAGTAGCAGCACTCATTGCAGGGGGTTATGCTTCTGATTACGAGGGAGAAGCATACGAGACAGTGTCTGGGCAAAATTCAAATAACTCTCTTCGTGTGCCAAACAAATATATGGAACTCGTGCAGCGTGGTGGCAACTGGGAAATGAAATGGCGCACTGATGGAACGGTCTGCGAAACTATTGAAGCAAAAAAACTGTGGGATGAAATCGCATTTGCTGCATGGGCATGTGCAGATCCTGGATTGCAGTACGATGACAATATCAATGAGTGGCACACGTGTCCACAATCTGGAAAAATTCGTGGATCAAATCCATGTAGTGAATACATGTTCATCGACAACACAGCATGCAATCTTGCATCACTCAATCTCGCACACTTCTTTGATACAAAAACAACAACGTTTGATGTTGATGGATTCAAACATGGTGCACGACTCTGGACCACGGTCCTCGAAATCAGTGTGCTTATGGCGCAATATCCAAGTAAAGAAATCGCACAGGGTTCATACGACTACCGCACGCTTGGTCTTGGCTATGCAAATATTGGATCTGTCCTCATGACTGCTGGTATTCCATACGAATCAGAAGAAGCATACGCATTTACTGGGAGTGTTACGGCGCTCATGACAGCGGAGAGTTACAAAACGAGTGCAGAGATGGCACGTATTCATGGACCATTTCCAAAATATCATCTCAATAAAGACGACATGCTTCGCGTCATGCGCAATCATCGTCGTGCTGCGTTCAATGCGCCAGAAAGTGAATACGAAAAATTGCATGTCAAACCACAGGGCGTCAATCCACAATACGCACCTGCATATATTATTGCAGCGGCAAGACAGAGTTGGAACGAAGCAATAGAAATGGGAGAACAATACGGGTATCGCAATGCACAGACCACTCTTCTCGCTCCTACTGGTACGATTGGACTGCTCATGGATTGTGCAACCACTGGTGTTGAACCAGATTTTGCACTCGTGAAATTCAAAAAACTTGCGGGTGGCGGGTATTTCAAAATTGCAAACGAAGCTGTCCCTTCTGCGCTCGAACATCTCGGCTACACAGAAGCGCAGACACAAGATATTATCGACTATATGCGTGGTTCAGCTGACGTCACGAACGCGCCACACATCAATGCTGAGTCGCTCAAAGCAAAAGGATTTACTGATGCAGATTTAGTAAGTGTCAGCAAAGCACTCGAGAGTGCGTTTGAAATGCAGTTTGCATTCAATGTCTGGACACTTGGTGAAGACTGTATGAAACGTGCAGGATTCTCACCAGAAGAATATAATGATCCGAAGTTTAACATGCTCAAGGGTCTAGGTTTCTCTTCACAAGAAATTGCAGCGGCAAATGAGTTTGTCTGTGGAACAATGACGATTGAAGGTGCGCCACACCTCAAAGAATCGGATTACAAAGTATTTGACTGTGCAAATAAGTGTGGCAAAAAAGGACAACGCTACATTCACTGGAAAGGGCACTTGCGTCAAATGGCAGCAGCACAACCATTCCTTTCTGGTGCAATCTCAAAAACGATCAACATGCCAAATGAGGCAACTATTGATGATGTAAAGCAAGCGTACTGGGATTCTTGGCAACTCGCTCTCAAGGCTGTGGCAATCTATCGTGATGGATGCAAGCTCAGTCAACCATTGTCTACTTCTACAAAAGAAAGTGATGAAGACAAAAAAGAACGAGAAGATGAAGAAGCGGCGGCAGAACAAAAAACAGAAGCCGTTGGTATCAAAACAACTTCTGTCCAAGAACACGTTGAAGCATCGAGTATTGCACAGGCTATCGAACAAGCCTCGGCTCTCCTGAGTCAGCATGTCCCCGATAGTCATGTGATGCCGTCGTATGCAAACGATGGAACAATTAGTGAACATCGCATTTATCTGCACGGAGAAAAAAGAAAATTGCCAGCAAAGCGAAGTGGTATCACGATTTCTTCAAAGATCGGTGGTACAAAACTGTGGCTCAGAACAGGAGAATATCCAGATGGACGATTGGCAGAAATATTTATCGATGTGTACAAAGAAGGAACTGTGGTGAAAAGTATGATGAACATGTTTGCGGTATCCATTTCTATGGCATTGCAGTACGGTGTGCCACTTGATAAGCTTGTCGACAAATTTACGTTTACACGATTTGAACCATCTGGCATGACTGATCATCCAAATGTGAAAGTATGTACCTCTGTTATCGATTTCGTGTTCCGTATCCTTGGAATGGAATATCTCGGGCGCACTGACTTTGTCCAAGTGCCACCAAAAGGAATTCAGATGAAGAAATTTGAACAGATGGCAAAAATTGCAGAGACAACTACACATCAAACGACTATTGAGATTGAAAAAGTGTCTGCACCTGCCGTTCCTTCTATAGGGCAAACAACATTGCCATCACTCGAAGAAGTAGGCGAGCTCAAAGCAGCACTTTCAGAATCTGATAAGATGCTTGGTGAGATGATGGGAGACGCGCCAGCATGTCCGACGTGTGGGCACATTACGGTTCGTAACGGAAGTTGTTACAAATGTTTGAACTGTGGGGACAGTTTGGGATGTTCGTAACGCACGTAACATGTATCAAAAAAACCGCTGGAGTTGCCTGGCGGTTTTTTAGTAGAAAAGATTAAAAGATTACGTTTGGTTATCGCCAAACAAGACTGAAAGATTATTTTATATAAAGTAGCATAATTTTTTTCATCCTGGTATACTTTCTTTATATGGAAAAGACAACTGTCAACAATAAAAAGACTGACGAGAAGAACATGGCCCCTGCTGCTGAGATGGTCCGTCTTTGTAAAGAATATAGAGAAATAAAAAAAGAAGAAAAAAAAGTATGGGAGACCAAGTATCGTCCTGCCTTGGAGTCATTGGCAGAAAGCACATCCTGATAGATACGTGCATTCTGATTGATTTGGTTGCCCACCTTTCAGAAGAGGGTGGTTTTTTTGATTTTTATACTATGTTGCTTCAGAGTGATTGTGTCCCCATTATTTCTCCGTTTATCAGTTATGAACTGTTGAGTGGTGAGCTCTCTATCAAAGCACGAAAAGTAAAGGAAGCAATTTTGGGTGGTATAGAAGCACAAGAATTGCCTCTTCCTCAAGAAATATATGAATGGACCCAGGAGTTTTCTTGGGTCTATGCATCACAAAAGTGGAAGGATGCAAAAATGGTAGATTTTAGTAATTTGGTATATTTGAGAAAATATCCCAATGAAGTTCTTCTCGCTACAACCAATCATAAAGATTTTTCTTTGAAAATACTTGATCGTGTGTTTACCTATACAGTCGATGATTGTGACAAAAAGATATTCAATATTTCATTTTATAAATGGAATGAACAGAAATACACTTCCCTTGTTACAAAATTAGAACATCTCTTGTAATTTTTATCACTATGCAAATCTACACCAAAACCGGTGACACTGGTGAGACATCCCTCCTTGGGGGCAGACGGGTTCAGAAAAGTTGTATTGAAATAGACGCTATCGGCGAAGTTGATGAATTGAATTCGTATCTTGGTGTTCTCATTTCATTTCTTGAAGAACCAAAATGGAAAACTGAAAAAGAAAAACTTATTCAAATTCAACATCATCTTTTTAATGTCGGTGGCATGATCGCTGCAGTACAAACGGACCTCATGAATGTGCCAATAGTTGGGGAATCTCATGTGCAAAATTTGGAACATTGGATTGATGATATGACTACTGCACTTCCAGAGCTGACACAATTCATCCTACCTGGTGGTCATCGCGCAGCAGCTGTATGCTATCACACACGTGCAGTGTGTAGACGTGCAGAACGACGTGTTGTAGAACTGCAGGCAACCTCTGTACTCAACGATGTTGTTCAGCATTTTCTCAATAGACTCAGTGATGCATTGTTTACACTTGGGAGGTATATCAATGTGAAAGAAGGACATGATGAGGTAATGTGGAAAAAATAGGTTTTAGGTATTAGCGTATAGGTGTTAGGAAATTTTTTGACGAGCTGCAATATATAAAAGAACATCGCATTATCGATGTTCTTTTTTTGTTCTAAAACCTAATGTCTCTAATACCTAACACCTACTGATCTATTTTCCAAACTTTCTTTCTTGCACCTCATACCACGCTAGAATGTCATCCAATTCTTTTTCTTCAAATGCTGGCCAGTAGGTATCGGTAAAGATAAGTTCTGCATATGCACTCTTCCACATGAGAAAATTTGAAAGTCTGTGATGTCCTCCTGTTCTGATAATGACATCAACATCTGGGATATCGTGCATATCAAGGAGTGCTTCAAGTGATTCCTCTGTTGCTGTACTAGGATCTTTTATTTTTTTGATAGCACGGACGATTTCATCACGGCCACCGTATGCAATGGCAAGAGAAAGTGTCATTGATTTGTGATCTTTTGTATCCTTCTCGACTTGCTTGAGCTTTTCTGCAAGTTCCTGAGGAAGTAAGTCCATATTGCCGAGAATTTTGAGGCGGACATTTTCTTTTACTAGATCACCAAACTGGTCGACGAGTTTTCCAAACAAAGAAAATAAATAGTCCAGTTCTTCTTTTGAACGATTCAAATTTTCTGTAGACAATGCGTATACCGTCATATACGGTATCTCTCGTGCTTTGACAGCTTTTGCTATTTTTTTGAGTGTTTTTGCACCCTCAGCATGGCCCATTGCTGTCGGCATGAGACGCTGTTTGGCCCATCGACGGTTGCCATCCATGATGAAAGCAATGTGTTGAAGTTTGTGTGATGCTGACATATACGATTGATTCTACGATAAATTTTTGTTTCTGGCAATGTATAAAAAAAATAACACCCTTGTTCAGAGGGTGTTATTGGTGCTTGTCTCCCCAGAGAAAGATAGTGACTTGCCTTTTTTGGAAGGGCCGAATTTTGGAAACATGCCTCGTGGAAGAAATATATGAGGCAAGAGAGGAGTGTCAGCTATCTGGTAGTTTCAAAAAAGGCTTTGTTTGCCCACACACAGCTCCCCGTATGTACCAACGCAAGACAATAGACAATCGTCTTCCCCTTTTTTGCTTTTTTGCTGCCTATGGCAGGGCTATATGCTGGGGTGCGCGGTATATGTAGGGAGCGGGGAGGTGTGGATACACTCGTACTATAGCATATAATTTTTGTTTGCAAGGACTGTCAAGGGTCGATTCGGGGATAGATCGTGCATAGACAGTGGACAATCATTGAAAAGCTGTGCATAATATGATACAGTCGCACAAATATAGCATGTCGCGGTGGTGGAGTTGGTATACACAGGAGACTTAAAATCTCCCGCCCATACGGGATCGAGGGTTCGAGTCCCTCCCGCGACACAAAAAAAGACCTTCTTGTAATAGAAGGTCTTTTTGTATAGTTTTATTGGTATCATTGCTTCAATGCATCTCGTATTTCTGTCAGGAGTTCTTCTTGTTTTGAAAGCTTTGGTGGTGATGTTAGTTTTTCATCTTCTTTCTTTTTCATTTTGTTCATTTGTTTTATGAGGATGAATATGGCAAATGCAATGATGATAAAATCAAGAACCGTGTTGATAAACAGTCCATAATTCCATGTCGCTGCCCCTGCTTCTTGTGCTGCTTGGAGCGTGTCAAATTTTTTTCCAGAAAGGGAAATAAACAAATTTGAAAAATCTACACCGCCAAGTATCTTTCCAATGGGTGGCATGAGAATGTCATTGACAAATGAGGTGACAATTTTTCCAAAGGCTGCACCAATAACAATACCAACTGCCATATCAATAACGTTGCCTTTCATTGCAAACGATTTGAATTCTTCAAATATTTTTTTCATAGTGGCCGTTTAATTATTCGCTAATTCATTTCTATAGTAATGTTCGTACATGGTCATGATGGATGTATAGAGTGCAGCGATGATCGGACCAATAACAAATCCAGATATACCAAAGAGGAAGATACCTCCAAGTGTTGAAAAGAGCACTACAAGAGGATGCATTTGAATATCTTTTCCGACCAACGGTGGTCTGATCAGATTGTCGATAACACTCACAATGATTGCACCGACGAGGAGTATAATGCTACCCGTTACATTGCCTGTCGCGAGGGCAAAAATACCCGCAGGGATAAGAACCAATGGGGGTCCAACTGCTGGAATAATAGCAAGTACGACCATGATAGTTCCCCAGATAAGAGCTCCGTCCATTCCTGCAATCAGGAAGAGAATGCCACCGAGAGATCCTTGGATCCCTCCCACAATCAATGTACTTTTGAGTGTTGCTCGTGTTGTTGATGTAAATTGTGTATAAAGCATTTTTTCATATTGATCCCCGAGTGGCGATAAGTGCATGAGACGGCTAAGCATTTGTGCACCATCTTTGAGAAAGTAGTACAGCGTGTAGAACATGACGAACAACATGAAAAGGAATTGCAATGAATTTTGTGTGACACTCTTTACAGCCGTAAATACATAGGAGGATGTCGTATTGGCAAATTTTGCTGCATAGATTGGCCAGTCAAGTTTTGCTTGTGCTATGTAAGGTGCAAGTGGTGTTCCTGCTACCCATACTTCTGCTGCTTCAAGAGCTTCTTTGATATTTTGTGTGGAAATACTTTGGTAAAGATTTATGGATTCACTAACAAGAAGTCCAGCGAGAATAGTGAGAGGTATTAGGAGTGTTATGACTACTGTTGCCAGTGTAATTGTTATGCCGATGCCTTTTGTAAGGTGCTTGGAAAGCCATGCATAAAATGGGTAAAACATAATAGCAATCACCGCAGCCCAAAAAATAGGGTAGAGGAACGGACGGAAGAGGTAGAGCATCGTGATTGAAAGAAGTACGATGATCGTAAAGAAGAAAATCGATCGCATCTTTGTGAATGATAATGTGTTGGTTGATTTCATATCACTGAATTATACTAAAAAAAACGAGCACCTTAAGTATATCAAATTGTCCTTTTTTTGGAAGGCATACTTATATAATGTCACTTCGTTTTACAAATTTCCAGCGACCGATCGTGAGAGTGCCGAGTTTGAGTTTTCCTATGCGAATTCTTCGAAGAACACTGACATTATATCCCAACTGCCCGAGCATTTTTCTGATGTGTCTATTTTTTCCTTCTTTGAGAATAACCGTCAGTACGACTCGTTTGCCTTGGTTCCATTCTTTGACAATTTGCAAGCCCCCGTAGTGTTCGCCTTTGAGAAGCATCCCTTTTGTAAGAAGTTTTTTTGCATCAGGCATGAGCTTTTTGTCTATTGTGACTTCGTACTCTTTTTCGTGCTCGTAGCGTGGATGTGTCAGTTCATTTGTGAGCTCACCGTCATTTGTGAGAAGGATCAATCCTTCTGAATCTTTATCAAGGCGGCCAACAGGGTAGAGTCGTACACCATCAAGTTTCAGTACATCATCTTCAAATTTTGGTTTGTAGTATTGTTCCTTTGTGATGAGGTCAATAACTGACGTCCCTTGTTCACTCGATGAGCTCGAGATAATGTCAACGGGTTTATTGAGTGCTATGTATACAAATTCAGTGTTTTGAGTGGTTGGTTCATGAGAAATATTTTCTACGGTGACAGTATCCTTGTCAGGATCTACCTGAGTACCCATATCAGTAATTATGTTACCGTTGACTTTGACTTCTCGTGCAGCAATAAGTTCATCTGCTTTTCTTCTGGAGCAGATGCCTAGGGTTGCAATGTATTTGTTGAGTCTTATGTTTTCTGACATATAGTTATGCTGCTTTTTGCATTGCCTCAGTTGATTTTGGTGTGCAACAGACAACTGATATGTCATCTGCTTGCCCTGCAAAATTATTGTTTAATGCGCTTTTAATACCAGCTTCCCTTGTTCCCCCGATAGTATCAATCCCATCAGAAGTAAAGATGAGAGATTGACCTTGTTCGAGAATTGTCACACCTATACTCACGTCCATTCCCATGCGAGCGAGTGATTGCTTGCTTGCTATAGCAAGTGTTCTTGGCATGTTGATGCTATTTCCCAATTGTGTTGAGAGTTTGAGCCTTTGTTCAGGATCTTGAGGACCTTCATTTGGATGTTGTCCCAAATAATGTGCCCACGTTTGCGGAGGTACCATATTTGTTATATGTCCATCTTTGTCTTCAATTAGTACGTAACTGTCCCCGACGAGTGCATACAGCGCAACATGGCGACCATCCTGAAGTGGAATTGTTTTCCCTACGCTGAGTGTCGAGAGCCCTTTTGTTTTTATATGTTTATCAATAGCATCAATTGTTCGGGTGAGTGTAAACAGTGCTGCAATTGTTTCCTGTATTGTACGTTCTGAAACTTGGGTTTCCAAGTTTGTCAACTGTTCTTGAAATGTTCCTGTTGGTGCTACACCATAATTGCCCTCAACACGTAATTGTTCTTGCATGAGAAGTTGACGTTGTGTTTTCTGTGGAATTTTGTTTGCTTGTGTACGAATTTGCTTAAATTGTTCAGCCAACATTGCAAGTGTTTTCATACTTGCATCGGCGGCAGGGCCCTCAGTAAATTCGCCATGTTCTCCACTAATGCCGTCTGCAATCCCTATGAGTCCAGTTTGTTCATCAATCAAAATACTGTCATCTCCACGTTTTTTTTCGGGCTGTCTTTTGAGAATGTAGGTGATATCTTTATGAAAGAATGATATGTCACCACTCATGTTTTCTTCTTGTGTTTTTTCTGATGTTGCGATGTAACCATATTCTCTTTTTACCTCTTGTTTTTCTGGTGATACCCTGTACAGAGTAGTGTCTGGGACTTCTGTTATGCCGCTATCTGTGTTGTTACCGCGAAAAAATTTTCGAATGGCATCTAACATATTGTTACTGTTTTTGTACTTTTACTTTTACAATCGTTTTATTTTTTACTCCTACAATCGTACATATCGCATCACCGAGTGTGACACTCATATTTCTTCTTGGAATTTTTCCGAGTGTATCGAGAACGACTTCTGCAATGGTATCAAATGGATCTCCTGGAATGTTGCAGTTGAGAAATTCATTGATATCACGAACATCTTCATCGCCTGCAACGAGAATCGTTTTTTTATCGATGCGTTTCATGATGTTGTCTTCGACATCATGTTCATCGACAATCTCTCCGACTAGTTCTTCAATAACATCTTCGAGTGTGACAATGCCAGAGGTACCGCCGTATTCATCCATGACCACAGCGAGATGTACCTGCGTTTTTTGAAATTCTTTGAGAAGATCATCGATGGGAAGTTGCTTTGGAACACGAAGAATAGGTAGGATAATATCAGTAATTATTCCTTCTTCTTTTTCATCTATATATGAGAGCAAAACATCTCGTGCATGCACAAATCCAACAACATTGTCAGAATGTTCTTTGATAACTGGGAATCGTGTGTGTGGATGCGTCTGAATAAATTCAGCCGCTTGTTCTATAGAAAAGGTATCTTCGAGAAAAATTGTCTGGACGCGTGGTGTCATGACATCTTCGGCCGTGATGTCATTAAAATTGAACAGTCGCTCTATCATAGCGCGTTCATCTTTTTCTATTGTGCCTTGTGTTGCTCCCGCTTTTGCCATCGCCTTGAGTTCTTCCTCACTAATTTTTTCTGGCATATGTTTTCCTGCAACGAGCGTGGTAATGCCTTCAAAAATAATGACAAACGGAAAGAGAAAGAGTTGCACCAATCGAAGAATTGGTGCCGAAAAAATGGCAAATTGTTTATTGTGATTGCTTGCATATGCTTTTGGAACAATTTCTCCGAAGATGAGAACAAGGAGTGTCATGACGCCTGTCGCAATACCGATTGCTCCTGATGCAAAAAAAGTTGCTGTCACGACTGTTGCAAGTGATGCCGCACCGATATTTACGATATTATTTCCGATCAAAACGGTGATGAGTAGGCGTCTTGGATTTTGTTTGAGGGCTTTGATTTGCTTGGCTCGTGGGAGCCTCTTTTTTACCATGGTTTCAATTTTTGCATCTGTGAGCGATATGAATGCAACTTCAGATGCAGAAAAAAATGCCGAGAGGGCAAGGAGGAGGACGAGGATAATGAGTTCGATAGTCATAGGCGTATGATCATAGCATATAGGAGATGCGTTGTCACGGCAAGGGGTAGCATCTTGACAAATATGTTGGAATATGGTTGTATAAAGATGAATATCCGTATGGGTGAGTAGTGTGAACTTTGTATACAGAATTCATACTATTCCCCCACATGTTTCCATAACACGCCGTGTGTGGTACTTTTCTCGGGGGTGGGTAAGGAAAGTACAAACACGAAGGAGGCAGTATGCTTTTTTCGAAGGATATCCGAACGAGGTGGTTTCAGTTTCTTCTGTTCTTTGTATTCCCAGCAATCGCATTCCTTGCGTGTGGTAATGATGCTTCGGTGCAACCTATAACCATTCTTATAGCGGGTGGTGGTGGTGAATTATTGCTTGGCCTCCTGCTGTGGTGGCTCATCTGGCGTATTCCAATCGTTGGCCCATGGATGGTCTTGGCAATGGTCCTCCACATGTGTGGAAGCTTGTAGTAACCGTTCTAGAACGAAGATAGGTCATTCTGTGTTCGTTGATGGTTACTCAGCTTACTGCGGTAGCTGCTGATTGCAAGGAACTGAACTTCGATATACAACACTGCTGTAACAACATAGACTGAGATCGTATTCCTGCTCCAAGGTTTACGATCTCAGTCCCGATCCAAGGGGCATTGAAAAAATAGAAAAGTTCGTTTTAAGACGGATTTTTTTATTCTTAAAGAAGACAGGGGAGCTTGCTCGGCTGTCTGAGGATATATGGTACAATCGAACATATGTCCGAGCACATCAAAAAAAG
>MNVD01000003.1 GCA_001871445.1 Candidatus Magasanikbacteria bacterium CG1_02_41_34
CACCAAGCAAGATAGCACAAATAACAAAAAGTATCACAGCACGAGAGATATTTAGAAAACACCCAGGCGTAAAGACGATGTTGTGGGGAGGAACATTTTGGAGTAGTAGTTACTATTTGAATACGGTGGGCGCCTATGCAAACGAGACCGTAATAAAGAATTACGTAAAAAACCAAGGAAAAACGTATCAAGAGATACATCGTGAAAAGCAGCTTAAACTACTTATGTAAGTGATGAGACCCCGTCAGCTTGCTGCGGGGTAATTCATTCAGATAATTCCTGTGCTCGCGTATATGCTTTTTTTACGGCTTCCGTCCAGATGTGAGACATCTCTTTTTCTTTCATATATGTAAGCGCTGCTTCTGTTGTTCCTCCTTTTGATGTCACTCTTTCTCGCAATGACGTTGCATCACCATGTTCTTTCAATACTGCCGCAGCTCCTAAACATGTCTCATTCGCGATGTACGTTGCTTCTTCTCTGGAGAATCCAAGATGCATCGCTGCTTCAGTAAGGCATTCCACAGCGTAAAAAAAATACGCTGGGCCACTGCCACTCACTGCAGTTATTTTATTTATATCATCTTCAGTTGAACAGAATATCGTGACACCGCCTGTGTTAAGAAAATTGACAATGTTTTTTTTTGTTTGTGTATTGACAGATGCTGTTGCGTGCCATCCTGTGACTCCATGTCCATATTGCATGGGGGTGTTTGGCATTGTTCGTATAATAGCGTCTCGATCTATTTTTTCTTTTATATATGAGGTTGAGACACCTGCCATGATGGAAACAATTGTAACTGACTGTAGAGAGATATTTCGTATATCTTTGGCACAGTCATCAAAGTGCTGAGGTTTTACTGCCAGGATAATAACATCTGCTTCTTTCACAGCTTCAGGGATAGATGTGGTCCCTTGTGCATTTGAATAGGTCAAGATCAGGTGTTGATATTTTTCTGCTGAGGTGTCACAGATTGTGACTATACTATCAACAAAATATGCACATGCATGCTGTGCGAGAATTGTTCCCATGTTGCCGGCACCAATGATGGCAATTTTTTTGAACATAGAGAGAATTAGTGTGCTCCCGCTAAGAATCGAACTTAGATTTTTGGTTCCGCAAACCAATGTCCTATCCGTTGAACGACGAGAGCTGTTTCTGCGAAACGAGTATAAGGGAAAACAGTTCATTCGTCAATACCTGGCTGTTTTGTTACAATACCTGGTATGCATCTCGATACCCCTATTATTCATCTCAATAAAGTAGGACAGGCGCTTGAAAAGCGTTTGCTTCGGCTTGGGATAAAAACAGCTCGTGATCTATTATTTTACTTCCCATTTCGATACGAAGACTTTAGTGAAGTAGCTGGAATTGCACAACTTCGAGATGGACAAGAAACGACTGTGCAAGGAATCATCGAATTGATTGCAAATAAGAGAAGTTCTCGAAAACGGACGATGATTACAGAAGCTGTTATCTCAGACGGACATGCACAGATGCGAGTGGTGTGGTTTGGACAGCCATTTATTGCAAAAAGTCTGCATGTGGGTGACCACGTATTTCTTTCTGGGAAAGTAAAAGATGACATGTTCGGATTGCAGATGGTTGGTCCTACATATGAAAAAGTAAAAAAGCAAGAGGGGGGCGACATTGAAATGCTGAATACAGCGCGTATTGTTCCGATATATTCATTGACCATAGGAATCACTCAAAAGCAATTGCGAATGTTGATAAAACAAATCATGCCGGTTGCAACAGAATTGAAAGAGTGGCTTCCTGAAGATATTCAAGACAGAGCAGACGTTATGCCACTCCATGAGGCACTTTCTCATATCCATTTTCCAGAAGATATGGATAGTTTAAAACATGCCGAGAGACGGTTGAAGTTTGATGAATTGTTTTTATTGCAACTCAGAGCTGAAATGATACGACAGGAAGTGAAACGAGAAACGGCGGTTGAGATTCCCTTTGCAGAAGATGTGATCAAAACGTTTGTTGATGGGCTGTCATTTACTCTCACCAAAGCACAAAAGATTGCTGCGTGGGAAATTTTGAAAGATATAGAAAAAACAGAACCCATGAATAGACTTCTTGAAGGAGATGTTGGTTCTGGAAAAACAGTCGTGGCTGCAATGGCAACACTCGATGCTATACATGCTGGATTTCAGGTAGCGATCATGGCGCCGACGGAAATATTGGCAAAACAGCATTTTGTATCATTTCAACAGCTTCTTCCCGAAACAAAAATGCTTTTGATAACAGGTTCAGAAGTGAGAGATTGGAGATTAGAGATTGAGGAGACTTCGAAGAAAAAACGGAGGGAGGCTGCAGTATCATTTGTAAAAAATGGTGATGCACAGATTGTGATTGGGACACATGCACTCCTAACTGCCGATGTGTTATTCAACAATCTTGGGCTTGTGATTGTGGATGAACAGCATCGATTTGGTGTGGAACAGCGTAAAATGATTCGAGGAAAATCTGGTGATAATAATACAATGCCGCATTTTCTTTCTATGACAGCGACGCCAATTCCACGCTCATTTGCTCTTACATTGTATGGTGATTTGGATTTGTCCATTATTAATGAAATGCCAGTAGGGAGAAAACCTGTGGATACTACACTTATCGAACCAAAAAAACGGGAACAGGCATATGGATTTATTCGGGAACAGGTGAAAGGTGGTAGACAGGTGTTTGTTATTTGTCCGTTGATCGAAGAAAAAGAAGAACAGGGTACAACTGGTTCTGAAAAAAAATCAGTGTTGGTAGAATATGAAAAACTTTCAAAAAAAATATTTCCAGATCTCCGAGTTTCTTATATTCATGGCAAGTTGAAAGCAGTGGAGAAAGACGATGTGATGAAACAGTTTTCAGATGATGAGATCGACATTTTGGTTTCTACGTCTGTTGTTGAAGTTGGTGTAAATATTCCAAACGCGAGTGTGATGATGATAGAAGGCGCAGAAAATTTTGGGCTTGCGCAATTGCATCAGTTTCGTGGGCGTGTTGGGCGAAGTGAGTATCAGTCGTATTGTTTTCTTTTTACCGACAGTGATAGCCGTCGCGTCGCAGAACGGTTGTCATTTTTTTCCAAAACAACAGATGGGTTTACAGTCGCTGAATATGATCTCGAGATGCGTGGGCCAGGGGAAGTCTATGGCAAGATGCAGAGCGGGATGAATGAGCTGAAGTTTGCTACCATGCAAGATGGAGAGCTAATCAAGCTTGCGCGTGATGTTGCGCGAGGCATTGATTTCAAGAAATATAGATCGTTGAAGGAGAAAGTGGAGGAGTGGGAGAGAGAGGTACATCTGGAATAGATCGGAGTTTTTAAGGAAAATTTACTTTGTACACATGAAATGCTTTACAAAAAGCATTTTTTGTTGTATTTTGGGCACATCGTTGGTTGTCTCTTTCATCTCAGCCAGGTGGTTGAAGGAAGGGGAGACACAACTGCATCAGGAAGGAACCCAAGTGAGCACTTTCTACACTTCGACGCGAGTTCGTGCCATGAAGGATCGCCCCAAGCACAAGGAGATCCTGTTCGATCAGCCCCTCCCTGTGTACCACCGGGACCACACGGGCAATCATACTGACCAAGTGCGCGCCCATGTCGTCGCGGTCAAGGGCGGACAGTTCAAGGTCCGCACTTCGCTCGAGACGGGGAACGCCGAGGGTGGTAGCTGGGTCGCGCTCAGCGGCATCCAGCACGGTCTCGATTCAGAGTCCCTCCGGCTGATCGATCAGCTTCTTAAGTAGCACTTCTGCGTCGACCACCGCCTGGCGAGGAGAAGGCCGCGTACTCGTCCGCGGCCTTCTCCTTCTGAGATGCACATATATAACCACTCGCACCTCATTGTGGTTTCAACCCTCCTTCGCTAAAGCTACGGAGGACAAGCATTGAAATCAAAGTCAGGTGAATTCCTGAATCGAGTGGTTGTATATACAATTAAAAACACTCCGTGTATGCGGGGTGTTTTTTTTAATGTGTTTTATTTATGTCTTTGCAATCAATTCCTCAATATTTTTTACTTGGAGCACACTCATACCTTGTACATGTGGTACTGCTTTGCTCGCTGCAGTGATGACACGTGTCATCCCCAGTGCCACAGATTCTTTTATTCTTTTTTCAAGAAAACTCACAGAACGGACTTCGCCACCAAGACCGACTTCTCCAAACACCACGAGATCTTTGCCACCAGCTTTTTCTTTGAAACTACTGGCAATCGCGAGACAGACGGCGAGATCTACGGCAGGCTCGCTTGCTTTTACACCGCCGACGACATTGAGATGAATATCGTATTGTCCGAGATCGAGGCCTGCACGTTTTTGTAGTACTGCAACAAGAACATGAAGACGATTGATATCAAATCCACTTGCTTTCCGAACTGGATAGCCAAAACTTGTTTTATTGACGAGCGCCTGAATTTCTACGAGCAGTGGTCGTGTGCCTTCCATGAGGCACGTGATAATACTGCCTGGCATATCGTCGCCACGTTCAGCCAGAAATGCAGCTGATGGATTTGCAACACCAAAGAGTCCATCGCTTTTCATTTCAAAAATGCCAACTTCATCCGTAGAGCCAAATCTATTTTTGACAGTACGAAGAATTCTATACACGTGATAGCGATCTCCTTCGAGATAGAGAACCGTATCGACAAGATGTTCGAGTGTTTTTGGACCTGCGACAGTACCATCTTTTGTCACGTGTCCAATCAGGACGACTGGAACACCGCTTGATTTTGCTGCATCGAGGAGCGTGACGGTGCATGCGCGGATTTGTGACACACTGCCAGCTTCTCCTGTCGCGTCCGCATTCCACATCGTTTGCATAGAGTCGACGATGACGAGGTTCGGTTTTGTTTTTTTTATGGTACTCGAAATAATATCAATGTTCGTTTCATTTGATAAACTTACGGATAACGGATACTCCTGATGTACGGATAGTCGGTCTGCTCTCATTTTTATTTGTTCGATAGATTCTTCTCCAGAAAAGTACAGTGTATTTTTTACACTGGTGGCGAGCTGAAGTGCGAGTGTGGATTTTCCTATGCCTGGCTCACCACCGAGCAGGGTGAGACTGCCTGGGACGATGCCCCCGCCGAGGACGCGATCGAGTTCACTTATCTGTGTTTGTGCCCTGACGATGTTTTTCCCTTTTATATCCGCAAGTGATGTGGTCTTTGCAACAGGAAGGTCTTGTTGATGCGTTTTTTTTTTATCTTCTTGTTTTATTGATTTTTCAATCGTGCCCCATTTGCCACATTCGAGACACCTGCCCGCCCACTTTTGAAATTGTGCATCACAATTTGTGCACAAAAAAATTGTTGTATTTTTTTCAGCCATAAAAGAAATGTTGTTCTAAAGTGTGACGGGACGCCCATTCCATTTTTGAAATTGGGCGTCACAGTTGGTGCATGTGAAGACTATCTGTGTATTGCTTGCCATAATAGACGTATTGTACGCAGAAAAAGAAACGTCGGTCAAATACCGACGTTTCTTTTTCATTATTGAAATATCGGTACTTTTGTGAGTGCGTTCGCTTTTGCTTTCACATTATCGGGGACAGAGACTTCCCAGTTGTTCCATGCATCAACGCACCTTGCTTCTTTGTTAGTCCATTTGCTGTATCGCATTGTAGCACCATATTCAAAATGCCATGATTCCTGACAATATCGTACCCATCCAGCTTCATGCATCATTTGTTCCATGACAAGGACATAAGGTTCAGCAGACGAAAAGTATTGATTGGTATATTGGTCTATGGTTTTCATGAGTGGTTCTTTTGGTGTGACTTTTTTCCCATTTTTCATAAGATACATGTCAATTGATCCTCCTGAAGTATGAGGTGCTTGGCATGCAGGGAACGCAATAAATGCTCTGTTTTGATCAAACCAATCTTTCACACCTTGGGTGTATCTTGCAATAAGTCCTGTATTCCATAATTGTGTTTCTTGATCAATAGGACGATATCCACTGGAGAGTCGTATCTCAAAGCCATATTTTTTTGCTGTATCGACGGCAGCTTGTAATCCTGGAATAACATTTTTGCTCAATTTAAATGAACCCAAATTCCATTCTTGTATAGGTATTTTAATGATATCTTCTGAAACAGGACATTGGGCTATATTTTTAAATAAAAATGGAAGGATCTCTTTTTTTTGTTCTTCATTGATGCCTTCCCACAGTGTCCATCCATTAACAGAAATGTCGTTGATTGTATCCTTTTTGAATTCTTGAGCAGTGATTTGATTGATATCTGTTGGCACTTCGGTAGTATGTGAATCAATTGGAAGATTGGCAATGGCATGATCTACTTCATGTATTTCCTCTATTTGTTCCTGTGATACCACCAGCACTCGCAAGCTGCGGAAATTTACCAATTCTGGATTGATGAGATAGAGGAGCGCATATGATGTTATCGCAATGAGCAGGCCGATGATTGCCTGCACAATTCCTTTTTGAGCCTTGCTGATGCCCTCTGAGTTTCCGCCAGAAAGAATCCATGTAAATCCTGCGTTGATGATCATGATCATCGCAATGACTGCAATCGCAATCACTCCGTATTTGTATACGGGTGCTATATACTCACCGATATAAGGAAAATAAATATACGTGTTATTTCCTTCTGTTCGTATCGGAAGTGCACTCGGGTCGGTAAATGATACTCCTGGAATGTTGATCCTGAGGCTTGGTTTTTTGAGGAGCTTATTTAGTTCCGCAGAATTTAATTGTATCGCGGCAGAAGTGTCGGTAAGAATATCTAATCCACTGCTTGATTTTGTTGGGCCTGGAAACTTAGATAATACTTGCCCGTCATATTGACAATAATTCAAGTTGCCAGATGCATTAATGCCATTATTACATTCCCACTTTGTAGCAACTTGTCCTTGTGTTGCATATTTTTGTACGCATTGTTGAGCGCCTTCCGTGTCTTTTGTAGCACCAGCATTACACACACAATATTTTTTTTGATCGATATCGCTCTCTTCGCATACATCTGTAAGGCATACTGAATTATCAGTACATTGTTCGCCTATGCCCAATGTTCCCGCAGCAAAACTTTCGTGGGGTATTAATACAAAAAAAATACTAGTAAGTGGAAGAACTATTATACTAAAAAAATATAAAAATAATTTTTGTATTTTCATCATAATCCAAGCACTACCTCCCATTCATCGACAGATGTCGGAGTAATTATTTGTTCGTTTTCAAGGAAGACCGTTGGCACGCTCTGGATATGAAGCAATTCTGCCAAGGTTCGAATCTTGTCGATATATGTTGTAGCTTCGCCAGAGTTGAGACAGGCATTGAGTTTGTCTTCATCAAGATGTATTTCTTTTACAATTGTAGTAATCGTTGTTTGAGAGAGATTGTCATAGTTTGCAAATGCAAAGTCTTTGAATGTTTCAAATTTTCCTTGTTTGTTTGCGCAAAAAGCATATTCATGTGCTGGTCCACTGGTGTATGGAAAAGGGATCACGGGAAGTCCTTTCCATATAATTTTTATTTTGCCTGGATGTTTTGTGTCGAGATCATTCAATATTGCATCTTGGGCACGACAGCCCGTACATGCCAAATCTTCAAAAACCACGATCGTATGTGGCGCACTAGGGGATCCTATAATAGGATCATCTGGAAGAATAGGTATGAGATCGAGAGTGGCTGTTTGTGTTGTATTTGTGTTGTTTCCAAAAAGAGCATTGTATTGCAAAAATCTAAAAGAAAAAATACCTACCACCAAAAGGAGTGCAGGGAGAACGCCAAGAAAAATGTGTCGAGATTGTATCATAGGGTTAGAGTGGAACACTAAAGAGTCCTGACTGTGTTTTGTCGGTAAAATAAAGTGTATTGCCGTTTTCGCTTACAAAGATATCATTCACCGTATGGACACCATCTGTTTCTATCGGTTGTTTGAGTCCTGTCTGTGTGTCTATGCGAACAATATTGTCTGGTGTTTTGTCTGCCAATTCTGGAACAAATCCTGTTCCTGTTTCAATAGTTTTTGGGACACCGCAATAGACATATCTACTATCGGCAAATGTACATTTGTCTGCCCATGTGTTCACGCCGAGAAGTTTTCTTCCCGCGCCTATGGTGTCTCCTGAGGCACCGACAATCCAGAGTTCTGGAATATACCCATTTCGTGCACTGTAAACACTGTGGAGCAATGTGTCTCCTGTGGGGGACCATTGTGTTTCGAGGCCTCTTCCTTCAACAACCAAAGATTTGAAATTTTCACCATGTTGTCCGAGTAGAAGAATTTCTTGTCTATCTGCTGAGATAGCTTCTCCTGTACGAGAGAGAGCAATTACATCACCTCTTGGTGACCAGTCGACAATGACTTTGTCTGCATTTTGACCGAGCGATTCTATAGGAGTGACATTGTTTCCTTGCGGGTCTGAAACAATAAGCCATCGATTTTCTTCTGAAAAGCCAATACTTTTTGCTGCGATATCGTTGCCTGTTTTGTCGAAACTAAAATCCTGCCAATGAGAGGGAAGGGTGACTTGTGTTTCTGTATCAAAATTATAATAAATATTTGCGCCGTCAGGATATTCTACAATAGCTTCTTCTCGTGCTGGAGACCACGTGACGTTAGAGACATTGTAAAATGTATTATCGCTGAGCGCTTCGATGTCTCCATGTTCATTGATACGATAAAATTTTCCATCAATGACATTGTAATATTTTGAACCACCTGCGCCGTCTGGACTTGTACTATGTACTGGCGTATCTACTACTCGTGACACAATAGGTGTGGCAGCTGTTGCTCCTGTTTGTCCGTTGCTTCCAGTTGGACTGCTTACTGTACCACTCCCCGGAAGTGTCCCTGTGCCACCGCCAGTTGTTTGTACGGGTTGTCCATCACCTGCGTTTGGAAATTGTCCTGTTGTTGTTTGCCCTGTACCTATTTGTTGTGCTGTATCTTTTTTGGGAGCAAAAAAAACGTAATACAACGCAAATGCAAATCCAATGGCGATAAGGATAAAAAGTGCTATATAGAGGATACGTTTTTTGTCCATAATGATCATATATTATGTAGCAGGTACCGTTTTTTTCCCACTAGATAGGAGGCGTTGATTAGTGAGCATTTGAATTTGTCGAACGTTTTTTCGTATTTGATTTGTAATATCTTCTTTATCTTTTACCAATTTCTCTTCTTTCTCTTTTGGTCCTTTTATCTTCTCTTCCTCAAGTTTTATTTTTACTGTTCTTTGCACGATGAGTGATATCATGTTTCCTGCAATACCCAGCAATGGAAATGTAACAATCGGAATGAGAATGATAGTAATTGCGAGCAGTAGTGCGATAATAGTGAGGACTGATGCCCAGATAATAAGTGCCGTTCGTTGTAATTTTAATTGATGTATTTTTGATTCTATTGGTTTCATTTGTTCTCGCACTTTATCGAGTTCATCTTGTTTTTTTTTGAGATCATTGTTTCTGAGGTTGGCATTTTCTTGGCGGAGTTTTTGTATTTGCCCTTTATTGCGGATAGCTGTATTTAACAGTCGAGTTGCCAACCCTCGTTGTTTGATTGGTTTTTCTTTTTTTTGTTGTTCTTGATTTTCTGCTGTATCGTTTCCGTTTTCTTTGGAAGTATCAGTATTCCCGTCTGTCGGTTTATCCAGTCCATGTATTTCTTTTTGAAGAGCTTGTGCTTGTTCAGGAGACGTCGCCGTTTGTCCTTGCCCAAGTGTTGCTTGTTGGGTAGGTATAGTATTGCCTTCTTGATCTTGATTTCCCTCTGGATCATATGTCGCCAGAGGGTTGTCATCTGTCGGTGACAATGAGGGCATGCGTGATGTTCTATTACCTCTCGATGAATTAAGATAATCCTTTCTTTTGGATTTGTTGAATGAGCTGTAGTTTTCGTTTATTGCCTGTCTCACAATACTCTATGATAATACGTATGTGCCTTTTTTGATAGAAACAATATACGTTTTTTTTCGTTTTTTCTTTTTCAATACATCTGCAATCAACGACCCCAGTACACGCTCTACGGTATATTCTACCATACGAACGCCAGTATCGGCAGTGTATGCTTCTTTGATGAGAGCTTCGACACTTTCTTTTCCAAGGGTGATCGTGAGTGCATGTTTTTTTGCGAGTTGTGCCATCATCCTTTCTGCATGTGATGAAATAATGTCTGCCAGTGTTTTTGTTGTGAGGGGAGAGAACAGGCAAACGGCATCAAGGCGTCCTACGAGTTCTGCGCCGAGTTCTTGTTTTATATGAGACACGATAGATTTTTTGGTTTCTGTGGTGAGTGTTTTCGTTTCTGATTTTGTCTCAAAACCAAAGCTTCCTTTGTGAAACATGGATGCCCCGAGGTTTGATGTGAGAATAATGGTGGAGTGCTCAAATGAAATTTTTTTTCCACTACTGTCGGTCAGTGATCCTTCGTCGAGTATCTGGAGCAAGAGGCGAATGACATCGGGATGTGCTTTATCAATTTCGTCAAACAGAATAACTGCATATGGACGTCTGCGAATATCATCGAGAAATCTGTTTCGTTCATTGTGGCCCACATATCCGGCAGGGGAGCCGAGGAGTTTGCTGATACCATGTTGTTCGGCAAATTCACTCATGTCGAGACGGATGAGTGCTTTGTCTGTGAGGTATAGTTTTTGAGCAAGTTCTTTTGCAAGTTTTGTTTTGCCGACACCACTCGGTCCTGCAAAGAGAAATGACGCATGCGGGCGACCGATGCGTTTTATCCCGAGCTCCGCACGCCTCAGAGTATCCATGACTGTATCAATACTTTCATCTTGGCCAAAGACTGATGTTTTCAAATCTTTTTGTATTGCATCGAGGCGGATATGACTATCTGTCAGAAGCATTTCAGGTTTGGTGTGCAATTTGCGTGCGACGACGTGTGCAATATGTGCTTCTGTCACACGTTTTTTTGGTCGATCATCTTTTTGAGCGAGTTCTTTGTCGAGTGCTTCAAGTTTTTTTTGCAATTTTTCTTCTTCTTTTTTTATGTCCATCGCTGTATCAAATTTTTCTTGCAAAATAGCTTGTTCTTTTGTTTTGCGACATTCGATGAGTGTTATTTCGAGTTTGTCACGTTTTTGTTCGAGTGGATGTGATGGTTCTTTTGCATGGACCGATGCTGCAGCTTCGTCGATGAGGTCAATGGCTTTGTCTGGAAGAAAATTGTCGTGAATATACCGACTACTGAGTGTTACTGCTGCCTGGAGTGTTTTTTGTGGCAAGGTGACTCGATGGTAGCGTTCGTAATATTTTTTGATACCTTCAAGAATGTGCAGTGTATCTTCGACTGACGGTTCCTCGACGGTAATGGATTGAAAGCGGCGTTCGAGTGCTGGATCGGTGCTGATATATTTTTTGTATTCATCAAGTGTCGTCGCACCAATACAGCGGAGTTGTCCTCGGGCAAGTGCAGGTTTCAAAATATTTGCTGCGTCCATAGTGCCTTGGTTTGATCCTGCACCAATAATATTGTGCAATTCGTCAATAAATAAAATAATACGAGAATCAGCTTGTACTTCGTCTATCAGTGATTTGAGTCGTCCTTCAAATTCTCCACGATAAATCGTTCCTGCTACAAGCAAACTCATATCGAGAGAGAGAATCCGTTTTTTCTTGAGAACGTCCGGTACGTCTCCTTCGACGATACGCTTTGCGAGTCCTTC
This sequence comes from Candidatus Magasanikbacteria bacterium CG1_02_41_34, assembly GCA_001871445.1. GTDB lineage: Bacteria > Patescibacteriota > Patescibacteriia > Magasanikbacterales > UBA922 > UBA12086. The sequence continues at coordinate 11,668 of MNVD01000003.1, forward strand.
GACGATCGCTGTTTTTCCTACACCTGGCTCTCCAATCAAGACAGGATTATTTTTTGTGCGTCTCAGTAAAATGTGAATGACACGTTCTATTTCTTCTTCACGACCAATCACAGGATCGATGCGCTCTTGTGATTCTTTTGATGTTAGGTCTGTGGTAAATAAATCAAGCGGACTATTTTTTTCTGGCATGTTATGGCGTGTTTTTTTTGGAAGCCCTTGTTTTGGTGGGGTCATAGGAGGAATGTCTTCCATATGTTCGCTGAGATGGTCCATCACTTCTGTCATATCTTCGACCATGGGAAATTGACTTGTGTTTTCAATTACGTGCTGCACATGATCTTGGAGATCGTCTGGGTCCATCTTCCATACTTCGAGTATGCGCAACACATGCTCATCATCGAGATCAATGATTGCAAACAAAAGGTGTTCTGTCCCAACATACTGTGCATTAAATTCGTAGGCCATGAGCATGGCTTTTTCTAGTGCACGACGTGCTTGTGTATCGAGACTTGGGAGTGTTACTGTGTCTGAAGGTATTTCTTCGTCCACTCGCATATCTTTGAGTGCGCTGAGATATGTTTCGATATATGCTGGATCAATTTGATCAGATCGTAGCAATCCTTCTCCCATGCTACCTTTTTCTTCACTGATAGCCACGAGAAGGTGGATAGGTGCTACATGTCCATGTCCGAGTGTTGCAGCCAAAGAAATAGCTCGTGCCACGGCATTTTTGAGGTGAGAAGAAAGTCTATCAAGAAGAATATCTGGATTCATAAAGACATCATATTGCATTTAATCGGTGTTTCCCATAGTATATACTAGCGAAGAGCGTTTCGCAATGAATATTATTGATATATAATTATGTTTCCATCTCACATTTTTAAAGCATACGATATCCGTGGTATCTATGGCAGTGAAGTGACTGAAGTACTCGCATATGACATTGGTCGTGCGTTTGCTGAATTCATGAAAAAAGATCAAGGCAAAGATGATTTGATGCTGGTGGTATGTCAGGACATGAGAACTTCTTCTAATCCTTTAAAAGCTGAAGTGATTCGTGGACTCACAGAACAGGGGATAAACGTCGTCGATATTGGTCTTGCTTCAACACCAACATTTTATTTTGGTGTTGCAAAGTATGGCTATGACGGTGGTATCCAAATCACAGCCTCACACAATCCTGGACAGTATAATGGATTTAAAATGGTTCGTCCTGGTGCAGGGCCTATTAGTGGAGAAAGTGGCATTATGGAGATTCGAGACATGGTAGAAAAAGGGGAATTTTCACATGTTGAAAAAACAGGAACAGTGACAACACGAGACGGTGTGGTTGAGGAAGAAGTGGCATACGCTTTGTCACAAGTGGATGTTTCTAAGATTAAGCCATGCAACGTCGTGGTTGACAACGCCAATGGTATGGGTGCACTCGTCATGGATGAGCTGTTTAAGCATCTGCCATGTGAGCTTGACCGTATGTATTTTGAACTGGATGGAAATTTTCCAAATCACGATGCCAATCCTCTTATTGATGCAAATAATAAAGATATTCAGACACGCGTGCGTGAGACGGGAGCAGACCTTGGCATCGCGCTCGATGGAGATTCGGATCGTGTGTTCTTTATCGACAACACAGGGCAGACCGTTGAGCCATCGATTGTTCGTGGTATCTTGGCGCAAGTGTATTTGAAAGATCACCCAGGTGGCGCTGTTGGCTACGATGTCCGTCCAGGAAAAATTACAGAAGACATGATTCTCAAAGCGGGTGGCAAGCCTTTTTTGACAAAAGTTGGGCATTCACTTATCAAAGAAGAATCAAAAAAACGTAATGCGATTTTTTCAGGGGAATCTTCTGGACATTTTTTTATCAAAGCAGATTTTGGTTTTTTTGAAATGCCTGCGATTATTGTGTTGCAATTTTTACGTGTTATTTCAGAAAGTGGCAAGACTGTTCGTGAATATATAAAACCGTTGATGAAGTATGCACATTCAGGAGAAATCAATTTTGAAGTGCAAGATAAAGCTGCCGTATTTACACGACTCAAAGAAAAATATGGTGATCACGTCACGCAAAAGTTTGATGGTGTGAGTTTTGATCTCGGTGAGTGGTGGTTCAATGTTCGTTCGAGTAATACGGAAAATGTGGTGCGGTTGAATGTGGAGGCGAATGATGATATCGTTATGAAAGAGAAGGTGGGGGAAGTTCAACGTATTATTAGACAGTAATTTTTTTTTTGCATCTTCAATTGTATGAGTACACTTGATTCAATTCAACAATATCAGCCTTTTGGCGAAATGGGAAATGTAAAACCGGTGCTTGAGAAGTTACATGCTGCGTTAGAAAGAACAAAGAAGGAAAGTCCTGTATTGTCACAGGTAAAGGAAGTAGTGCAGTTGTTACAGGCATTGAAGTTGGAACAAGAATATGAGGAAGATCCTAGACAGCGGGCGTTGCTTCAAATTTCAAAAAATCAGGCTGAAACGTTGATTTCACGTGTTTTGGATGATCTCCAAGACTATGTAGAGAGAATCAATGCCATGGAGAGGCATATAAAGATGTTACAATTTCGTGGTCTTTCAGGAAGAGATATCGCAGAAAGAATCGCTGATTTGGATGATCTGCGGAGAAATGCTCACAACGCGTTGATTGCAAGCTTGCACGCAGCAACAAGATTTCTTAGTACAACCTTTGGAGAAATGTCAGAGAATCGCAAAGAAGAATGGGAAGATGAACAAGAGGAATTAGATCAGGAGGTGTTACATGTGCAGCGTGTCGATTTTCCAGGGAAGGTCCTTGTTCCGTCACATGTTGATTTACAAGATCGGAAGCAGATCACTGCATGGGCGGTGGACTTATACAATGCCATGACGGAGATCGTATAAAAAAGTAAATCCCCATACGATCGTTGTGTGATACACGTTGATTCGTATGGGGATTATGGTCTAGATTTTCTTCTGGCGGAATGCCGCCGCCTTCAGGTTTTTGGCGGCGATCTGCTGAGCGTCACGGTAGACCTCCGCATCACTCAGGTCATTCAGGGTCTTCGAGATGACCCTGAATTCTGCCAGAAGGGTACGGATCGGCTCGTGGTTAAGCAGTTCGCCAGTCGAGGCGGTCCTGCCCATCACACACGCCTTGTTCACGGTGTACACGGCATCTACCAGCTTCCTCGCCGCTTCACCGACCTTCTCTTTGTCCATGGTGTTACCCACGGCGTACCTCCTCCTCGCTCCTTGCTTTGTTTGGTTGATGACAAAGCAGTGCATAATAGCACTGCTCTTCGTATTTGTCAATGTTACGATGTGGATAGGATGTTGATGAGGTATCTATGAATTTTATGTGTTTTATCCAAGAATTTTTTTTCTAAATGCCTCTAGTTTGGGAGGATCAAGTTTCATACGGAGGATTTGCTCGACTACTTCGTGTCCACAAAATTCTTTTGACAGTGTGGCTTCAATAAACTCATCAAAGTTGTACGTCTTCACGGTAATTTTTTCTCCTGCATCATGCTTTGGGTGTTCGACTTTTTTACAATGACGAGCAATATAAATATAGATGGTCCAGACCACTTTATTATATGGTTCGGCCGTCTGCCAGAGTTCCCATTCATCACTGACAAGTCCTGATTCTTCGAGCAATTCACGCTTTGCTCCTTCGAGTGGATCTTCGTTTGGTTCTTGGCGTCCGCCGAGGAGAGAAAGAAATCTTCCTTTTGCCGGTTGTTCTTCGTCTGACATGGCAATCCTGCCATCCACTTCGGCAATGACTTGCAGTGTTGCCGGACGTGTGAGCCGTTCAAACGTTGCTTTCGATCCATCATACAATTCTTGCTCCCATTGATACACATCAAAAATAACACCAGAGAAGACTTTTTTTGCTTGTTCTGGAATATCTGACATAGGATTATGCCATGCTCCTTAACTGTTTGATGCGATCTTCAATAGGAGGATGGGTGGAGAAAAGATTTGAGACACGCTTACCCTTAAACGGATTTGAAATAAAGAGATGTGCGGTCGCAGCATTTGCTGTTGCGAGTGGCACGTCTGATGCACTAATTTTTTCGAGTGCTCGTGCAAGTCCTTCTGGATATCTGGTAAGGAGTGAACCTGACGCATCTGCGAGATATTCACGTTTTCGTGAGACCGCGAGTTTGATAAGTTCGGCAATGATAGGGGAGAGGATCATAAGGACAATGCCTACAATAGCCAGAATTCCTCCAGCACTTCCTTTACTATCAGAATTTCTGCTGCTCCCACCAAAGAGGCTCATGCGGAAAAACATATTTGAGAGAAGACTGATTGTTCCGACAAGGACAATCACCACGGTCATGACACGGATATCAAGATTTTGCACATGAGAAAGTTCATGGGCTACAACACCTTCGAGTTCTTCGTTTTCGAGTGCCTCAATAATACCTGTGGTGAATGCAATCGATGCATGCTCTGGATCTCGTCCTGTTGCAAAGGCGTTCATTGCTGGGGAGTTGATGATATGTACACGAGGCATTGGCATGCCAGCCGTAATAGTGAGATTTTCTACCATGCGATATACATACGGGTTGTCTTCTTTTGTAATTTCTTTTGCACCTGCTGATTTTAGTGCGATCGCATCACCATAAAAGTAAGACAGCCATGTCATGAACATGGAGATGATAAATGCAAAGACAACGGCACCATAGCCATAGCCGAGGAAGTTGAAAATATATCCGATGCCGATGACGACACAGAAGAAAATCAACATGAGGAATCTTGTTTTTCGTTTGTTTGCTTCAATTTGATTGTACATAACATATAAAAAATAACATACGAATTGAACGGATTGAGCGTCGAACACTCAATCCGTATCATCTGTATACTATTGGAATTAGAGTTCTACTTTTACGTTCTCTCGTTCAGCTGCATCTTCAATTTCAAAGAAATCAAATTTCTTGAAGTGGAGCATATTGCCAACCATATTGGTAGGGAAGCTTTCGAGTTTTGTATTGAAGTCTCTTGTTTGTCCGTTGTAAAATCTGCGTGATGCTTGGATTTTGTTTTCTGTATCAGAAAGTTCGTCCATCAGCTGAGCAACATTTTGGTTTGCTTTCAAATCTGGATATGCTTCGACAGCTATTTGCAATTTGCCGAGCATGCCACCGAGTGCTCCTTCTGCGGAAGCCATAGCTGCAGTGTCACCAGATTTTTGTGCGTCCATTGCTTGAGATCGAGCTTTGGTAATATTTTCGAGGAGTTCACGTTCGTGAGTCATGTATCCTTTGACACTGTTCACGAGGTTTGGGATGAGATCATGACGACGCTTGAGCTGTACGTCGATATCACTCCATGCTTCTTGTGTTCTGTTACGCAGTTTGATGAGGCCATTGTAGACGGCGACCAGCCAGAGGGCTACGACCACGACAACGGCAATGAGGATCCAAAGTCCTGTCATATGTTTGTGTAGTTACACTTGAATTAAATTGTGAGCTATGTGATAATGATACCATCATTTTAGCTCTTTTATGAGCATTTCGTCAATATATGATTCTTCTAAGCATCATTATTAGTATTTTTATTATTCTTGGTCTTGCCATTGCTATCGCGCGTTCTGAATAATGTGCGTTGTCTGGTTTATTTTAGTAGTTATGTTTACCCTTATCCTTTTTGTTGGTATCCTCGCCCTTCTCGTCCTCGTGCATGAATGGGGTCATTTTTTTGTGGCACGAAAGAGTGGTATAAAAGTCTATGAATTTGGTTTTGGATTTCCCCCACGAGCGTTTGGGTGGTACAAAGATCCAAAGACTGGGAAATTTGTGTTTGTAAATGGAAAAGGGAAGAATACGTTGAAAGAAACCGTCGGTGGGGAAGATCGAGAAAGTCCGGATGAATTTCCAGCGACTGTTTACTCACTCAATTGGTTACCACTTGGTGGATTTGTCAAAATAAAAGGAGAAAATGGTGAACTTGCTCAGGAATCAGATAGTTTTGGGTCAAAACCATTTTGGAAGAAGGGGAGTGTGTTGATTGCTGGCGTGACGATGAACGTGTTTTTGGCGGCTGTATTACTTTCTGCAGGGTTTACTATTGGGCTTCCTGCTGACAAAGATGTGTTGTCAGATCCACGAGCAATTGTCGTAGAAGAGCCTGCAGTCACCGCACAACAAGTAGAGAATGGTTCCCCTGCAGACAGCGCTGGCGTGAAGTATGGTGATATTCTTCTTTCTATTAGTGGTACACCGCTGATTACGAGTAGTGATCTTGTGACATATGTAGAAGCGCACCCGACAGAAGAAGCCATACTGGAGGTAAAACGTGGAGAAGACATCGTAACACTGACACTCACACCTGCACAACTTTCAGATGAAGATGCGACGCCACGACTTGGAATTATTCTTGCAGACGCAGGGATTGTCAGATATCCATGGTATATTGCAATTTGGAAAGGAATTTTGGCAGCGTTGTTTGGTGTTGTAAATATTTTTCTTACATTTTTCTTTTTGATAAAGGGACTTGTTACGGGACAAGGGTTGGCATTTAGTGTTGCTGGTCCTGTTGGCATTGCCGTTGTTGTAGGTGAAAGTGCGAGACTCGGTATGTCGTATCTTATCAATATTGTCGCGATGTTGTCCTTATCACTTGCCGTTATCAATATCTTGCCAATCCCAGCGTTGGACGGCGGACGCCTTTTTTTTGTAGTATATGAGAGACTCTTCAAGAAGCCTGTGCCGATGAAATACGAACAAACGGCACATACGATTGGGTTTCTCTTGCTTATGATTTTGATTGTGGTTGTGACATGGCGAGATATCACAAATCTATTTTAGTACTGTCTATGAAAGAACAACTCTCATCACTTAAAAAAGAATTTGAAGCTCAACTGAAACATGCGTCGAGTTTGTTGCAGCTTGAAGAATTGGAACAAACAATCTTTGGAAGAAAAATGGGCGCATTCACAACACTCGCAAAGCAAATGAAAGATGTTGCAAATGATCAGAAAAAAACAATTGGTGAGCTGATGAATACTGTGCGTACAAAGATTGCGACTGAACTTGAAGACAAACGTGCATTGCTTCAGCGAGAAGAAATGAAAAAGATAGTTGAAACAGAATCAATCGACGTGACGCAGCCACAGCTTCCAAAAGAAGAACATGGGCATATTCATCCGATGGCACAAGTAGAAATGGAACTATCGGAATTATTTCGATCCATGGGATTTATGGTACTCGATGGACCTGAACTTGAAAGTGATTATTTTAATTTTGAAGCATTACATATTCCACTTTCTCATCCCGCACGAGATAGTCAGGATACGTTTTTTATCAAAGATCATCCAGAATGGGTGATGCGTACACATACGTCCCCAGTCCAGGTTCGTGCAATGCGAGAACATGGAGCACCACTGCGTGCGGTTGTGCCTGGACGTGTTTTTCGAAATGAAGCAACGGATGGTAGTCATGAACATACGTTTGCACAACTAGAAGGACTTGTTATTGATACAGATATTTCTATTGCAGATCTTATCGGTGTTATGAAAGGATTGCTTTCGGGGATTCTCAAACGGGATGTCGAAGTTCGTTTGCGTCCCGGCTTCTTCCCATTTGTTGAACCAGGCTTTGAACTCGATATGCGTTGCCAAGTTTGTGATGGCGCTGGTTGTGGTGCTTGTAAACACAGTGGATGGGTGGAGATGATTCCTTGTGGCCTCGTGCATCCGGAAGTATTGATTGCTGGAGGCATTGATCCAGATGTGTATTCTGGTTTTGCGTTTGGGCTCGGCAGTATGAGGCTCGTGATGCAAAAGTATGGCATCGAAGATATTCGACATTTTCAGTCAGGAGATCTTCGATTTTTACAGCAGTTCTAATTGTTGGAGGTGTTGAAATTGTTCAATATGAAGTAGGCCTATGACATTTGGATATGAACAATTGGATGTTGCAAAGATTTCTAGGAGCTTGATCAAAGATGTGTATCGAATATCCTCACGATTTCCAGATGAAGAACGATATGGATTGATAAGTCAGGTACGTCGAGCAGTGGTATCTGTGCTACTCAATATTGCAGAAGGTAGCGGAAGAAAAACATCAAAAGATTTCGCAAGGTTTGTTCGTACTTCAATTGGCTCGCTTATAGAAGTCCATGCCGGATTACAATGTTCTATAGATCTCGAGTACATTGAAGAATCAACATACGAAAAAATAGAACCCGCAATGAAAGAATTATATTTTAAACTTATCGGATGAGAAAAATACTTACTCAATAAAAAATAATACGTTGCCATTGTTCAATTTGAACATGTAGAACAATTTCAACAATTAGAACATAGTTATGTTAGTTTCAAAAAATTGGCTCTCACAATTCACAACGATTCCAAAAAAAATAACTCCGCAGCAACTTGGCATTGATTTAACGATGCATGTGGTGGAAGTAGAAGATATCATCGACGAAGCGAGATTTCTTGACAATGTTGTGGTTGGAAAAATTGTTGACGTCACAAAACATGACAATGCCGACACACTGAATGTGTGCAAGGTAGATATTGGTAATGAAACATTGCAAGTCGTGTGTGGTGGTAGTAATGTGCGAGAAGGTATGTTCGTTGCGATGGGAAAACTTGGTGCTTCAGTGCGTTGGCATGGAGAAGGGGAGCCTATTATCCTCACAAAAGCAAAGATTCGTGGCGTTGAAAGCTCAGGCATGATTTGTGCGAGTGAGGAGATTGGCCTTGGTGAAATGTTTCCGAAGAAATACGAAAAAGAAATTCTTGATCTATCTCACATCGTAAGTACAAAAGATGTCGGCAAGCCACTTGCGGAAGCGTTGTCACTCGACGATGTGGTGTTTGATATAGATAATAAATCCATGACGCATCGTCCGGATTTGTGGGGGCAGTATGGCATGGCAAGAGAAATTAGTGCGATGTATGGAACAGTGTTGAAGCCGTACGAACCAAAGAAAATTGGGAAGCCTGCAGGGGCAAGTTATACTGTGTCCGTACAAGTAAAAGATACAAAGGCATGTCCACGATATATGGCTGTGGCGATTGATGACATTGAAGTAACTGAGTCGCCTGCCTGGATCAAAAAACGATTGATGAGTGTTGGAGTACAGCCACGAAACAATGTTGTTGATGTGACAAATCTTGTGATGTTTGAACTCGGACAGCCACTTCATGCATTTGATGCGAATCAATTAACAACTAACAATAAACAATTAACAATCGTTGTAAGAAAAGCGAAGGATGGAGAAGTGTACACTTCTTTGGATGACAAAGAATACAAACTGACAAAAGAAGATCTTGTGATTGCAACGAAAAACAACATCGTTGCACTCGCTGGCGTGAAGGGAAGTATTACTAGTGGTGTTTCAAACGATACCACCAGTATTATTCTCGAATCTGCGAATTTTCATCCTGTCACGATTCGTCGCACTGCATCTCGTCATGGGCTTCGAACTGACGCATCTGCACGATATGAAAAAAGTCTTGACCCGAATCTGTGTGAATTGGCACTTCGTCGTGTTGTGGAACTGCTCAAAGAAGTTTCTCCAAAAAGTTTTGTTTCGAGTACTATTGTTGAACAATTAAATTTCACACTCGACCAAGGGCCTATTGCCTTGGATATAGATTTTGTTCAGAGAAAAATGGGTGTGGATCTTCCCGCAAAAGATATGGTGAGGATCCTTACCAGTCTTGGTTTTGGGGTAAAAGAAAAGAAGAATATACTTTCCGTCACGATTCCAACATGGCGTGCAACAAAAGATATTTCTATTCGAGAAGATCTGGTAGAAGAAATTGCACGCGTGTACGGCTACGACAATATCGTTCCGACGCTTCCGACGTTTCCTATCGTTCCCCCAAAACAAAATTCTTTGCGTGATCTAGAAACACGTCTCAGAGAATTGCTTGCATATGAAGGACGCTATACAGAAGTATCCAATTATTCATTTGTGTCACCAGAGCTTCTCAAAAAAGTGGGTGAAAACGTAAAAGAGTATCTTGAACTCGAAAATCCGATTGCAAAAGATCGTCCGTATCTTCGTCGACATCTGAGAGAAAATTTGCTTGAGACTGTGGAACGGAATTTGCATCGATTTGATACAGTCGGCATCTTTGAAATCGGAAAAGTCTTTAAAAAAGAATTGGATGGGGAGGGTGATGGACAAACGCATCTCTTGCCAAAACAAGATACGCTCCTCGCCATGGCGTATGCTGCAAAGGGGGATGAACATCCATTTTCGTATGTATCAACTGCATTCACGACGCTGATGAATCGACTCGGCTTGCAGGTTCATTTTGAAAAGAAAAAAGAAGATCATGTGCTCGTTCATCCGGGACGTACGGCTGCCGTCCTCGTGAATGATGTGCTTGTTGGTCACATTGGCGAAGTACATCCGATGACTGGGGAAGTACTGGGTCTCGATGCACGAACAGCAGTCCTGGAAGTAAATCTGTCTGAACTGGTGCCACTGCTTTCAGAAAAAACACGCTATCAAACGTTGTCACAATACCCTTCTATTGAACGAGATATTGCATTTGTGATTGATACAAACGCGCAGCATGAAGAGATCGCTACCGCGCTCATCAACGCAGATCTTTTGACCGTAGATGTCGCACTCTTTGACGTGTTCATGGGAAAAAATATTCCAGAAGGAAAAAAGAGCATGGCATATCGCATCACCTATCGATCTGATGAAAAGACTCTGGAAGGAAAAGATGTTGATGTCGTCCATGAAAAGATCGTAGCAATGCTTCAGAAAAAGTTTGGTGCTGAAATTCGGGCATAATATGATTTCACACAACATTCCTCGCTGCATGAGTACGCAGCATCCTGACAATGTGTTTCAACCGTTTTTTGCCGAGCATTCTCAGCTCGGTGGAGAAGACGAAGTTCAGGAAGCCTATTATGCCTATGCGCATCTCGGCTGTGATGAACAGATGTGGGATGCGGAAGGAAAAGAAGTCGATGCCTTTGTTGTCAAAAAATTGCTTACTCAAAATGAGCGTTTTTTTCGTGAGCACACCCTTGGGCGTGATCTTCGATTGACGGTGCGTGTGCCAAATCCAGAAATAGAAAAAACAGAAGGAAAAATTTTGCTCGAAACGCTCGAAAGTATTCCTCGATCGTTTGATGCTGCGCGTGCGTTTTATGGAGAGACGGCCACTGCGCCGATTTTTGAAGTGATTCTCCCGATGACGACGTCTGCAGAAAGTTTGGATAGAATATATACCTATTACAAAACATTTGTTGCTGGAAAAGGAAATACGCCTGTCAGGCCTGACGATATTTCTGTGAGTGAGTGGGTAGGGGAGTTTCGTCCAGAGACGGTACACGTGATTCCGTTGTTTGAAGATATGGAACATATGCTTGCGAGTGCAGATATTCTGCGCGAGTATTTGAAAGAGAAAGATATGTCATATCAGCGTGTGTTTCTTGCACGCAGTGACCCAGCTGTGAATTATGGTTCTATTGCGGCGGTCCTGATCAATAAAATTGCGCTGCAGCGATTGTATCTTCTTGGTGAAGAACTCGGTATTCCTATCTATCCCATTCTCGGTGCTGGTTCTGCTCCTTTTCGTGGTAATCTCAGACCGCAGACAGTTGAGAGTATATTGCGTGGGTATCCAAGTGTGCAAACATTTACGATTCAGTCGTCATTCAAATTTGATAATGATCCTGCGATTGTTCAGTCAGCAATTCACACACTTCTCACATCTGAACGGCAGACACCACTTTCTGTGCCAGAAGCACAAGTGCTGGATATTATCGATCGCTATAGTCGCAGGTATCAGGAACAGCTGAGTGATCTCGTCGATGTTATCAATGATGTCGCTGTGTATATTCCCAAACGACGAAAACGAAAATTGCACATTGGTTTGTTTGGGTATTCTCGGACCATGGGAGAAAAGCATTTGCCACGAGCAATTACGTTTACTGCATCATTGTATTCTCTTGGTGTTCCTCCAGAACTTCTTGGCCTCGATGCGTTGACAGAGGAAGATATGCATATTATCAAAGAAGTGTATCCAAGCATCGAGTCAGATTTGAAAGATGCTATTGAGTTTGTGGATATGGATTCTCCCTATCTGCCACTCGCTGTCAAAGAACGCGTTACTGTATGGTTTGGAAATGTCGCTCGAGATGAGGAGCACGTGAGTGCCACCACACGCATTTGCGAGGCATTAGAAAAAAAGAATGGAGAAGATATTTCTCACCATGTGCTCCTCGCTGCGCAGCGGAGGGGATTTCTAGGATAGCAAATAGCTGATAGCGAATAGGTAATAGAATCTCACTATCATGCCGAACTTGATCCGGCATGCCAGAAAAAAACTATTTACTATTCACTATCAGCTATCATCTCCCATGTATTTCACACTACTTTGCATATATGGTATACTTTCATCAAAGCATCCTAATACTCTAATATCTAACTTTCTAAAACTCTAATCTGCCTGTCATATGTTTAATACACCACAAGATTTGTTATATATTGTATTATCGTTTTGTGTCTTGTGGTTTACGGTATTTCTTTGTTGGCTCTTGTATCAGGCAGCGCGGGTACTCAAAAATGCAAATGAGATTATCGAGAATGTAACAAACAAGCTCGAGCTTATCTCAGACGCAGTAGAATTTATCCGAAAAAAAGTAGACAACGTAAGTGATCACATGGGATCTGTGAGTAAGTTTTTTACTGGGACGATTGGAACAATGGTGATGAATAAATTGACAAGTCAATTGGAGAAGAAGATTTCAGGAGAAGATGGTGGAAAGAAAAAAAAGGCGAAGAAGAAGTAAGGAATAAATACAAAAATGAATTACCCCGCAGCAAGCTGACGGGGTCTCATCACTTACATAAGTAGTTTAAGCTGCTTTTCACGATGTATCTCTTGATACGTTTTTCCTTGGTTTTTTACGTAATTCTTTATTACGGTCTCGTTTGCATAGGCGCCCACCGTATTCAAATAGTAACTACTACTCCAAAATGTTCCTCCCCACAACATCGTCTTTACGCCTGGGTGTTTTCTAAATATCTCTCGTGCTGTGATACTTTTTGTTATTTGTGC
>MNVD01000001.1 GCA_001871445.1 Candidatus Magasanikbacteria bacterium CG1_02_41_34
GTCGCGGTGCAAGCGGGAAAAGCATTGTTTTTGGCCTTCTGGAGCGAAATGGCAAGGTATATACCAAGGTCGTGGAACAAGTCACTGCTGATGAACTGATGGCTCATATTAGAAAACATACGAGAAAGGGATCTGTGTACTATACGGATACGTTTCGAAGCTACAATTCTTTGAAACGTTTGGGAAAACACCACAGAATCAACCACAGCAAAGCATTTGCTTACCGGGGCAAAAATCATATTAACGGTATTGAAGGATTTTGGAGTTATGCCAAACATATTTTATACAACTACCGAGGTGTTTCCAAATATCATTTTCCCATGTATCTTAAGGAAGTGGAATACCGGTACAATCACAGAAATGAAAACTTGTTTAAAGAGTTTATGAATATCTATTTTGGTTACTTTTCCCACTAATTACCTAAAATTATTTGCTCCAGTTATAGTATTAATGGTCTTAGTATTGAGCGGTTGTACAAATCCCATAGTAAAAGAAGAAGTTTCTAATTCACAAGTTACTATTCCAGTAAAACAGGTTACTCGGATTGATGAATTGCAACTGGAAGGATTTATCAATGATTATATTTACAGAAGACAGATTAAAGATTCTTCTTTATTTGATGACTTTCATGCATATGGTTCTGTCCTTTCAAACAGTATTGTAGTATATGTATATCCTAAGGATTCTTTTTCAGAAATGAGGTCTGAAGATATAAAACAAAAGCTTGAAAAAGGTTTGTTTTCTACATTGCTCGATTTCCCTGATTTTGATTGGGCAAAAAATTATAGTTTTGATATTGTGATACGATAAAGTAATTAATTATTAGAAAATTATGAAACCAACCAACCTCCACACACAAATTTTTCTCGACAGTGGTGACCCACAAGAAACAAAAGCAATGCTAGAAACACTTGGCTTTCTCGATGGGCAGACGACGAATCCCTCGCTGATTGCAAAAAGTCCTGTTGCGCAGGAACGTCTTGCGAGTGGCAATCCATTTACACAGCAAGAAGTATTTGAATACTACAAAACAACAGTCGAAGAAATCCGAAACGTGATGCCAGAAGGATCCATTTCTGTTGAAGTGTATGCTGATGCAGAAACAACGGCAGATACGATGGTAGCACAAGGAAAACAAATGGCAACGTGGATTCCTGGCGCGCATATCAAGCTTCCAACAAATACCGAAGGCCTCAAAGTCGCGCGTGAACTTGTTGATGCTGGATACAACGTCAACATGACACTTGTCTTCTCACAAGTGCAAGCCGCAGCAGTGTATGCCGCAACAGCTGGCGCAACAAAAGGACAGGTATTTTTGTCACCATTTATCGGACGGCTGGATGATATCGGACAAAGCGGGATGGATCTGATTGTGAACGTCTTAAACATGTACAAAGAAAAAGGAGATGGACATGTGGAAGTACTGACTGCGAGTGTTCGCAGTATGGAACACTTTCTTGCTGCGATCTCACTTGGCAGTGATATTATCACTGCACCTGCAAAGATTCTTTCTGCTTGGGCTGAAGATGGAATGAGTGTCCCTTCTGACTATACATATATGCGCGAAGATCTCGCACCTATTGCATATGAAGAATTATCACTTGGTGATGATGTCTCTTCATACAATATCCAACATGATCTGACGGATAAAGGATTGGAAAAATTTGTGGCAGATTGGAAGGCGTTGTTTGAAAAATAATAATGTTAATATAAAAAGGACGCTTGGGCGTTCTTTTTTTGTATACAAAAGTTGTGTTGAATCGATCCGTCCCGCGCGCGTAGGCGGCGGGACGGATCGGTCTTGGGACAGTCACCAGTGCTGTGACAAGATTCCGCCACGCCGGCGGAGAATTTCATCGCGGAGCTGTTCTTCGCTGAGACCTCGGACGATGTTGTCGCCGTCGTCGACGAACACAACCCAGAAGATTTCGGTTCCGTCGTCGACGTCGTGCGTCACGGCTCGCCCTTCACGGGCCGTCCTGATGACGCTGTTGGCGTCGATGTTTTTCGTCTTGATGAAGAGCGCGAAATGCGCGCACGTCGCCGGTGCGTTGGGTGGTGCAGTCAAATGCATGAGTCCTCCTTGGGCTACTGCCCGCGTAGATATCCCTTCTCGTACAGGCTGAGAACGATCGTCGCAGCCTTTTTTATTTTGGTTTCGCTCGAGATGTGCCTGAGCACCGCATACACGATTGCCTTGGCAGGGAAACCGAGAGCGCTCAGATCGAGCTCCCAGCTGTCGAGAAACGTGGCACTTCGGACGTCCTCGTGGCTTCCTCGACCATGTGTCGTGTTGCCTGGGAGGAACAGTTCACAGTCCAGCTCACCCGTCGGGAGCTGATAGAAGTGCGCCGTTATTTTGAAAAGCCCCATGCAGGTCCTCCTGGTTGCGAAAATAACTTATCAATCAACTACCTTTTAGTCAAGCAAGAAGAGTGTTACAATACGTTCACATAATATATTTTCTTATGTTTCAGACATTTCCAAAACTTGGTTCACCACTTCGTAAAGAACACATCTCGTTTCTTAGGACATTTTCCACTTCCTGCCGACGATCTATTCTTGAAATGACCACAAACGCGGCAAGCGGACATCCTGGTGGTTCACTTTCTTGTATCGATTATTTGTCCCTTGTATATTCGTTTATCCTTTCTCAAAGTGGAGATCCTATTGTGGTATCCAATGGCCATATTTCTCCTGCTGTGTATGCTGTACTGGCAGAGATGGGGTATATAAAGAAGAAAGACGTTATCGATGGTTTTAGACGCATTGGGACGCCATACGAAGGACATGTGACACGGCATGTCCCTGGTGTATGGTATGGTACAGGGCCGCTTGGTGCTGGAGTTTCTGCTGCAAGTGGATTTGCATTAGCAGGAGCGTTGCAACATAAAAAAGAAAAAGTGTTTGCCCTTGTTGGCGATGGAGAAACAGAAGAAGGACAAGTGTATGAAATGATGCATGTGGCAGAAAAATATAAGTTGGATAATTTTATCGTGTTCATGGATTACAATGAAGTACAGCTGACAGATAGTTTGTCGACAGTTATGCCATATCATCCGAAAGCGCATTTTGAAGCTGCAGGGTGGCATGTTATTGACGTAGATGGACATGATTACGAAGGAATGTGGAAGGCGTTGAAAGAAGCGTACGATGTGAAAGGAAAACCTGTGTGTATTTTTGGGAAAACGATCATGGGCAAAGGAGTTGATTTCATGGAAAAGACAGGAAGAGCAAGAGAAGCGACGTGGCATGGGAAAACGGCTACGAGAGAACAAATACAACCAGTACTTGACGGACAGCTTGCGTTATCGGAAGAACAAAAATTGGAAATTGCAGATTTTGTAAAAAAGTTTGTCACATGGAAACCAAAGAAACCATTGTTCCCAGCATTACTTTCAGACACAAAAGTGAAAACAGGGAAACCGAGAGTATATCGTACAGATGAGTTGACGGATTGTCGCAGTGCCTATGGGAATGCACTTCTTGATCTTGCAACTGCGAATACACAAATCGTTGCGTTGACAGCTGATCTTGCCGGCTCGGTGAAAACCGACGGCGTGCAGAAAGCATTTCCTGAGCGACATATTGATGTCGGTGTTGCAGAACAGCAGATGGTGAGTATGAGTGGTGGCATGAGTTTGTCTGGGTTTGTCCCCTTTTGTTCTACGTTTGGAGCATTCATGACCAGTCGTGCAAAAGATCAAGCACGTGTGAATGACATCAACATGGTAAACGTCAAAATGGTTGCAACACATTGTGGACTTTCGGTTGGTGAAGATGGTTCAACACATCAAGCAATTGATGATAGTGGTTCGATGCTTGGATTGTTTAATACTATGCAACTCGAACCTGCAGATCCAAATCAGTGCGATCGCATGATTCGCTATGTTGCATCACACTATGGAAATTTTTACGTCCGCATGGGACGACACAAAATTCCTGTGCTCACGAAACAAAACGGTTCAGTGTTGTTTGATGTAGACTACGACTATTATTATGGACGTTGTGATGTGCTTCGAACAGGAAAAGATGTGACGATTGCTGCCATGGGAGGAACCGTTGCTGAAGCGCTGGCTGCTTGGAAAGTATTGAAAGAAAAAGGAATTTCTGCAGAAGTGGTAATCGTAAGTTCTATAAAACAATTTGATACACCGCTGTTCACATCTCTCAAAAAAACAAAAAAACTTGTGACGGTGGAGGATCACAATACGCATTCTGGATTGGGAGCACAGCTCGCTGCAGCGTTGCAAGGCAAAAAAATTGTGCCACAAGAGGTCGTGAATCTTGGTGTAAATGAATATCAATTATCTGGAACGTGGAATGAGTTGTATGCCATTGCTGGTATTGATAGAAAAGCGATTGTGAAGGCGGTGAAGAAAATGATGGAATAGGTACATTGTCATGCTGAACTTGATTCAGCATTTGTACCAAGGAAAACGTTCTCTATAAGAAAGATCCTGAAATAAATTTAGGATGACAAAATAAAAAAACACCCATTATTTTATGAGTGTTTTTTGTTTCCGCCTACGCTAAAGCTTCGGTGGATAAATTTTGGTACATGCTACGTGTTATATGTTTTGTGATACGTGATTTATTCATTTACACGTCCGCCGTAGTCACCGGTTTCTGTATTGATCAATATTTCATCACCTTCTTTGACAAAGATTGGCGCTTTGACTTCAAGATCATTTTCGAGAATCACATCTTTTGTAACATTGCCGCTCGCTGTATCACCTTTAACTGCCGGTGGAGCATTTTTTACCGTGTATTGAATTTTCTTTGGTAATTCTATCGCGACAATGTTTCCATCATGCATGGAAGCAACTACGTCGAGTCCTTCTTTTAGATATTTTGCATCATCTCCTACAATATCTGCGTCCACTTCAAGCGTTTCGTACGTGTCTTTGTTCATGAAGGAATGTCGATCTACTCCAGCATACAAAAACTGAAGTGTTTGTCTGTAAACATCAACGGTGTCGATGCCTTCACCACTTTTGTACGTGACCTCAATCGTTTTGCCTGCACTGATATCCTTCATTTTTGTTTTATAAAATGCAGCTCCTTTGCCAGGATTGACGAAGTTAAAATCGGATACCACATAGAGGTTTCCATCTTTTCTGATTACCAGTCCTTTTTTGATATCATCTGTGCTTCCCATATAAAATAATAATTACCAAATGTTTTTATAAAAACAGTTTTGACGAAGGTAAGACTAGCACATCATCGATGTCTTTGCAACCGGTCAATACTTGGACAAGTCGGTCTACACCGAGGGCAATTCCAGCACAGGTGGGCAGTTTTCCAACTGCATCGATAAAGTCCATATCAATATTATAGACCGTTTTGTCGAGTCTTTTTCTGAGTGCTTGCTCTTCTTTCAATCTTTGTAGCTGTTCCTCTGCATCGGTGAGTTCAGAAAAAGCATTCGCGATTTCCATACCATCTATATACACCTCAAATCGTTCTGCGTATCCGTGATTTGTTTCAGACAGTTTTGCAAGAGCCGCCATAGGTGCTGGGTAGTTGTAGATGATATGTGCGCCATCAGAAAGTGTTAGTTCTATTTCATTCAAAAAAATTCTATAGAAAAGATCTTCGTAGGATTCATTGTTTTCTACATCATAGCCGCGTTCTGTGCAGAGGTGGAACATTGTTGATTGTGTGAGGTAATTATCAAGATTGACATGAATTGTTTTTTGCCAAAGTTCTTTCATGGAAACACGTATAAAGATTGGCGACTGAAGAGTAGATATTTGATTTTGTAAAAATGTGAACAATGATTCAACATCATACATAATATCAAACATATCTGCACCAACCCTATACCATTCTAACATTGTAAATTCTGGATTGTGTGTACCACCAAAGGATTCATAATCTCGGAAGGTTTTTCCCAGAGAAAAGATGTTTTCAAATCCTGCGGCGAGCAATTTCTTCATGGTATATTCTGGGGATGTATGAAGAAATGCTTGGTATTTTTTCTTCCTGTCATCATGAATAGTTACTTCGACGGGCGAAAGATACGGCTCTTGCCCTGGCATATTTAGTATATACGGTGTCTCTACTTCCAAAAATTGTTGTTGCCAAAAAAAAACACGAATGGATCTTAGCATACGGGAACGTGTCACAAGGACATCTTTTTGTTTTATGATATGGTCAATTTGGTTGCTCATAGGTTGCCTTAGTAAGCCATAAAAATTGGTTTTTGTCTATGGGGAGGGTATTTTATTGACAAAAAAAGTGATATGAGGTATTATTTCATTCGTACATTACCGATGCGGGTATTGTATAATGGCTTATTATGTCTGCCTTCCAAGCAGAAGACGCGAGTTCGATTCTCGCTACCCGCTCAACCCACAATCAATTTCGCTTATTACGTAGCCAGCCCAGTGAATGATTGGCTTGCGACGCGATAGTGCGAAGCACTATGTCAGAATACCGCGGGGTAGAGCAGTCTGGCAGCTCGTCGGGCTCATAACCCGAAGGTCACCGGTTCAAATCCGGTCCCCGCAACAAAGTAGATGCGGTAATAGCTCAGTTGGCTAGAGCGCTTCCTTGCCAAGGAAGAGGTCGCCAGTTCGAATCTGGTTTACCGCTCAGAAAAATAGTTCATTTGAACTATTTTTTTATTCTTAAAGAAGACAGGGGAGCTTGCTCGGCTGTCTGAGGATATATGGTACAATCGAACATATGTCCGAGCACATCAAAAAAAGTCACAATAAAACCCAGATTTTGTACCATCTAGTGTGTCCAGTGAAGTATAGGAGAAAAGTACTGATCAAAGGTGTTCCACAGACACTGAAGGAAGTGTGTCTAGAGATATCAAAGCGGTATGAGATATTTTACGTGGAGATAGGGACAGATTTAGATCACGTACATTTTCTTATACAGAGT
>MNVD01000007.1 GCA_001871445.1 Candidatus Magasanikbacteria bacterium CG1_02_41_34
TTCCTTCTCTCAAATTATTTCCAGATGATGAAAATATGGTGTCTGAATTTTTAGGAATGATACATGATGCGATATCGAAAAATAATTTATAGTTGTAGTTAATTGTTCATATGTTAGATATAAAATTCATTCGAGAAAATGTAGCGTTGGTAAAGGAGAACTGTAAAAATAGAAACGTATCTGTCGATATTGATCGCTTTTTGACACTCGATGAAGAGCGTCGTAGTTTACAACAAGAAATTGATGATTTTAAAGCAGTCCGAAATGCAAAATCAAAAGGAAAACCAAGTGATGAGGATATCGCAGCGATGAAAGAGCTGGGTGAAAAAATCAAAAAACTTGAGGATGCGTATAAAAGTGTTGAGCCAGAATACCTCGATCATCTTCTCGTCATTCCAAACCACACACATCCGGATTCACCAATTGGTGGAGAATCTGATTTTGTTGTGGTAGAAGAACGAGGTAGTATTCCTGAATTTAGCTTTGAGCCAAAAGATCACGAAGCAATCATGACTGATTTGAATTTGCTTGATTTTGAACGAGGCGCAAAAGTGACAGGCTCAAAATTTTATTTTGTCAAAAATGATGCTGTTCGACTCAATGCTGCGCTCTTGAGCTATGGCATGGATATTTTAGAAAAGCACGGGTATACACTCATCGAAACACCAGACCTCGCAAAAGATGAAATTCTCGAAGCATCAGGATTCAATCCACGCGGTGCAGAATCACAAACATACAAGATAGAAGGTACTGATTTGAATCTTATTGGAACAGCAGAAATTACCGTGCTTGGATATCATGGGGGGGAAGTATTGGATTTGTCAAATGGTCCAAAAAAATATGCAGCTCTTTCTCATTGTTATAGAAGAGAAGCTGGATCATATGGACGAGAAAGTAAAGGACTTTACCGTGTGCATCAATTTACAAAATTGGAAATGTTTATTTTTTGTAAACCAGAAGAAAGCGAAGTACTACATGAAGAATTGCTGAATATTGAAAAAGAAATCTGTGATGGATTGGGTCTCGCATACCGAGTGATAGATATACCTACTGGAGATCTTGGTGGCCCAACATATAGAAAATACGATCTCGAAGCGTGGATGACGATGAAAGATGGCGAAGATAAATATGGGGAGATTACCAGTACGAGTAACTGCACGGATTACCAGGCGCGACGACTCAATATCAAACATAAAGAAGGGGACAGCAAGCCAGAATTTGTCCATACACTCAATGGTACTGCGATTGTATTATCTCGATTCCCTATTGCAATCATGGAACAATATCAAAATGAAGATGGAACAGTGCTAGTTCCAGAAGTATTAAGAAGGTACATGGGGAAGGATATTATTGGGATATAATATGGGAAAAACCGTCATTGGGACAAATTTAGAGAAAGAACAGATTGAAATGAATATTTCAGATTTGTCGTTGCGTGTTTCAATATACGGAATTTTAATTGAAGACGGGAACGTATTACTCGCAAATCAGTTTGGTGGTTTTGATTTACCGGGCGGGGGGCTGGAGATGGGAGAGACGTTTGCTGAATGTTTGGAGCGTGAATATTGGGAAGAAACCGGATTGAAAGTAACAATGGGAGATATCGTCGATTGTAAAATGAATTTCTTTCAATTTCGTGAAGAACAACCGTACCAGAGTATTTTAATCTATGTGACGTGTAAAAAGATTTCTGGAGAACTGAGCAAAGATTTTATGACACAGTATGAAAAAGATGGAGGAGGGGATATGCCAGAATGGGTTCCTCTCAGCACCCTTGATGATATCAAGTTATTTCACACTGTTGATTCTCGTCCGATGATAAAGAAAGCAGTCTCAATGCTATGAATTCTGAATCAGTGTCCCCTGAAAATCTGCAATTGATAATTCTCCCAGGCTGGGGTGGCTCGCATGAAACATGGGTAGACTTTGTTGCACTTGCAAAGCCGCATTTTCAAGATGTTGTTGTGATTGACTTGCCATGCTTTGGAGATGAACCTTGCCCGAAAGACGTGTGGGGAGTAGAAGAGTATGCCAACTTTGCAAAGAAGCGAATTGATTCATTACGTCATTCCGAGGGACCGAAGGGACTCGAGGAATCTCGTGAAAAACAACGAGATCTCTCAACTTTAGATTCACTTCGTTCATCTTCCATTCGAGATGACATAATACTCCTCGGTCATTCCTTCGGAGGAGCCGTAGCAACACAACTTGTTGTCACCAATCCAGATATTGCGTCAAAGCTCATCTTGAGTGGAGCAGCCGTTATTCGTCCAAAGAATTATCTTAGACGTTGTATATTTGGAACCATGGCAAAGATAGGAAAACTTCTTATTACCATTCTTCCATCACAAAAACTAAAAAATCTTGCAAAAAAAGTATTGTATCAAGTTGCTGATTCACCTGATTTCTCAAAAACAAACGGTACCAAACGGGATATTTTCAAAAAAATTATTCGTCAAGACTTGCAACATCTTCTTCCTTCCATTTCAATTCCAACGTGTGTGATACAGGGAACAGATGACACATACGTCCCATTTCGACACGGAAAAAGAATCGCCGAGGGCATTCGTTCGGCATCATTTGTGGTAATAGAAAAGGGAAGACATGGATTGCATCTAAAAAAGAATGCAGATGCGATGTTATCTGCTATACTAGAGTTCTGCACTACCTCATCATAAATATGGGCATTTATCATTTTACATATATTATTGGAGGGCTTTGGATAGTCACAGCCATATTTGATTATGCATATTTTACCTATTTTGCGCAACTAAAAGAGTATCGTTTAGACCGTTTCAAAGATTTTTTGTCTACACAAAACGGGAAAGATGAACTTCTTGGATATCGAGTACTTTGGAGAGCGTTGCTGGTCATTGTATTATACACGTTCCTGAAAGGAACTATTTCAAATATTCTGCTGGTTACGGTCATCGTTGGTATTGATATGGTTACAAAAATTTACTGTATTTGGAGAAAATCAGTTCGTCGTCCTGTTGTAACAGCCAAAGCAGTACTCATAGTAGGTGTACTTGTCGGATTTGAAAGCTTAATGCTTTTATTTTTGCCATTTCTAAACCTGATGTTACTAGTCCTTATCTTTCGTTGGTTTTTTGCTGGATTAGTAGTATTTTTACTTGAGATTCCATCTGCACTTGTCAAAAAGGTATATATAGTAGCAGCCACAAAAAAACTGGCAACATATAAAAATTTAAAAATAATTGGTATAACTGGGAGTTATGGCAAAAGTAGTACAAAAGAATTTTTATCACAGATACTCGAAACAACATATACAATTCAAAAAACACCAAAAAATACCAATACGGAAATTGGCATTGCTAAATTTATTTTGAAAACGGATTTCAAAGGTGTCGATATTTTTGTCGTTGAAATGGGGGCATACCGTATAAAGGAAATTCAAAAAATCTGTGATATGGTTCATCCTCAAATAGGCATTCTCACAGCAATAGCTCCTCAACACCTTGCATTGTTTGGTTCAATGGAAAATATTGCTACCACAAAAAAGGAATTACTCACCTCCCTCCCAAAAGAAGGTTGGGCAATTACAAATGTCGATAATTCTTATTGTAGAGACGTCATACAGCATCTTTCTTGTCATGTACGTACATTTGGTTCTGATGAAGAATTTTCTCCTAATATTCTAATCAGAAATATTGAAAGTACGAAAGAAGGAATTGCATATCGCGTGTCAGATGACAACATGGATCATATCGTACATCTCAATATTTTAGGAAAACACAATGTGTTCAATATCGTTCCTGCTGCCATTGCAGCACACAAGGTTGGCATGTCAGATGCGGATATTGATATGGCTATCGAAAAATTACAGCCTGGTCATGGATCAATAACCATAACGCAGTATGGCAACGTAACTGTCATAAATGACAGTTACAATTCAAACCCTGAGGGATTTAAAGCTGCACTTGATATATTGAATTCCTTCTCATCTCCTCGAAAAAGAATTGTTATCACACGTGGTATGCGCGAACTAGGCGAATTGAGCGATGAACTTCATGAACAAATTGGTGGAGAAATTTCCTTTGTTGCTGATGAATTAATTATCACGGAAAAAGAAGTTGCGGCATCTCTCGCAAAAGGGGTCGTATCAAAATACAAAACAAATATATATCATATGTACGATCCGCAAGAAGTACTGACGTATGTCCAATCATTAAAAAAAACTGATGCTGTTATTTTGATAGAAAATAGGCTTCATGTCATGGTCGCAAAAGAATTAGGTATTTCTCTTATTGCATGAAAAAAACTATTTTTACAGGATTTAGTCCCAATACACAGCTCGCGGATATAAAGATCGCAGCTGGTTTTTTGTTATTTCCGTGGCGGTGGTCCCACTGGAAAAGAGGAAAAGCACAACAACAAGCACCAGAAACAATAGCAACATATTTTGGTGATAAGACCAAAGCACTCACATATGATAGTGGGCGTTCTGCCTTGTATCATGCATTACTCGCTCTTGGTGTGGAAAAAGGAGACGAAGTATTGGTGCAGGCTTTTACCTGTATGGTGGTCATCAATGCTATTACTTGGACAGGAGCAAAACCGGTTTATGTCGATATAGAGAAAAATACACTAAATATGGATCCTACAAAGGCAGCAGAAGCATGTACCACAAAGACAAAAGTAATCATTATTCAGCATACCTTTGGACTTCCTGCAGATATAGAGAGTCTCATGGAAGTAGCAAAAAAGTTTAGCTTGAGGACAATAGAAGACTGTGCTCATTCACTCGGAGCACGATATAAAGGCCAACTTACAGGTACATTTGCAGATATAGGCATGCTCAGTTTTGGTGGAGAAAAAGTTATTTCTTGTGTTCGTGGTGGAGCACTTATTACAAAAGATAATGCACTTTTTCAAACACTCGAAAATAAACATATACTTCTTCCAGAATCCACACGGCGTGTAATTCGTCAACATCTACTTCACGTAGTACTTTTTCCAATTGGAAAATCTCTATATCATATAGGTATTGGAAAAATATTTTTGAAATTTTTGAAAGAACTTCATATAATAAATAAGATTATTTATCCAGAAGAAAAACATGGGAAGCGAGTCACATGGTATCCTAGCAAATTGCCAAATGCACTTGCAGCTCTTCTTGTACACCAATTTTCTCACATAGAAACAATGAATACACACAGAAAAAATATTGCATTGTTGTACAAAAATGAATTACAGAATTCTTGTGAAACACAAGACGATAATGGCACTCATATATATCTTCGTTTTCCACTCTTTGTTAACGATCCAAAGAAAACATGTGCTGTAGCAAAGAAAAAAGGAATACTCCTTGGTGATTGGTACTCACTTGTTGTTGGTCCTGGTGACGTTGATCTTGATGCGGCTCAGTATGCAAAAGGGACATGTCCTGTTGCAGAAGAACGTGCATCAAAATCATTGAATCTTCCAACGGATATTCATATTCATGACACAGAGGTAAAAAGAATTTTTTCTGTTTTGAATGAGTAATATATGTATTCAATAAAAAAAATAGTAGAAAAAAGTCAGTGGGATACGTTTGTGAAAAAACAAACGTACAGTCCTTTTGTTCAATCATATAAGTATGGTGAATTTTATCGTGAACTTGGAGAAACATATTGGATTGTAGGGGTGTATCAGAGCGATGTACTCGTTGGGGGGAGTCTGGTGCTTACTGTTCATGCAAAAAGAGGAAATTTCTTTTATCTTCCATATGGGCCTATTCTTGACTATACTGACATAACAATGGTTGCAGAATTTTTTTCATATCTTTCACGTGGTGCAAAAAAAGAACACATGGATTTTATTCGCGTAAGCCCCTTGTTGTCTGATACAGAGGAGGGGAGGGCGGTACTCGAAAAGCAAGGATTTCGCCCTGCGCCGATGCATGTTTTGGCAGAGAACAGTTGGCTACTAGATCTTTCTCAAACAGAAGAACAGCTTTTGTCCCACATGAAAAAAAATCATCGTAATCTTATCAAACGGTGTGAGCGAGAGGGAGTAGTCGTTGAAGCAAATACAGATTCTCAAACACTCGATATACTTCATACGATGCTTGATGAAACAGAAAAACGGCATAACTTTACCCGTTTTTCTCGATCATATATCAATAGTGAGTTTGATCAGTTCGCAGAAGAGTCGGAAGCACTCGTGTATATTAGTACACTTCCAAATGGCACACATGATGCTGTTGCAATCATTATGTTTTATGGAAATATGGCCGTCTATCGCCATAGTGCATCAAAAAATATTGATAAAAAATTACCGACATCCTATCTGATTCAGTGGCGTGTAATTCAAGAAGCAAAGAAGAGGGGAATGAGATGGTACAATTTTTGGGGTGTCGAACCCATAGGTGCCGGACCATCACATCCGTTTTCTGGTATTGGTCATTTCAAACGCGGGTTTGGCGGATTTCAGGAAGATTTACTTCATTGTCAAGATCTTCCTATTACAAAAAAATATTGGGTAAACTGGATTGTCGAGACTATTCGAAAGAAAAAAAGAGGTTTTTAGCAACAAAGAGTGAGCCTGTCCATCTCTATGAGCTACAAAAAATCAAACAAAAGATCGTGCACACGTGTCTACATGAAAAGTAGAAATGCTTTGTATACACGAAGTAAAGCAAAAGATTTTGCCTGGCGAGGAAGAAAAATAAATCCTATTCAAAAAGTACAACCTTCAGGAAGAGCAACTCGTACAAAGATATATATTGTATTATTATTCAGCTGCAGTCTAGGCATGCTTGGTCTTTTTATATATCAACCCTTTTTTCATATTTCAGAGGTACAGGTAGAGGGTATAGAGCGTCTCACACAGCAAGAAATTGAACAAACTGTGTATGGTGCGATGGATTATCGTAAATGGTTTATTTTTCCTGCCAAAAGTTTTGTTTTTGTAAACACGCTTGAAATTGCAAATATACTCAATGATAGATTTCCTCTCAATACAGTCACTGTACAGAAGCAATTTCCAAATACATTATATATACAACTTGAGGAACGATTATCTACAGTATTGTATGACAATGGGGAAGTCTACCATTTCATGGGGCTTACTGGAAAAATTGTAGAACCTGTCCGGAAAGTGACCGATGCGGAGTGGCGTTCTAAAACTGCAGTGGTAACAAGCACGAATGAACTCGGAGAAGAGATATCAGAAACAAAAGAAATTGGTAAATATCACACTCCAGACATAACAGCACTTGAACATGATATCGGAGTGTACCCGATGATTGTTGATATTGGCAATGACCATTCAGGCACGCTTGAGGTTAACACAGAAGTCATGCAAGAGTCATATGTCACCCAAATTCTTGATTGGTACAACATATTACAAAACACACTTAACATAATACCAGCATATATTGATGTATCATCACCATACAGATCTATCATACATGTAAAGGATGGCCCAGCCATATACATAACATTGCCAGAAGGGGATAGTAATGCACAAATAGAGCGTTTGCGTACAGCTCTTAACGAAATACCATCACTTGATCAGATTTCATATATCGATGTCAGATATCCTGGCAAAATTTATTGGCAGTAACTTTGTTGAACAATGTGTAAGCGTATTTTGAGAGAGCAGAGGAGCCAAAAAAGTATAGAAGTATCTGCACCACACTGTGCACAAAGGACGTATACAGTGTCGCACAATGTATATTATGCGACACTGTACAAGGCGTATCTGAATACATGTGTCTGTTTGTTCACATCTTGTTAACCAACAACACATTCTTCTTTATAACATGTATATTTCTCCATTTTAAATAATAAATATTTTTTGTAATATCTCTGTATATATATTACATGTTACATCTATTGCATGGTTTGACAAAACGCATCAATAAGATCGTTCAACATGTGGTCCTTTCACTCCCCTAACACTGTATCATTTTACTATATTGTGCGACACTACAGATTTGCCGTTCAGAAAACCAGGTAAAGTGATACCACTCATGCAGTAAACTTTTTATCCTGAAACGCATAGATAGACAAAAAAAGACTGATACCACATGACCAGTCTTTTTTTTATTCTTGAATTGATATCTATTAGTAATCAACAACCAAATAACTCAGTGGATTTATTGGAATACCATCCTTTCGGACTTCAAGGTGTAAATGTGGACCGGTCACAAATGGTCCTGCACCGACAGTACCAGGTGTTCCACCTGAATATCCGATGATATCACCCCGAGTCACAAATTGATCTGCGTTTACCAATATCTGACTCATATGTCCGTATACTGTAGAAAGACCTCCAGAGTGAACGATCATAATATAGGCATAACAGCTTGCTGTTTGACACGTACGGGCGCGAGCAATATAGCCACTTGCGGCTGCATGGATTGGTGTGCCATAGGAGGCACGGATATCAATAGCATTGTGTTCAAAAACATATCGATATGGATAAGCCGGATCATGAAAATAGGCCGTTACATATCGGCTTGGTGTTGGCCAGGAAAGCTGTCCATCAAACTGAATTTCTGAACCAGAAATCTTATCTTGCGATTCCAATTTTGCCCTGACTTTTTGCTCAATACTCGTAATATCGCTTTCTATCTCCTGATATTGTGATTTGAGATTGGTAACAAGTGTCTGATATTTCAATTCAGATGATTGTGTTTGGGCAAGTAATGTTTGCTTTGCGAGAGACTGACCGTCCAGATCACTTTTTTGGTTATCCAACTCCTCTTTCAGTGCATCGTACGCTTTTTTCCTTTCTTCTGTAGCGGATTTTTTTTCTTCTAATTCTTCTTTTGCAATACGAAGTGCACGGGCATTTTTTCCTAGATCTTCTTCAATGGAGCGCGCATATTCCATTTTATTATAAAAATCAGAAAAATTGTTATACGAAGCAAGAACTTCGAGCATACCTTTGTCACCTTGCTGATGCAACGTACGAATAAACTCAGTTATAATTTCACGCTGTCTTGTGATTGTTTTTTCTTTGTCAGAGATACTCAGTTTAAGTGCCTGAACTTCAAGATCAAGAGTCTCCAATTTTTGTTCGGTCGCCTCAATATCAAGTTCTACTTGCACAATATGATTGTCCAGAATAGCCATTTGATTTGCAAGTGAGGATGATTCGAGGCGTGTATTTTCTATCTTTTTTTTGTATGCTTCGATACTTGCTTCAAGCTGCTTTACTTTATCTTTTTTTGCAGCAATTTGTTGATTGAGTTCATCAATTTCTTGCTTGTTTCCTCCGGTACCATCTATTTGTGTGTACACAAATACTGGCAATGTAATGAGTGCCAGTATGGAAAAAATTGCAATACCTAACAAAGCTCTGAAATGCCTAGACATATGTATAAAATTCAAAGTCTAGTATAGCACAAGAAGAATGTTGGTGCTATGAAAAAATTTTGTTTACCCCCTCCCCTATCCGCTTCAAACTTTTTTCCTTACCAAGGACTGACATAATTTCAAATGGACCAGGAGAAAATTGTTGACCAGAAAGTGCCACCCGAGTTGGCCAAAGAACATCACCCACGCCATAGTCATGATCCTTGATCCATGCCATTACCGACCCCTCTACCCCCTCTTCTGTCCATACTGAATTCTCTACTGTAGATAAAAATTCGCTGAGTTGAGTCAATTTTTGTTTTGCATCAGACAAATCACTTTTTTTCCATTTCAACAATTCTGTTTCGTAGCTCGGTGAATCAACAAAAAGAAATTGTGTATTATTTACTATATCTTGCAATGTATTTGCACGTTCACGTCCTAAACGAACTACTCCTTCAAAGAAAGATTGATCTTCCAATATATATGCCTCTACACCATCAGAAATAAAAAATGATTTTACTCGTACTGCCAATTCTTCTACAGGCAATTTTTTCATCCATTCTTTGTTGTACCAATCAAGCTTTTCGTAATTGAAAATTGCTGGTGATTTATGTACATTTTTAAAGTCAAAAGCAGCAACTAATTCATCAAGAGTAAATATTTCTTGCTCAGTACCAGGATTCCAGCCCAAAAATGCGACAAAATTCACCATTGCTTCTGGCAAATACCCTTTTTTTGTAAAATCAAATACAGAAACATCTCCATGACGTTTGCTCAGCTTCTGTTTTTTTTCATTTACAAGAAGTGAAAGATGCGCATATTCTGGTTTTTCCCAGCCAAACATATCATACAATACAATATGCTTTGGGGTTGAACTCAACCATTCCTCACCACGAAATACATGTGTAATTTCCATGAGGTGGTCGTCTACCACTACAGCGAGGTGATATGTTGGAAAGCCATCCGTTTTCATGAGCACTTGATCATCAATCAATGCATTTTCAAATGACACTTTGCCACGCACCATATCATTCCACGTTGTTACACCATCATCTGGCATGCATAAACGGACAACATGGGGGATACCTGTAGCACGCTTCTCTTGAATATCCTTCACTGAAAGTGATTTACACTGTCCGTCGTAGCCTGTTGGTTGTTTATTCAGTTCCTGCATTTTTCTCAGTTCATCAAGCCGTTCTTTTGTACAAAAACAGTAATATGCATGACCTTGTTCGAGTAACTGATCACTGTATTTTTTGTATATTTCCAATCGCTCCGATTGTATATAAGGCCCTTTCTCTCCCACTTGAGTAATGTTTTTGTTGGCATCAAGCATGACCCCCTCATCTGGTGGAATATGTGCCCAGTAGAGAGATTCAACGATATTTTCAGTTGCTCCTTCGACTAATCTTTCTCGGTCAGTATCTTCGATTCGAAGTAAAAAATCTCCACCTTCTTTTTTTGCGTAGAGATAATCAAAAAGCGCTGTTCGAAGTGACCCAACGTGAAACATTCCTGTTGGACTTGGTGGAATACGTGTTCGGATTTTTTTCATAATAATTAATGTGTAAGTTGATGAAGCGTAATACCAACAGACATTGCGAGATTAAGGGATTCGGCATTACCTTTGCCAGATATCGTATATGATGCATCTGCCAAGGCAAGCAATTGATCCGATATACCATGTGACTCAGAACCAAAAAGCAATGCTAATTTTCCCTTCTTTGGGAGCTCGCTTATATCCTCTCCTTCAAGATCTAAGACCGCTATACTGTACCCATTTTTTTTGAGAAATTCAACTGTTTCAACCAAATACTCAGATTGATACATATGTGTACGAAAAATAGATCCCATAGTGCTTCGTACCACTTTTTCATTGTAAGGATCAACAGATCCTTCTGAAAGAATAATATCATGTATGTCAAACCAATCCGCTGTACGGATAATCGTACCAAGGTTCCCAGGATCATTGACTCTATCTAAGAGAAGGATCGTATCAGCATTCATCATATCGTCTATCGATACCTCATTCATACCCACGACGGCCATAATACCGGGAAATGTCTCTGTTTGTTTGATACTTTCGGCTTCCTTTTTATTCGCTCGTTCGACAGGAATATCTGTTTTATCTGCGTAGCTAATAATAATACCCATATCACTATCTATAGCACTTTCTTCTACAATAATAAGTTCCACATCAGCATTATCAAGTGCTTCATGGACGCCTTTTTTTCCTTCGACAACAAACAATCCATACTCTTTTCTAAATTTTTTTTGACTAAGTTTTTTGAGAAGTGAACTTGCGCTATTTGATAACATAGGATTTAAATACTAGAAAAGGAAATACAATGACAGCTGTAAAAATACGTTTGAATCTTTTTGGCTGTTGTATCAATCGCCACAACCATTCTAACCCAAGGCTTTTAAACATTTTTGGTGCTCGTGGCACAACGCCTGCAAGAAAATCAAACGTACCACCTACACCCATCACGATCTTTACACCAGGTAATTCTAATTTGAACGTGTCAATCCACCATTCCTGCTTCACATGCCCAAAAGCAACAAAGAGAATATCTGGTTTTGCCATAGCAATATCAGCAAGCACCTCATCATGGTCATCGGAAGTAATTTTACAAATTACCTCATCGCCAAATAGTGTCATTGACAAATTTGGACCTGATTGAACACCTTTTATATTCAATGCAGGAAATTTATTCATCAAAAACTTTTTGGCACCTTCAGCCACTCCTTCTACACCTCCGAGAAGGTAAATAGACTTTCCTTTTTCCTCTGCTATCTCACAAAGTGCTGACATCAGATCAACGCCCGGAAAACGAGTATATTCTCCACCACTCATTAGATGTATACCAAAACCATCACAGACATTCATATCCCCCCTATTCAGGATGTCTTTGAAAGCACTATTTTTTTGTGCCTCAACTAGCATCTCTGGGTTTGGTGTGTAAATACTATAAAGTTGATATCCAAAAAGCCACTTCTTTGCTCTACTGAGCACCTCCTTTTTGGTTAAGGGGTCAATTCTAACACCGAGCATTTTCTGCATAGCTTGGCAAAATTATGGTATAATAGTAACACTCTTGACAAGAAAAATCAATTTGGTATAGTATTATCACTCGTTAGTATAGAGTGCTAACATAGTTTTATCAATATGATTCCACAAAATTTTACACAAAAATCCCAAGAAGCCTTGCAGCATGCGGCTCAAATTGGTCAAAAAAATGGTCAACCACAAGTTGAACCACCACACCTTTTTCTTGCCCTTCTAGAACAAGAAGAAGGTGTGGTGTTGTCTGTACTCAAAAAATTGAACGTCAATATAGAGGAGCTACGTCATGATACACAAAACTTGATTAATGCTTTGCCGAAGCAATTTGGAGCCATGGGAGGTGGAATGGGGCAAATCATGATGGGCCAAGCTATGATGTTTATTCTTCAAAATGCGCAGAATGAATCACAAAAAATGGGTGATGAATATATTAGCGTCGAACACCTTCTCCTCTCATTTTTGACAAATAAGAACCCTATTAGTGATGCGCTCGTCAAGCAAGGCGTGCAGCATGCTGATGCTTTGAAAGTATTGGCCACAGTTCGAGGCTCACAACGAGTTGATTCCCCTACTCCAGAAAGTACATATCAAGCACTAGAAAAATATGGGATGAACTATACTGATCGTGCTCGTAAGGAAAAATTGGACCCTGTTATTGGGCGAGATGATGAAATTCGTCGCGTCATGCAAGTCCTCACACGTAGGACAAAAAACAATCCAGTCCTTATCGGTGAGCCAGGAGTTGGAAAAACAGCAATCGTCGAAGGACTTGCTCAACGTATTGTTAACGGTGACGTGCCTGAAAGTTTAAAAGATAAAGAAGTCATTGGCCTCGACGTTGGTTCTCTCGTTGCGGGAACAAAATTCCGTGGTGAATTTGAAGAGCGCTTAAAAGCAGTTCTCAAGGAAGTCACGGATTCTCATGGAAAAATTGTTTTATTTATTGATGAACTGCACACCATCATGGGCGCAGGAAGCTCTGAGGGGGCCGTAGACGCATCAAACATGCTCAAGCCTGCACTTGCTCGTGGAGAGCTTCGGACCATTGGTGCAACCACGATTAAAGAATACCAACAGCATATTGAAAAAGATGCGGCATTTGAACGACGTTTTCAGCCGGTTCTAGTGAAAGAGCCAAGCGAAGAAGATGCAATCGCTATTCTTCGTGGTATCAAAGAAAAATATGAAGTACACCACGGTGTCCGTATAACAGACCCAGCACTTGTAGCTGCAGTTAAACTGTCTAGTCGTTACATCACTGACCGATTTTTACCTGACAAAGCTATAGATTTGATAGATGAAGCCACGAGTGCGATGCGACTTGAGATTGAATCGATGCCTGACGATCTTGATAAAATGAAGCGCAAGATGATGAAGATTGAGATTGAACTTTCTGCACTTAAAAAAGAAAAAGATGTAGAATCAAAAGAACGTGAAGCAAAGTTAAAAAAAGATCTTGCAAATTTGAAAGAAGATATCGGCGAGATAGAACTTCATTGGAAACATGAAAAAGAAATTATTTCTAAAATTCGTGGCTATAAAAAAGAAATTGATACACTAAAGCAGCAAGCAGAAATAGAGGAACGAAAAGGGAATCTTCAAAAAGTTGCCGAAATTCGCTATGGGAATATTCCCAATACTGAGGAGGCAATAAAAAAGGATCAACAAAAACTAGCTACTCTTCAAGAAATACGAGCGATTTTGAAAGAAGAAGTGACAGAAGAGGATATTGCTGCCGTAGTAGCTCGCTGGACAGGCATCCCTGTCGACAAAATGCTACAGGATGATCTGAAGAAACTTGCCACTATGGAACAAGTTCTGTCTAAACGAGTTATAGGGCAATCTGAGGCAATTAGAGCGGTCTCAAATGCTATCAGACGATCACGTGCCGGAGTTGCTGAGGAGAATAAACCCATAGGAAGTTTTATATTTATGGGGCCAACAGGAGTTGGAAAAACTGAACTTGCTCGGGGTCTAGCTGAGTTCTTGTTTAATGACGAAGAAGCACTTGTTCGAGTAGATATGAGTGAATACATGGAACGGCACGCGACAAGTAAATTAATTGGTTCTCCTCCTGGATATGTTGGGTATGAAGAAGGTGGACAGCTAACAGAAATCATTCGACGTCGTCCCTACTCAGTTCTTCTCTTTGATGAAATTGAAAAAGCACATCCTGATGTTTTCAATATCATGCTGCAAATTCTTGACGATGGACATGTAAAGGATGCAAAGGGCCGAAAAATAAATTTCAAAAATACGGTTATCATTATGACAAGTAACATTGCAAGTGATGTTATCATGGCAATGGGACAGCGTGGAGAGTTTGGTTTTCAAGAAAAAGGAAAAAAAACAAAAGAGCAAGAACAAGATAAACTGAAAACAAAAGTTATGGAAGGGTTGAAGGAACATTTCAAACCTGAATTTTTGAATCGTATTGATGAAATCATTACCTTTCATCCTCTTGATAAAAAGGAAATTAGAAGCATCGTTGACCTGCAACTTGCTCGTGTTGGCAAGAGACTGACAGAGCAACGGATCACACTCGATGTGTCTACAAAAGCAAAGGATTGGCTCGCAAAGAAAGGCTATGATCCTCAAATGGGTGCTCGCCCACTAAAGCGGCTAATACAGACAGAACTTCTTGATAAACTTGCACTCGATATTCTGGAAGGAAAAATTGTAGAAGGAAAGACGATAAAAGTAGATATCGGAAAAAATGGGTTGGTGATAAAGTAACATATCAGCAACAAAAAAACAGCATTACTGCTGTTTTTTTATATACACTTCTGACAAAAAAAACGGTGTGGTTACTCTTCTGGAAATATTTTCTTTCCATCCTTATCATAGAGATGAATAGCCAATACAGGACACGACTGTGCACCAAGAAGGAGTGTTTCTTCATCGGCTAATTGATGTCCTTCTGGAATGTATGCAATATCTTCTTCATCCATCTGAAATGCAAGTGGTGCAACAACAGTGCAAGACATTGCACCAATACATGCTTGCTTGTCGACAACGATGCGACGAATTTTTCCCTCTTTTCGTATGCCCTGATAATATTCATCTGGCATGCTGTCTGGCATTGCAATGTCAGCGTCTGAATCAGTGTTGATTGGTGGATTATATTTCATACAAAAAACAAATTAAAATCCAAGCATCACTTTGAGCGCGTCTGGCATCTGCCATGGCGGGTCAAACGTGACTTCTATTGTGACATGTTCCACGCCGAGATTCAACATTGCTTCTCTGATAGCATCCTGAATACTTGCACCTGCTGGGCACATAGGAGTTGTGTAGGTCATGATGATATGAATATGTTCATCGTCTTTCACATTGATCTCTCTAATAAGACCCATTGTGTGTATATCAAGTCCAACTTCTGGATCGATAACCATTTTTAGATGTGCTTCTACCTCTTGTTTTGTAATCATATATTTTTTAATGCGTCGTACCCTACTTTTTCAATTTCAATCGCTAGCTCCGCCCCCCCACTCTTCACGATCTTTCCATCAACCATAATATGTATTTCGTCAGGTGTAACATATTCTAAAATACGGTTGTAATGAGTTATAAGAAGAACTCCAGTTTTGTCACTTCGAAAACGATTTATTCCTTCTGACACAATGCGAAGCGCATCGACATCAAGACCAGAATCTGTCTCGTCGAGAATTGCATAGGTTGGTTCGAGAACAGACATTTGCAAAATTTCGAGACGTTTTTTTTCTCCACCTGACATACCAACGTTTACGTACCTTGTCAAAAATGATTCATCAATATTGAGCTCTTTCATTTTCTCAACAAGCAAAGCGTGAACGTGCAATGGATTTTGCGTTTCGCCACGCTGTGCATTGACAGCCAAACGAAGAAAATTGGCAACCGTGACGCCATCAATCCCTGGTGGATATTGCATGGAGAGAAACATGCCTTTTTTTGCTCTCAGATCAGGTTTTGCACTCGTGATATCTTCATTGTCTAAAAGAATAGTTCCTTGTGTTACATGATACGTTGGATGTCCTGCAAGGGTATTTGCTAATGTTGATTTTCCAGATCCGTTTGGTCCCATGATAACAACAACCTTTCCTTTTGAAACTTCAAGATTAACACCTTTTAGAATGTCTTTGTCGTCGGCTGTAACATGGAGGTTTTGTATAGAAAGACTCATACTTCGTTCATCATTGATTTAAGTGTGTTCCATCCAAGCAGTGCGCATTTCATTCTTGCATGAGATATAGGAATCCCCAACATGGCAAGCATGTCTTCTTCTGAAATCGATACTATTTGTTCTTTTGTAAGCCCTTTTACTTTGTCTGTAATGAGTGAAAGTGCAGCTTGAGAAATAGCGCAGCCTTCTCCTTGATGACCAATATCTTTTACTCGACCATCATCGTCAAACAATATTTGCATGGTGACCAAATCTCCACATGTTGGATTGTGCGATTTTTTTTCTGTCGTAAATAATTCTAAACTCTTTTTATTCAATGGATGCTTGTAGAGATCCAAAATCATGTCTTTGTAAAGAAGATCATCCATATGATTATGAAAAAATGCGAATAGCGTCTTCAAGCGCCAAGATAGCTTTGTCTACATCGTCCTTATCAGTATACATCCCTACTGAAAATCGAGCTGTGCCTCCAGGCAATCCAAGCTTTTTCATGAGGGGCATCGCACAGTGACTTCCAACACGAATTGCAACATTATGACGATTGCATATTTCTGCAATATCGTGCGTATGTATGCCCTCAATTGTGATGGAAACGACACCGTGGTGTTTATTCGATTGAGATGAACCAATAATTTGTACGTTTGGCAAGGAGGATAATTGGACAATGAGGTAATTGGTTAATTTGGTCTCTCTTTTTTGAATATGTTGTAGTCCAATACTTTCTATAAATTTCACTGCAGCGCCAAGCCCAATCGCGCCTGCGATATTCGGCGTACCTGGTTCGAATCGATATGGCACATCATTCCACTCTGCCTGCTCATAACTCACATCAAGAATCATATCGCCACCAAATGTCACGGGAGAAAGCAATGCAAGCTTTTCTTTCTTTCCGTACAACACACCAATACCAGTTGGACCATATAGCTTGTGTCCAGAAAACACAAGGAAATCAACATCAAGTTTTTTTACATCAGTTTTCAAGTGAACTATTGATTGAGCTGCATCAATAATCGTGATTGCGTTCACTTGTTTTGCAAGCACGATAAGTTCCTCTGCCGGGGCTTTGCTCCCAAGTGTATTTGAAACATGCGCAAAAGAAACAATTTTTGTATGACTATCAATTTTTTTCTTTGCGTCTTCGAGATCAATTTGATAATCATCATCAATATCAATAAAACGCAATTCAACACTCGTCTTCTTTGCAATTTGTTGCCATGGAATCAGGTTTGCATGATGTTCCCATGTTGTCAGAACAATGTTATCTCCTTTTTTTAATGATTGTCCGAGTGATGTCGCGAGCATGTTCAACCCATGCGTCGTTCCATAGGTAAATACAATTTCTTCTGGTTCAGCATTGATAAACTGCGCAACAATGCCTCTTGCATTGTCATGTTCAGTAGTTGCGCGATCACTCGCTTCATACAGACCTCGATGAATATTTACACCGTACTGCTCATAATATTCCTTTACTTTGTCTACAACAACTTGAGGTTTCAATGCTGATGCACCACTATCAAGATACACCAAATTTGGTGTATGGCTGTATATGGGAAAATGTTGTTTGAGAGAATCTTTCATATTATTTGTGACGAATAATGTCGTTCAGTATATCTGTTCGCAATGTTTCGTTGTCAATCATATCAACGATTGCACCTAGATGTCCATGGAGGATAGCTTGTTTGGCTGTCTCCGTATCCATACCGCGAGATTGAAAATAAAATAAAGATTCATCGTCAATAGTCGTTGTAGAAACTCCGTGCGAACAGGACACTTCATTATTTGCAATTTCAAGGTCTGGGACTGAACTAATTTGCGCGTTTGGCGAAAGGAGCAACGTTTCTTCCTTCTGATGTCCGACTGCATTGAATGCATTTGCTCGGATATCAATCAGACTTCGGTAGATCGTTTTTGAGTGATCTTCCAAAACTCCATGCGTTTTCAAATTGCTTTCAGTGTGCTCTGCCGCATGAATAGTAGTATGGGTGATATCATGAAATTGTTCACCTCTGCCGTAAAAAAGTCCATACGTCTCCCCCACTGCTCGTGGCTGTTCGAGAATTGTGTAGATACTTGAGTTTGCTACAGATCCTCCAATAGCAACATCAATCCATGTCATCTTTGCCTCTTTCCCAACAAACGCACGTCTGAGAGCAAGAACAAATTGATTTTTTTCATGACGCTGATCTGCAATATATGTGAGCTCTGCATGATCTTCAAGAGTAATATCAATAATTACTCCAGCAAATTCTTTATTCATGATATGTTCATGCATTGTAGCTTTTACTCCGGTCTTCACCACAACATGAATATATGCTGCTGAAGTTTCTTTTACAGCTTTCAAGTTGAGTTCAAACAAATCAGTATTCTTTTCAATAACAATTTCAAATGCGTCATGGATGTTTTCTGCCAAGTGCTCAAACAATGGATTCTTCTCAACCCCATATTCTGTATTCTGCATTCTGAAATCTAAATTCTTTCCATTTTGAATTTCTACACTTTCTGATTCAAACATTCGCGTACGCAAAGCAATAAGACTATAGTCTGCAACTATGCCGATACCGTATTTGAGATGTTCTGTTTGAATTTCTTGCATATAATTATCCGACACTCCCCTCCATCTCAAGCTCAATCAATCGATTGAGCTCAAGCGCATATTCTAGCGGTAATGCTTTAACAATAGGTTCTATAAACCCAGCAACAACGAGTTGCATGGCTTCTTGTTCACTGAGTCCCCTACTCATGAGATAAAAAATTTCTTCATCGCCAATTTTTCCAACCCGCGCTTCATGTGCTATATCAACCTTGTCATTGTCTATTTTCATGTAGGGATGTGTTCTTGTCACAGACTCTTTATCAATCAAAAGTGCATCGCACTCGACAGAAATTTTGCTTCTGTCCGCCTGCTTTGTTACTTTTACATAACCACGATATGTCGTAATACCGTTTCCGGTAGAAATTGATTTTGCGCGAATTGTGGACTTTGTATCAGGAGCAACATGAATTACTTTTGATCCTGTATCTTGATTCTGTCCATCACCTGCAAAGGCAATGCCAAGACTATCCGAACGTGCACCTCTGCCACGAAGAATGGATGCAGGATAAAGCATCGTGACGCCACTGCCCATATTGCCATTGATCCATTCAATCACCCCGTTTTCATCAACAAGCGCGCGTTTTGTATTGAGATTGTACGTATTTTTTGACCAGTTCTCAATAGAATAATATCTCACGCGGGCATTTGCGTGGACAAAAATTTCAACACCTCCAGCATGGAGTGAATTTTTTGTATATCGTGGTGCACTACACCCTTCGATATACTGAATTTCACTTCCTTCATCAGCGATGATCAGTGTATGTTCAAATTGTCCTCCACTTTCTGCATTCATACGAAAATATGCTTGCAGTGGCAATGTGACTTTTACATTTTTTGGCACGTAGATAAATGTTCCACCACTCCAGACTGCTGCATGAAGCATGATGAATTTGTGATCATTGATTGGGATGCACTGTGTCATGAAATATTTTTGCACTAATTCTGGATATTTTTGTACAGCGACATCCATGTTTTCAAAAATAACACCTTGTTTTTTCAAATCTTCTTGAATGTTGTGATAAATAACATCACTATCATATTGCGCCCCAACACCTGCAAGTGCTTTCTTTTCTGCTTCAGGAATACCAAGGCGATCAAATATTTTTTTGATATCATCAGGGACATCATCCCAGCTTGTGGCTTCCTGAGTATCGGGACGAACAAAGTACGTAATTTCATCGAGATTGAGTTTTGACAAATCCGGTCCCCACGTTGGCATGTCTGTCTCTTTGAAATATGTAAATGCTTGTAATCGCTTTTCGAGCATCCACTCTGGTTCATTTTTTTGTTTTGAAATTTCACGAACAACCTCCTCGGTGACGCCGGGAGTTGCACGATATTTCGATCGCTCTTCATTCGCAGTGTCGTAGAGTGATCTGTCGATTGTGATGTTTTTGATTGCCATATCACAACTTACAGATTCATACTACGAACTTTTTCTATAACGCCAGGCAATACTTTCAATACCTGCTTTATTTCCTTTTCAGTCGTGTCTTTTCCAAGTGTAAATCGAATACTGCTTTTCATTCGTTTTTCATCATATCCACATGCAGTAAGAACATGAGAAAGTTGATCGCTATCTGTCGTACACGCAGAGCCAGAACTCACTTCTATACCAGCCACATCGAGATACAGAATTACCGCTTCCGATTCTGCTCCTAGAAATGATACATTCAAATTATTTATGAGTCGTTGTGTATCCAAATCAGGACCGTTTAATACTACATTCTCAATCTTATTCTCAATTTGTTTCCACAAATAATCTCGTAGATTTGAAATTTGTTTATTTCTTATTTCTTGTTTCT
This sequence comes from Candidatus Magasanikbacteria bacterium CG1_02_41_34, assembly GCA_001871445.1. Classification (GTDB taxonomy): domain Bacteria; phylum Patescibacteriota; class Patescibacteriia; order Magasanikbacterales; family UBA922; genus UBA12086. Next base: position 20,942 of record MNVD01000007.1, read on the forward strand.
TGTGTATGAGCTCGACGCCTGTTCCCAATCCAACAATTCCAGCAACATCTTCCGTTCCAGGTGATATACCAAATTCCTGCCCACCACCAAACATGATAGGTTCGATATCAACTTCTCTTCTTTTGAACAACACACCAGCACTTTTTGGTCCATATATTTTTGATCCATTGAAGCTCAGCAGATCAACATGCAACCGCTCAACTGACATATCGAGATATCCCGCAGCCTGGCATGCATCGGTATGAAAAAGTGGATATATATTCTTGTGTTCTTTTCTATATCGCAATATCATTTTTCCAATTTCAGCAATTGGTTCGATAGTGCCAATTTCATTATTGGCATACATGATAGAAACAAGAATCGTATCTGGACGAATTGCCTTTTTTACCGCATCGACTGAAACAAATCCATTCTCATCAACAGGGAGATAGGTAATGTCAAATCCTTCTTTTTCAAGTTGCTGCATTACATGTAATACAGCATGATGCTCAATGGCTGTTGTAATAATATGCCTTCCTTTTTGTACATGCGCCCTTACCACACCGAGCAACGCAGCATTGTTAGAATGCGTGCCACCATGAGTGAAGACAATGGTATCAGGAGTTGTTGACAAAAAATTTGCTACAGTACCCCTCGCGTTTTCAATTGCTTGTTTTACCTCAACAGATGAACGATACAGTGCGGAGGGATTCGCAAGTTGCTCTTCAAAATAAGGTTTCATCTTAGCAAAAACAGCAGCGTCGAGTGGCGTAGCTGCTGCATGGTCAAGATAGATTGTGTGTTTTTTTTGTTTCATGCGGTCAGTCCTGCAATAGGTGTTGCTTTGAGTAATGCTATCATTTTTTTCTGAACACGTTCGATACCAGCTTTGATAGTGCAGGTATGAATAAACTTGCAGGTTTTTTCATCTATCACACACGGTGCAAAGACTGGTTTGTCTATTGCACTGATAACGTCCATAAGTGAAATATCTGTATACTTTTTTATAAGAAAGTACCCCCCTTGTACACCTTGCTTAGATTCAATAATATGTGCCTTCTTGAGCTCCCTCGCAATCCTTTGCAGAAAGAGAAAAGATATGCTACTCTCATCAGAGAATGTACGAAGGCTAAGTGCCTTATTTTTTTCTAATAAAGATAACCTATAGAGGAGTTGAATAGCATAATCCGCTTGTTTTGAAAGTCGAAACATACGAGAAGCAATATTTGATTATATTAGTATACTATACCTAAATACACAATATGTCAACGTCAATACAGGGCTACATTGTCACACTTTTGGAGAAAAAAGAGATTGCAAAACATGTATTTGAGCTTCGATTTTCAAAACCAGAAGGTTTTAGTTATACTCCAGGTCAATTTGTTCAATTTTTGATTCCCAATCTGGAGAAAAAAACACCTCGTGCCTATTCAATATCATCATTACCAAATGATGATTATCTTGAATTTTGTATAAAATTTCTTGATGGCGGTATTGCATCTGAGTACTTTCGATCGTTGAATATCGGGGTTGCAACTGAATGCAAGGGTCCTCTAGGCAGATTTATGGTCAAAGACAACCCTCATGAGACATTCTTTGTTGCAACAGGAGTAGGACTTGCACCAATTATAGGGATGATTCGATCTCTTGCTGAGAAAAAAAATGAAGCACACAAAATCCATCTTTTATTTGGTGTACGTGAGGAAGATGATCTATTTTGGATAGAGCGCCTTGAATCGATGAAACAACAATATCCCCAATTTGATTTTGCAGTAACCCTCTCGCGACCAACCTTGCAATGGACTGGATTGAAAGGAAGGGTAACAGATCACATCCTGCAAGATATTGGAACACATGCATGCTATTTGTGTGGAAATGTTGATATGGTGAAAGATGTAAGAACAATCCTTTTAGAAAATGGTGTACATGCTGAGAACATTCATTTTGAGATTTTTTAGTAACTAAATCTATTAAAAAAATGAATTACCCCGCAGCAAGCTGACGGGGTCTCATCACTTACATAAGTAGTTTAAGCTGCTTTTCACGATGTATCTCTTGATACGTTTTTCCTTGGTTTTTTACGTAATTCTTTATTACGGTCTCGTTTGCATAGGCGCCCACCGTATTCAAATAGTAACTACTACTCCAAAATGTTCCTCCCCACAACATCGTCTTTACGCCTGGGTGTTTTCTAAATATCTCTCGTGCTGTGATACTTTTTGTTATTTGTGC
>MNVD01000029.1 GCA_001871445.1 Candidatus Magasanikbacteria bacterium CG1_02_41_34
TGTGCCATGATAAGACTGAGACGATATTTTCTGGCTTCAGACAAAATATTTGCAAAAGATGGTGTTGCAAAGTTTTGAAATTCATCGACATACAGAAAAAAATCTTGTCGTTCTTCTTCTGGCATATCGACACGACTCATGGCAGCAAGCTGAATTTCAGTAATAAGCATACCTCCGAGCAGTCGACTATTGTCTTCTCCAATACGTCCTTTTGACAAGTTCATGATCAAAATTTTCTTTGTATCCATGATCTCTCGAACATCGATCGTGGACTTCACCTGTGCGACCATGTTTCGGATAACACTTGCAGAAAGAAACTGACCGATTTTGTTTTGAATAGGAGCTACGGCTTCTTTTTGGTAGCGAGGTTCGTAATTGGCGAATTCATTTGTCCAAAACGACTTGATCACAGGATCAGTCAATTTTTTCAACACTTTGCTACGAAATTTTTTATCTGCAAGAAGACGATTGATACCAAGCAATGTAGAACCTTCGTAATCCAAAAGTGCAAGCAATGTATTATTCAAAATATATTCCATTCGGGCACTCCACACATCTGGCCAAATCTTTTTGAATACAGCCATGAGCCCTGCTGCCACGAGATGTTTTTGTTCTTCATTTTGCACTTCAAGAATGTTGAATCCAATAGGATATTCAACATCAGCAGGATTGAAATAAACAACATCATTGATACGATGAGGAGGAATATAATCAATAATTTTTTCTGCAAAATCTCCGTGAGGATCAACAACACCAATACCATGCCCATTATAAATATCTTGAAGTACCATGTTTTCAAGCATGGTCGTCTTTCCCATACCAGTCTTTCCTATCACATACATGTGGCGTCGACGATCATCTGTTTTTATCCCAAAACGCCGCAATTGATTGCGGTACGTGGTTTGACCAAAAAGACAAATGTCTTCTTTTGGTGTTTCTTCTTGTTTGTCAGCACTGAGATGGTGTGTAGGCACAAATCAAATAACAAATAGCAATAAACAAACGTTACTATACGTATTCGAGTATATCACTTTTCTACGTTTTTCTCAAAACACTAATCAAATTATCCCCTTCTTTCACACCTTCTTCTTCACCATTTTTTGAATAGTATTGCTCGGCAAGGGCAAAGCCTGCTTCACTTGCCATCTGCGTCATCTGTTCTGGCGTAATATTCCAGTAGTGTCGTGGGGCATTTGTTTTTTTATCTCCAGAAATAAAATTGGCTATAATATGGTCTGGTGTGTCACCGATCAGGTATCTTCCTTTTTCAATGCGTTTCTGTGTCCAACGACCAAGGAAATTCCAGTTTGTCATGACGAATAAACCGCCTGGCACGAGAACGCGGGCAACCTCGTTCAGTACGTCCAGTTGCCCTTCTGGTGGCAGGTGATGAACAGCAGCAATAGAGTAAGCAATATCAAAAGAACTGTCTTCAAATGGCAACGTCCTCATATCTCCTACCACGAATGTTGCTTCAGGATATTTTTCTTTTGCTATCTTTATTAAATTTTGACTAATATCAATACCAGTAAACTCGGTGGACAAATCGTCAAAAAGCTGGTATAGTCTGCCATTCCCGCACCCGATGTCGAGAATACGATTTCCCTTCGTGGCAAAACGCTTCAACGGCTTGATATCCTTCCAAATATATTCTCGGGTACTGGAAAACAACGACGCAATTTCATCGTACGCAGAAGTATTTTGATCAATGTATTTTTTCATGTCTGAACAACTAGAAACAATTCTTCAAAAAATTATAACCTCCTCGCCAACCACGAAGGAGCAGTTTGATACTGTCCGAAGAAAGACTTGCAATGCACTCAAAATAAAACAACCCTCAAATAAACTATTGTCTGAAACCTACCAGAAAATGGTGAAAAATGGAAGTCTGGTTGCAAATAAACAATTTGAAACCCTCATGCGAAAGGCAGATATTCGGAGCATGTCCGGCATCGCAGTCATTACGTCACTCGTGAAACCGTATATGTGCCCAGGCACGTGTGTCTACTGTCCGACAGAATATCGCATGCCAAAGAGCTATATTGCAAGTGAACCAGCAGCAGCGCGAAGTCAACAACTGAATTTTGATCCATATCAATTGATGCAAAAACGAATTGAAATGCTGGAAGGAAACGGTCATCCATGCGACAAGATTGAATATATTATAAAAGGTGGCACGTGGAATGCGTATCCGTTGAAATATCAGTATTGGTATATCCTCGAATCGTTCAAAGCATGCAATAACTTTTCTCGTGATGTAGAAGTGCCAAGTACAGGCGAAGATGAATGGAGAGAAAAAAAATTAGAAGACATCCAAACAGCACTAGAAGAAGAACAAACATTCAACGAAACAGCTGACTATCGTATTATCGGCCTCACGCTAGAAACGCGCCCTGACGCAATTTCTCCAAAAACAATTCACCACATGCGTCGACAAGGATGTACGCGTATCGAGCTTGGATTGCAAGCACCAGATGACAAGATTCTCGATCTGATTCAGCGTGGACACAGTGTCCAGCAGTTTCGTGACGCAATTACACTCCTTCGTCAAGCAGGATTCAAAGTGGATCTTCACTTCATGCCAGACTTGCCAGGAAGCTCACCAGAGCATGATGTTGAAATGTACAAAACACTGTTTACCGATCTCGCCCTTCGCCCCGATATGGTGAAGATCTATCCATGTGCTGTCATAAAATCCGCAGAACTGTATCAATGGCTCCAAGATGGACGATATACGCCGTATGGTGAAGAAGGATTGTTTCGTGCACTTCTCCAAATGAAACTGGAAACACCACGCTACTGTCGTATCTCACGATTGATTCGGGATATCCCAAGTGAAGAAATCGAAGCTGGAAATAAGATTACCAACCTTCGCGAAGAACTTGAAAAAGAACTCCACAAACGTGGTCAAGTATGTGTCTGTCTCAGATGTCGAGAAATCGGACGACAACAAAAACTCATGTCAGCCGAACAACTGCTTGCTGATCCTGAAATTGTTGTAGAAACATACGAAACGATTGGTGGAACAGAATACTTCATCACTATGGAAGATGCGGGGCATCAAGCTGTCTACGGATTTTTACGACTTCGTCTCCCAGAAAAAATCGGCGAGAAAAATGAAAAACTTTTTGAATATATGCCTGAAATTAGAGATGTTGCATTCATTCGTGAACTTCATACCTACGGTCAACTTGTCGGAATAGGCAAAACAGAAGAAGGTGCATCACAACACACAGGACTGGGTTCGCTTCTCATGAAAGAAGCAGAGCGCATTGCAAAAGAACAAGGCTACAACAAAGTTGCGGTTATCTCGGGTGTGGGAGTGCGGGGGTATTATGAAAAGAAGCATGGGTATGTGAAAGAAGGGACGTATATGGTGAAAACTCTTTCGTAAATACAGATCACCTACTTCCCTCCCAACACAGCAATCCCCACAAATAACAACGCTGCAGCAAGCAACTTCATCACCACATTCCCTCGATCAAATGATTCTCTGAGGGCTTTTTTATTGAAAAAGGCAACGATCGCAGTAATGACAAATACAAACAACACTTGTGAACTTTCGAGTGAAAATACGAGTGCTGCGGGAGCAAGCGAGAGCGCTGCTTGATTGAACAGAGTCCCCACTTGCTCACTGAGTGCGACGGCAACGGCACTTCCGAGCACATATTTTTTCTTGAACAATTGTTCTTCTCGAAATAATCGACGAAATCTTGAAAAAAGAAAAAGTACTTGCGCACTGGCGCCCACAGTCAATGCTGTCCAGACAAATGCCACAGGAAACGCTATAGTCTTCATTGCTTCGTGAAGAAAAACGGCATAGATCGCGTACAAAAAACATGCAACGGACATATACAGAATCGCAGACGAAAACACCACTATCCCCTTTCGTACATGCACTGAGGCGATGAGTGCAGAAGCAAGAAGAATACCGAACCCAATACCATCATTATAAGATAGTGTTTCTCCAAAAAAGAAAAACGCAATAACAAAACTAAACAGCGGAATCAGATTCCACCAGATTGCAATGCGCGTGACTTCTTCTTTTTGTACCGCGAGCAAATATGGCAATCCTCCAAAAAACCAAAAGACACCAGCAAGTGTAATAAGAAGCAACGTGTGAACATCAAGAAGTGGCATGCCCAACACCAAAAATCCAATGATGCCACTCACCCCAAACAATGTACCAAGAATATACAAATAGACAATCGGTTGCTTGATCTTATTTGAGAGGAGATATTTATCCCCAATATTTTCTATTGCCCACGAAAAATGAGCCAAAAGTCCATATACAATCCACATACATGATATAATTGCGAAAAGCTACGGTAAATGATAGCATACAGCTGTTAAAATAAGAACGTATGGATCTTCCACTAGGGGCAATTATTGCTGCTGGGCCAGTCATTATAGAGGATGGCAAAGTGCTTTTGAATAGAGAAGTAAAGAAAGATGGCGAAGAAAGCCCGTATTTTATGTTTCCAGGTGGGACAGTAGAAGATTTTTCCTCTTCACTCGAAGAAACAGCGATTCGCGAGGCAAAAGAAGAACTTGGCATCGATATCGAAATCATAAAGCCACTCCGCACGCTTCTGGTCTTCAGACCAGGAAAAGATACTGTGGCAGTTCTTGTGCATTATCTGGCAAAAAGGACTGGTGATATTGTGCCAGGTCCAGAAACAATAGAGTGGGGTTGGTATGACATACAAAATCTCCCAGAAAACTGCGCACCAAATGTGTTTGAAATTATTGAGGATATAAAAAAAGAGCTATGATTTTTATTTCACTTGAATTTAGATAGAACCACTACGTCATTCTGAGTGAAACCTCCGCCCAAGGCGGATGCGCCTTGGGCGCAGAGGAATCTCAATGTTTCATTGAGATCTCTCGACTTCGCTCGAGATGACGTAATCAAGTACAGATTACTCGTTACGTATTACTGATTACTTTTTTATGACAATACTCGAAAAACAAGACCCCGACATCTACAAGTACATCCAAAAAGAAATCGCACGACAAACAGAAGGGCTTGAGATGATTCCATCGGAAAATCACACCTCTCAGGCTGTCCTCGAAGCACTTGGTTCACGCCTCACAGACAAATATTCCGAAGGCTATCCAGGCATGCGCTATTACGGTGGCTGTGAAAATGTGGACGCGGTAGAAAATCTTGCCCGTGACCGCGCAAAGGCACTTTTTGGCGCGGATCATGCAAATGTTCAGCCACACTCTGGGTGTCCGGCAAACTTTGCCGTATATTTTGCACTCGTCGATCCAGGAGACACAGTGATGGGATTAAATCTCTTTCATGGCGGACACATGACGCATGGATTGAAATTGAATTTTTCTGGAACCATTTACAACAGTGTACAATATGGCTGTGGCAAGAATGGATTGATAGATATCGACGAAATGCGTCGTCTCGCGCACGAACACAAACCAAAAATGATCGTCTCTGGTGGTAGTGCGTATGCGCAACAATATGAATGGGCAAAATATCAAGAAATTGCAAACGAAGTTGGTGCGTTTCATCTTGCAGACATGAGTCATGTCGCCGGACTTGTTGCCGGGGGTGTTCATCCAAATCCAGTAGGAATTGCAGACGTCGTTACGACGACTACACACAAAACACTTCGTGGACCTCGTGGTGCGATGATTCTTGCGAACGGCAATCCGTCTACCCCACTCACAAAAGTGGAACGAACAAAAGAAAATATTCCCACGCTGATTGATAGAGCAATTATTCCTGGAATTCAGGGCGGACCACACAATCACCAGACAGCAGCGATTGCAGTAGCATTGAAAGAAGCAAGCCAACCAGAGTTCAAACTTTATGCTGAGCAAGTCGTCACGAATGCAAAAACGCTTGCACACGAGCTTCTCTCTCTTGGCTATACACTCGTCACAGGCGGAACAAATACGCATCTTCTTCTGCTCGACCTGACGAACAAAGACGTAACAGGAAAACAAGGAGAACTTGCACTCGGAAAAGCTGGTATTACGGTGAACAAAAATACGATTCCACACGATCCACGAAAACCATTTGATCCAAGTGGTATCCGTATGGGGACGCCAGCATTGACAACGCGTGGAATGAAAGAAGGCGAAATGAAAAAAATCGCAACGATGATAGATCGAGCGATTACGCACGGAGACGATGATGCCGAGTTACAAAAAATTCACCAAGAGGTGAAAGAATTGTGCGTGAGTTTTCCTCTCCCAGATGGTCCTACCACTTGAGCCACTTGCGCGCCTCAGGAATTGAAAAAAAGAATTTGAATTTTTTGTCTTTTTGCGGAAGCAAGACAGAAAGTGTCAAGATTTTTGTAAAGCTAAACGCATCACCAACAACAGCAACTTTATCGACAAAAGGTTGTTCGATAATTGCTTTGTAGAGGACACGTGCACGATCGTCGAGCGAAAGGTTATAGAGTTTTTTCAAATCTGCGAGAATACGAAAATTTCCTTTTGAGCCATGTGCTTGGCGGATTGCATTGAGTGTCTTTGCAATCCATGTCGCTTGTTCATGCACTTCAGACAGATCATTTGAAGACCGCCCATATTCGAGACGCAACCGATCATCACCAAAATCTGTAATACTGGTGCCTGTCGGTTCGTAGATATATTCAATTTTTTTCTTTCCAAACATAGTATTATGGAGTATATCACACACTACGAAGAACAAACAAAATCCGTCGGTCGCCAGCTTGCAACCATGATCTCCCCTGGTGATATTATCACACTCTCGGGTGATCTTGGTGCAGGCAAAACCACGTTTACAAAAGGATTTGCTGAGGGGCTCGGTGTAAAAGAAACCATCACGAGTCCGACCTTTTCTCTCATGAATGTGTACCCTACCAATACGAAATCAAAAATAGAAACATTTGTCCATATAGATACCTATCGTCTAGAAAATCAGGAAGAATTACG
>MNVD01000026.1 GCA_001871445.1 Candidatus Magasanikbacteria bacterium CG1_02_41_34
ACTCTGTATAAGAAAATGTACGTGATCTAAATCTGTCCCTATCTCCACGTAAAATATCTCATACCGCTTTGATATCTCTAGACACACTTCCTTCAGTGTCTGTGGAACACCTTTGATCAGTACTTTTCTCCTATACTTCACTGGACACACTAGATGGTACAAAATCTGGGTTTTATTGTGACTTTTTTTGATGTGCTCGGACATATGTTCGATTGTACCATATATCCTCGGACAGCCGAGCAAGCTCCCCTGTCTTCTTTAAGAATAAAAAACGTCACACGTGTGACGTTTTTTATTTTGTAGATAATAGAATGCTATTATTGACTTTTTCCAAAAAATTGCTTAGGGTACATCTAGTGGTCTGCTCTCGAAGTGGGCTATCGACGTACAGGCAGATGTGAAAGCCACAACGTGCAGCGTGGTAGTGTCGCATCTGCTGTAGGTCTCCCGGGAGGCAACGTACTCTGCTCTTGTCTGTGTCATGTCAATCACGTGTGCTTCCCGGGCATTCACACCACGTCCGCTCGACACTATCGGTCGGACACCTTAGGAGACGATGCGCCTTCTGCCACCGTCTCCTTTCCTCCACTTTACCAAAAAACAACGCCTAACGCGTTGTTTTTTTATTTCTTTATGCTCAAAACTCTATTGTCTCCTGCTTTGCACCGCCCCGCTCTTCATTGTTTTCAAAAATTTTCACCGCACCAAATTCACCATCATAGCCAGGCTTGATTACAATATTTCTTTTTCGAACTCTGTCAATCGCAATGGCGATTTGTTTTGTACTTGCCTTTTCAATATTTGAAAGTGACACATCGAGCAATATATGAAACTCACTGCCAAGCTCTGTCACAAGTTTCTGATATGTTGCTTGTACTGTTTTCGTAGCCCACCCTTTTTGTACAGTATCTGCAATAATTTCAGCAAGAGGCACGAGGCTTGTATAGAGAACACGTGTTTTACCATGTTCTTTTGCCTCTTCTTTCGTTCTATCACCTAGTTCCATTACACGATGCATCACACCGATGACGAGTGGTTTTTTACACTTCGGACAAATCCCTTTGTGTGTTTTTGTTTCTTCTGGATAAAATGATACACCACAGTCTCGATGCCCATCCATGTGATACTTTCCTTCTTCTGGATAAAATTCTATGGTACGTAAAAATCTGTTTTTATCCTGTGTTCTGAGGATGTCAAAAATCTCATCGTAGGTGATAACATCTTCTGATGCAAATTGCATGATATTTGCTTCGCGTCCAAGCTTTGCGGGACTATGTGCATCTGAATTTGAAATAAGAGTAATGTTGTCGAGCATACTCAAATGCCAATTCATCAGAGGATCACTCGATAGTCCTGTTTCTATAGCAAAGATTTCTGGTGCTAATTCATCAAACGCTTCCTCGAGAGAGTCATATCCCCCTTTACTCCCAAAAATTCCAAACCAAGGTGTCCACGCGTGTGCTGGGATGATATAGCAACGTGAATCGATATTTTTTATATATTCTAACAGTGTCTTGACCGTCATGCCAAGAATCGGACGCCCATCAGAATGAAGATTAAAACCATCATTTGTAAGTGACGTATTTAATTGTTCAACGACCTCAAGTGTTGGACAAAATACAAGTACATGCACGCGTCGTGTTTTATTCTTATGTTTTTTGATGCATGCAATTTCTGTACTCAAAATAAATTTTGTCTGAGGAACATGCCCATTAAAATTTGGAAGTTGTTTGTATTTTGTTTCTTGTAATTTGTAAATGCCAGGTGATGATTCAACAAGCCATTCCTTCATATGTGCAAACCACCGAGGATGCGTGATATCACTAGCAGATACAATATCTATCCCTCGGATTTCACACGTTCGCGCGATTTCAGGCAATTCTAAATGTTTTGAACAGGCACGAGAATATTTTGAATGGGTGTGCAGATCGAGAATTTGTGTAATCATAACGGCTTTTTTACAAAGACATTAATCCATTCCACGAGTACAATCGTATTGTGCACACTGCTCTCATATATTTCAATAGTATCAAATCCAACATCTGCAATAATATTTTCAATCTCTCTCTTTTCTATATATGAAAAAAATCTTTTCTGATCTGCAAGACGTGGATCAGATATTGTTTCTTCACTATTCCCTTTTTTTACTGAAACATACATAATTCCACCGGACTTCAATACACGAAATGCTTCACTCAATGCCAAACGGACATCGTCCTTCTTGAGATGTAACAATACTGCATTGCACCAAATACCATCAAATGTATTGTCTGAAAAAAGGAGGTCAAGAACGTCCATTTGTTTAAATGTGGCTTTTGGGACAGTGTCTTTTGCAAGTTCAATGAATGCTTTAGTAAGATCTATCCCAATCACAACATATCCTTTCTCAACAAAATTCGCACTATCGCGTCCTGGTCCACAGCCGATATCTAAAATGTGTTTTCCTGAAAGCAAAGATATAAATCTATCAATTTTTTCTGTATCCAAAAAATTTATTCGGGACTTTTGGTACGATACTGCATGTTTGTTATACGTATCAATTGTTTCTTTTTGATAATCTCTCATTATTACAGTATACCAAATCTAAGCAAGGTATCGAAGGAAAACATAGGCAGTGCTTGCTAACAACACGAAAAGTGTCACAGGGACAGCGACCTTCATATATTCAAAAAATCCAATGTGATGTCCAGCCTTTTCTGCCATCCCTTTCACAACCACATTTGCAGAGGCTCCAATGATTGTCGCATTTCCACCAAAATCAGCGCCAATAGCAAGTGCCCACCACAATGGTGCAGGGTCTACGATATGCCCTGCTGCTGAAATTTCCTTTACTAAGGGAATCATTGTAGCAACAAAAGGAATGTTATCAACAATAGCAGAAGCAATAGCAGAACCCCACAGTATCGCAAGCGTTGTAATACTAAGATTTCCTGCTGTCACAGAAAGCATCCAATTTGCAGCTGCCTCAATAATACCTGCACGTTCGATACCAGTGACCAGCACAAAAAGCCCTGCAAAAAAGAAAATGGTTCCCCATTCTACCTCTCGCAAATGATCTTCAGGATCATTAAGTGTCAACAAGAGAAGAAACGCAGCTCCTGCAAGTGCAATCGTTGCCACCTCGATGTGCGTCACTGCATGTGTCAAAAATCCTACAAATACAAGTGCAAATACAATCAATGACTTTACCAAGAGAGGTATATCAGTAAGTGCTTCTTTAGGGTTGAACTTCATAATATTCGCCCTATGTTCATCGGTCGTCACAAATGCATGTCTATATTTTACAAGCAGAAAAAGCATAACAACCACAAAACTGAGCAGAGCAACAGGGCCTAGATTGAAGAGAAAATCATTAAATGTCAAACCAGATGCACTCCCTATAAGAATATTTGGAGGATCACCAATAAGTGTTGCTGCGCCGCCAATATTTGAAAAAAGAATAATTCCAACCAAGTACGCTTTTGGATCAATATGCAAATTATTTGTAATGACAAACGTAACTGGCACCATGAGAAAGACAGTCGTGACATTGTCGAGAAAAGCAGAAAAAACGCCAGTGATCAGACCCAACAACAAAAATATTGCAATTGGTTTTCCTTTTGCTATTTTTGCAGCACGGATAGCCACATATTGAAACATCCCACTTTCTTTTGCAATACCCACAATCACCATCATTCCGATCAAAAGACCTAGGGTATTAAAATCTATTCCTTCGAGTGCTTGGTCTTGTGTCAAAATACCGAGCAGGACCATGAGCGCGGCACCAGAAAGTGCCACCACGGTTCGATGAAATTTTTCAGAAATAATAACAATGTATGAAAGTAAAAAGATGGCCAGAGCCATTATTGACAGAGTCTGCATATATTAATTTAAATATGAACCAATACCGAGCACTTTCCCTACCGCGCGTTTTATATCGGTTCTATTAAGATACCCAACAAGTTTGCCTTGTACATCTACCACTGGGAGTTGGCGAATATGAAATTCTGACAACATTGTGACGGCTTTCATAAGGCTACCATGTTGTTCAATCGTCTGAACGTCTTTTGTCATAAACTGCTCAATAACATCATCCTCTACCTCTTCTACACGATTGCAAAATGTATCAGCCGACTCAAACGCAGCAAGATGCTCATCCTCCTCGAGATAATCAGGAACGATATGCTTGATAATATCCCATGATGATAAAATACCTGCAACATGACCATCACCGTCAATGATGACAATGCCATTAGTTTTTTTATCAAGCATAGTCTCGATGGCATCGTGGACTGTAGCAGAGGCAGGGAGCGTTACCACGTCGTCACGCATCCATTCATCGATCGTGAAGGTGCACTGCTGGAGAGGTTTATCTATTGTCATAAACATATACAAAAAAAGGGGATGTTTTCATCATACTCCTCTCTTTTTGCGTTTGCAATATAGGACTGTGTATTAGTCTACAAATTCGATTTCATCTTCTCCTAGTCTTCGGCTTCCTACATCGTTTGTCTGCTCTTCGTGTATCTGAGCAAGAAGGCCCGGCGTTCTGGCAATGAGAAAAAAACTCTGTCCCATGCGAACATCAAATCCCATATCGCACAGAATCGCTGCAAATGTGCCGTCTATATTGAGTGGAAGTGGCTTGGACGAAATCTTGTTCAATTCATCTTTGACTTTCAGCGCAAATTCAGAATGTTTCCCATAGATACCAAGCTCTTTTGCAATACCGAATAATGTCACAGAACGTGGATCGATGTCTGTAAAAATTTTGTGACCGTAGCCAGGAATACGTACTTTTTGTTCTTTGAGTTTTGCGACCAATCCACTGACATCTTTTTCATCAGCATGCTCGTAAAAAAATTCCATTGCACCTTGTCCGGCAATACCATGACGAGGGCCAAAACCAAGAATCCCTGCTGCCAACGCTGTGTGAGTGCTATTTGCAGCTGATGCGGATATACGTGCTGTCATCCCAGAAACAGTACCTGGACCGTGGTCAATTGCTGACACAAAGAGTGCGTTGAGCATCTTTGTTTCAGACTCAGATGGAGGTTTGCCAGTGAATAGTAAATAAATTACTTCCACAAAAGAATGCTTCTGTACCAACTCTTCAAGTTTATGACCACGAATAATTTCTTGGTCGTCTTTTATATTTGTGATGGATGTTTGAAATTTCATAGAAAAATATTTACAAAATAAATCCGTTCAAATCTGTTTGATCTATCTCATCCGTGTGCTATTGTAGGCACCACTATTTATGCAAACGGTTTGACCAACTCTGCAAGTTGTTCATAATCCTCCGCCACCAACGCGCCAACAGTTTTCAACGCTGCTTCTTTTTCTGCGGCTCCTTTTCCTCTCTCTACAATCGCTCCTGCATGCCCGATGTTCATTCCTTCTGGCAGGGTATTGGCAAACTTTCCACCGACATAAATCGCGAGGGGTTTGGTAAATTCTCCTTTTTCTATCATTTCTACAATTTCAAATTCATAACTTCCCCCATGTTCTCCGAAGACAACCACGGCTTTTGTTTGTTCATCGGCTTCAAACAATCGAAGCAAATCTGCATACGTCGTCCCCATCAATAAATCTCCTCCTACGTGTACAGCAGCACTTTGTCCCATGCCAGCCTTTCGTATTTGCCAGCTAACTTCATTTGTCATGCCACCAGAACGAGAAATAATCCCGATACTGCCAGGGGTGAAAATTTCGTCAGCTTGTGCTTTTGGTCCACCTACTACACCTACTCGCCCAACACCAGGATTGATATACCCGAGCGAACTTGGTCCGATGATTTGTGCGCCACGTTCTTTTGCAGCAGCAAGGCAATAGGCCGTGTCTTTTATTGGAACTCGTTCGACGATCGTATTGATTTGCATTATCCCTGCTTCAATCGCCTCAAGGATAGCAGACTTCGCTGCGAACGGTGGGACATAAATCGTACTTGTCGTGATATCTGGAATTGTGGCAACTGCTTCTGCAACGGTATTGAACACAGGTTTACCAAGTACTTCTTCTCCTCCTTTTCCCGGCCGTACACCTCCGATGACATCAGTGCCGTATTCAAGCATAGCAGCCGCAGCCTTTTGTCCTTCGTTGCCAGTGATTCCTTGGACGAGGACTTTTGTGTTGTTGTTGATGAGAATAGACATAGTATTTTTAATTCATTATATCTGCTCGTACCTTCATTTTCATACCATTCATTTTTTACGCGATGAAATATAACTTACCGATTTCGCTACCATAGCACCACCCACTAAACCAATCGCAACATACTGAATAATTCCACCGAGCAACATTGCAACTATTTCAATTACAGTATTATTGTTTACCCAAGCTTCAGGAAGAAAGGATGCTCCTGTTATGAATACAAAGGAACCTGGCACACCTAAACCAAGTATACCCATGACACTATCTGAACAATCCCAGCATCCATTTACAGCAATTACAAACACTACCAAAAAAATATAGAGAGCCATACCTATGCCAGCACCAGCAGCTTCATAATTTCGTCGTTCTTTGAATGACATCATAAAATGAATGTATTATTTTTTATTCACCATCTCCGCCAGCACCTTCGCTGTCTCACTCATACTAACTTCCTTTCCGAAAAGTTTCATATTCAAATGATTTCTCTCGGCACATTCTTGCATGAGGCGCATTCCTTCTTTGTCATGTGGTCCTGCCCGGCGCACGACAATAGGATACGTTGGTTTTATTTCATCAAGAGCATCTACAATACCATGAAATGTTTCCTCTACATTTGTGAAATTGGCGACAACACCACACATCCACACTCCCTTAATACCTGGTTTTGATAAAACGATTTTTGTGAGCTGATACACTTTTTCCCTCGGAGGATTCCCAGAATATTCAGTGTAATTTGCTGGTTTTAACCCGACGGTTGCCAAAGCGTCCATATTTGCAATGCTTGCACCACCACCATTCAAAATCAACGCGACATCGCCATCCATTTCGATATACTTCCCGGCTGTCCCTTGATAATATTTTTCTCCCTTATCAATATCCTGCACTGCGATTTCTCGCTCTGTGGCAGGACGTCCGAGCATCGTCCGAGATTCAAATTCTTCCCAGTCGGTAATCACGTTTGGGTCTTGTCCCTTTTCTACAGCACGCGTTTTTGCATCTTTTGAATGTCGATAAAATGCGTCATCATCAAGTGCGACTTTTGCGTCGGCGGCAATCCATTCCCCTGATGCAGTTTTCACCAGTGGGTTAATTTCTACTTGCCTACAATCTTCTTGGAGAAATACATTCCAAAGTTCCTGAGCATACGGAATATCTTCTCCAATTTCTAATGTTAAATTACTAATTTCTAATGGATATTTTTCGATGTTTTCTTCTGACACGTCTTCTATATCAACTCCACCGTGCTTTGAATAAATAAGCATCGGTTGCTTTCTATTTGTGTCGTACGTAATCGACATGTAATGCTCTTCGGCAATGTTCAATTTTTCTTCAATGCGAACAGCCGTAACATATTGCCCTTTTATATTCATTGAAAACAATTCATCTACAACATTTTGAACATGTAGAACACCTTCATCTTTATTGCAGAATCTTATCCCATTATTTTTTCCACGTTTTCCAGAAAGCACTTGAGCTTTCACCACGACATCAGAAACGTTCAATTCTGAAAATACATCACCGGCCTTTTCTTCTCGTCGTACAACAATACCACGAGGAATCTTGATCCCATGTTTTTCAAACAATTGTTTTCCTTCAAATTCGTAGAGATTCATAAAGTTAATGAACTAGTGGCTATTAACAAAAAAGTTCATAGTTACTAGTTAATCGTTCGTTGATACAAAGTCCATTCTGAAATTTTTTCCATGATCAGTAAAACCAAGTCGTTCATACAGTAAATGTATGCCGTTTTTTCCATATCTACTCTGAGCAATCAACTTCCGACACCCGTGTTTCTTTGCTTCATCTATGACATGTTGAATAAGTAGTGTTCCAATACCTTTCCCGCGCTGTGTATCATCAACAAATACATCTTCGATAAGACCATACGGTTCATCGTGTAAATCATTTACAATAAAAAAAAGTGATATACGCCCAACTATTTTTCCATCTTCTTCCATCGTAAATTTTATTGCTTTTGATTGTATTTCTTGTGATCGAATGTCCATACATTACAATATTATATCTTTCAAAAGTGTACCAAGTTTTTCTGGATCAAGTCCTCCACCCGTTCGTTCATAATCACCAATCATCACTCGCGGGTCCTCTATATCATTCTTGATAAGAGACCAAGCTTTTTCTTCATATCGTTTTTGTTCTTGGGTTGTCAATTCGTGATTATTGTACACAATACCATCGAGTGGTCGTGGCAGATACTGTTCTAGTTCTGTAATGAATTCAGACACCGTTTCAGGGCCTGCTTCACCAATAGTTTCATACGCATTGCCGACAACGTACATCAACGTTGCCTTTGATTTTTGAATAGCCTCTTTCATGCCATCGGCTAACAGCGCGGCCACAATAGAACAATACAAACTTCCTGGTCCCAAAAGAATAATATCAGCTTCTTCAATTGTCTTTTTTGCACCATCAAAAATAGTTGCAGTTGGTTCAAGCCAGGCTTTCACAATGCGATGTTCACGTGAAGCTGGCCTATCATTCGCGCCTTCTGTTTTAACTATTTCTCCATTGTCCAATTCTACACAAAAATCCACCACATCAAGTGTGGCTGGATATGCGTGTCCAACAGCACCAACAATTTGTTCCAGGGATTCTTGCGCTTGCATAAAACTCAATCCTTTTTCTTGCAAGAGTGAGTACCACAAAATACCAATATAATAGCCATCAAGTTTTGGAGCGACATCCGAGATTCTGTTTCGATAAAAAACTTGTTTCAACATGTGTGGATCTTGATTGGAAAACGCAAGCGTCGTCCGCATGAGATCACTTGCAGGCAAAAATCCTGTTTGCTCTCGCAGTTTTCCATTTGCGCCACCACTGTCTGACATAGAAACAACGGCA
This sequence comes from Candidatus Magasanikbacteria bacterium CG1_02_41_34, assembly GCA_001871445.1. GTDB lineage: Bacteria > Patescibacteriota > Patescibacteriia > Magasanikbacterales > UBA922 > UBA12086. Next base: position 8,992 of record MNVD01000026.1, read on the forward strand.
GAAAGTGAAATCTGTTCAAGAAATGTTTTGCATGCTTGGACAGAAACAGCTGTTCCATTTCCTCCACCAATGGCAACAATATTTTTTTTCATACTACACAAATAATGATTCAAATTGTTCTCGCGTACAGGCTTCGAGACTGTCAAAGATATGATCCGCAACGTCAGATACTTGTTCATGAGAAAAATATCGTGCATCTGGGACAGCAATACACATCATCCCTGCTGCCTTTGCCGCTTTCATACCATTGAGAGAATCTTCTATTACAATACAGTGTTCTGGCAAAATGTCCAAGGCTTTGGCTGTTGCAAGATATACGTCTGGGGCAGGTTTGCCTCGCTTTTCGGAAAAGGCTGAATGGAGAGAATCAAATTCACCAAATCCAAAATGAGACACCACGGTTTCAATCAATACCATGGGAGAAGATGAAGCAATTGCTGTTTTTACTCCCATGTTCTGTGCAGTCCTCACTGCTGCCAAGGCGCCGGGTAGTACCTTTCCGTCCTTTGTTTTTTCTACAACGAGACGTATCAATTCATCAGTAGCTTCATCGACAGTCATGCCTTCCCATGGTTCGGATGCGTAGCGAAGTGCGATCACTTCGTCACAGCGCATCCCCATCGTCTCTGCCATACGTTCTCGTGTCATCGGGACGCCAAGACGGGTAAATAACTCAATACCCGCGTCTTTCCATATTAGCTCGCTATCGATGAGGACACCGTCCATGTCAAAAATAATTGCTCTTTGTTTCATAGTTATTATTCTACCGTAACTGATTTTGCAAGATTTCTAGGTCTATCTACATCTTTGCCAAGTGCAACTGCGGTATAGTATGCAAACAACTGCAATGGAATCGTATTGAGAAGTGGTTGGAGAAGCTCCATCGTATCAGGCACGTACATAACATCATCTGAAAGTTCTTTTGCTCCAGCATCACCGTCTGTTGCAATAAGAACAATAGGAGATTTTCGCGCACGAATTTCTTCGATATTGCTACGCATTTTATCATAGAGCTGATCCTTCGTCATGATGGCCATCACAGGAAATTCTGGTGAGAGAAGCGCAAGTGGACCATGTTTCAACTCTCCTCCTGGATAGGCCTCGCTGTGAATATAGGTAATTTCTTTCAGCTTAATAGATCCTTCCAGCGCAACGGGGAAATTTGATCCTCGTCCTATATAGAAGAAATCTGTATAGTGCGCATATTTTTCTGCTATCCGCTTTATCTCATCTTTTCTTTCAAGAATCATCTGCATCTTTCCTGGAATCTCTCGAAGTGCATACAGCAAACGTTGCCCTGTCGCTGGGCTAACACGTTTCAGTCGTCCAAATTCGAGTGCATAGAGAAGTAAAATTGCCACCATGTTGGTGTATGCTTTTGTCGAGGCAACTGCCAACTCTGGGCCAGCGTGAATATAACTTCCACCATCTGTTTCTCTCGCAATGGTAGAGCCAATAACATTCACAATACCACGAACAAAGGCACCTTTTCGTTTTGCTTCTCGGACTGCGGCAAGTGTATCCAGAGTTTCGCCAGATTGAGATATAGCAAATACCAATGTATGTTCATCAATAATCGGATCACGATAGCGAAATTCACTTGCGATGTCTACGTCAACGGGAATTCCGGCAAGACGTTCGATGGCATACTTTCCTGCCAACGCAGCATAACTTGCTGTTCCACACGCAATAAGAATAATGCGATTCACACTTCGCATTTCATCGATCGTCATATTAAGTCCACCAAGATATGCAGTTCCTTCTGCAAGATTATATCGACCACGAATGGCATCTTGAAACACTTGTGGCTGATCAAAAATTTCCTTGAGCATAAAATGATCAAAGCCTTGTTTTTCGGCTTGTTCATCATTCCACTCAATTTCCTCAACATGTTTTGTGACGAGCTGATCAAACAAATCTGTTGTCTCCATGCTGTCTTTTTTGATGACAGCGACTTCTCCGTCTTCAAGAAAAATAACTTTTTTTGTGTATGGCAAAATGGGTGTTGCATCACTGGCAACATATTGTTCCCCATCACCGACACCAATCACAATGGGGCTTCCAAGTCTTGCCGCAACCATTTCATCAGGGTGATCTGCATGCATGACCACAATCCCATATGTTCCGCGAACAAGTTTGAGTGCTTCTACGACTGCCTTTTTCAAATTACCGTCGTACTTCAATCCAATAAGATTCGCAAAAATTTCTGAGTCAGTCTGTGATTCAAGTATGACATTACCTAATTTTTCTTTTAATTCTCTATAGTTTTCAATGATCCCATTGTGAACCAATACCAACTTTCCATTCATCGCAACATGCGGATGCGCATTTTCTTCTGTCACACCTCCATGCGTTGCCCAACGTGTGTGTGCAATACCAATATGACCAGATATATTCATATCCTTCACCTTTTCAGCAAGAATATCTACTTTTCCCACAGCACGCACACGATTGATCTTGTGTGTTTGTTCATCTAATATAGCTACTCCAGCAGAATCATAGCCACGGTATTCCAAACGACGCAGTCCTTTGAGGAGAACTGGCAATACTTCTTTTTCACCTATGTATCCGATTATTCCGCACATATAAGTTGGGTATTAGAGCATTAGAGAATATTGTACTTCTTGCCAAGTTTTTCAAATGCACGGGCGATCTGATCGATCTGTGCTTTGGTATGACTTGCTGAAATCTGAACACGAATTCTCGCCGTTTCCATTGGAACGACTGGATAGCTGAATGCAATGACGTAAATGCCTTCTGCAAGCATGTCTTCCGCCATCCTCATTGCAGGTTCTGCCTCACCTATTATCACAGGAACGATGGGATGCACAGATGTAGGAAGTGTGAACCCTGCTGCAACCATTTTTTCTCTGAAATATCGTGTATTATCCCACAGTGTTTCTCTGAGTTCTGGATGGTGGTCAATATAGTCTAACACATAGCTTGTCACTCCGCAGATAACCGGAGGCAATGAGTTGGTAAAAAGTGTCGTGCGAGCACGTTGGTGAAGGAGGGCAACGACTTCCTTTGACGCGACAACGGCCCCACCGGTTGCACCACCAAGAGCTTTGCCAAATGTTGTAGTAATGACATCAACACGTTCTAACACACCAGCTGCTTCTGCTGCGCCACGTCCTGTGTCGCCAAGAAATCCACTCGCATGAGCATCATCTACTACGACAAAGGCATCGTATTTGTCAGCAAGATCACAAATTTCTTTGAGTGGTGCAATGTCGCCATCCATACTGAAGACACCATCTGTCACAATACAACGCATCCGTTTTCCTTGTGTTTCTTTCAACCGCTCTTCAAGATCTGCCATGTCCATGTGTTTGAATACATGTCGTTCTGCTTTACACAGACGTATACCATCAATAAGACTTGCATGATTGAGTGCGTCGGAAATAACAGCATCTTGATCGGTAAGAAGCGCAGCAAACACACCTTCATTTGCATCCCAGCATGAGGTAAACAGAATCGCATCTTCTTTGTGAAAAAATGTAGCCACTTGTTTTTCAAGCATCTCGTGAATTGTTTGTGTACCACAAATAAAACGTACCGATGACAATCCATATCCATACTCATCAAGTGTTTTTTTTGCCGCGTCGATCAATTCTTCTTTTCCTGAAAGACCTAAATAATTGTTTGCACAAAAATTCAACAGCTCTTTTCCATCTGCGTGAATGACAGCTCCTTGTTTGGTAGAAATCACTCGCTGGGATTTAAAGAGTCCTGCTTTTTTAATTTCTTCGACTGTTTGTGCAGAGAGTGTATTGAGTGTGGTATTCATATAGGAAAGAAAATTTAATTCTGAATATCAAATACCAGCTTTGGATGTGATTTCATCTTTTCTTCAAACATTTCTGGTGTATATTCAGACAGTTTCATCACAGTACCATTACCGCTTTTCATAATACTCTTCCACATCTTCTCTTGAATACCATTCGTCGTATCAGAAAGGACACGTTGTGCTGTTTGCCAGGTTCGAAAAATGTGTCGACCGATCACATTGTGAATGGTCAATCCTTTTACAATAATCTTTGAAAAATGTGGGATAGTCACATCACCATCTTTGATACCAAACCATATCACATCACCACCAGCGCGCGTCGCTTCAATCGTATTCACGATAGAAGAATTGTACCCAGACATTTCCAAACTCACATCGACACCTTTCCCATACGTCAGTTCCATAATGCGATCAATGACCTGTGTATCGGCATCGTATGCATTTGCTTTTTCTGTTTTTTCTATGAGAATTGTTTCATGTGCGCCAAGTTCTTTTGCAATTGCCAACTGTTCAGGATTTACATCAATTGCGATCACTTTTGCTGCACCAAATTGTCGTGCGAGGAGAATAGCAAACATCCCAATTTGTCCCGCACCAAAAATAGCAACGCGCGCACCACGCACATCAACTTTCGTAAGACAATGTACGGCGTTGCCAAAGGGATCATATAATGCACAAAGTTCTTTTCGGACACGATTGAAATCTACTACCCACAAATTTTTTGCTGGTATTTTTACATACGTGGCAAAAATACCGTCCGTACTAATCCCAAGAATCTTTTGATCCTGACACACTTCTTGTTCGCCCATGCGACATTGAAAACACTTTCCACACGTCACATGTGAATCTCCTGATACAGGATTGCCAACATGGATATCGCACATCGATGCAACGAGAGATCCTGCCTCGACAACTTCTCCCACAAATTCATGGCCAAGAATACGCATGGATTTTTGTTCTTTTCCAAGGGATTCTCTAAAAAGATCAGTAAACGAATTTCGATTCCAAATACCACGGTCAGATCCGCACACACCAGCAAATTCTACTTTTACAATAACGGACACGGCGTCACTCGGACGCGCGCTTTCATTGAGTTCTGGCATCTCGATCTCTCGTTTGATAAATCCACGAGATGTTTCCCATCCGTCTTGTTGCAAATCAATTGTGAGTGCAGGAATGTATTGTGACATATACAATATTACATAAATGTTTGAGCAATTTTTAAATCTTCTTGTGAACTTATTCCAAACGATTCCTTCTCGGGTATATCTACCGTATCAATCGGTATACCTTCTTTCATAGCCATAAAAATAACATCGGTCAAATAATATTCTTGTTGCGCATTATTATTTTCTGCTTTCTTTACATGTACAAAGAGCCATGACGCAGGAAAAGAGTAGAGTCCTGTATTCAATTCTTTGATCGTAAGTTCTGCTGTACTACAGTCTTTTTTTTCTCGAATATTAATTACCGCCCCTTCCTCATTTCGAATAACTCTCCCAAACGAAAAAAATGTTTTTCTCTCTTCATCAAAATTCAACACAGTTGTAGTACCCATGACAATATGATCTGATGAAAACTTCGTGAAATTCTCGATGGTTTTTGCTGAAAGCAAGGGCAAATCACCATATAGCACCAGTACACGATCTACATTTTTCAATGCTTCTTCTGCTGCCGCTGTTGCGTGTGCTGTACCAAGTTGTTTTTCTTGTATTGCATACTCGACACGATTGCCAAAATACGCACGAATTAAATCGCTCTGTAAGGAGACAACCACGACTGGTTTAGGTGTCACACCTGAGGAAATAACAGCGTCCACCATATGACCAATCATTGGCTTGCCATGAAGCTCATGCATGACTTTTGGAATCTCGCTTTTCATTCTCGTTCCATGTCCTGCTGCAAGAATAACAACGCCAGTCTTTGGAGAAAGATGTTTCATAAAAATTAGGAAATATGAAGAAATGCAGCACCGTGGGTGAGATCATCTGCATACATTGCACGATCACCATACTCATTGACCAGTTCATCAAAATCTGCACGAACGTATCGCATATCAGTAACATCGCAGCGCAAATATACGTGTAATTCTGGAAACGATGCTAAGAGAACTTTTGTTTCATCAGGTTTATCATTAAAAAGATATGTATTCTCACCAGTAAAATTTTCTCCAAAGATACTACGTAATGCAATTATTTTTCCTTCTTGTACATGCGTTGTATAATGAATACGATCTGATGCAAAAAATACATCAATTCCTGACATCTTCACTTTCTCGTGCTGCCACTCTGACACACCGAGACTAAGCAGATACATAGAGATGTTTTTTTCTTTAAGAAGTGTTAGGAGTTCTATTGCCCCAGTCACTACACCGACATGATGCATCAGGTGCTCTCGTACAAAAGAAGGATCAACAGATGTTCCTTGTTGTTTTTTTTCAATTGCTACGTTCAGGACTTCACAAAAACGTTCTGGTGAAAATGTCACATGACCATCCAGATCTCGAGAGAGTCGATACATTTCTTTTGCATCTTCTTGACTGAATCCATAGGTTTCTACAAATCCATACAGTGCAAATTTTAGTCGCTCTGCTTCAAACAATGTATTGTCAAAATCAAAAACAACATTCATACATGAAAATTATAATGTGTGCCACAATGCATCAAAAACTAGTTGTTGCATCATAGAAATCCCTGTATTTTCTATGACCACACCCATAGGTGTGCCAGTTTGATCAAGTGAAATATACGCAGTCTTGCCAGGATATATCATAATGTACGTCGGTGATGGATTGTAAAGATCCACCCCCGACGTACGTGAATGATCTAAAAGAGGAAGCCATTTTCGTTCATCGAGCCCACGCAACTCTCCACCTTTTCCAATAGCAATGGCCTTTACTTCAATACCACGCGCAACGCGTACATCTGAAAATGTTTGAAAATCTTTGTACAAATGTTCTCGTATACCTTCTGTCGAATACACACGATAGGTTTTTTCTTCATTTGCTTCTGTCACGGCAAGAATATCTTCGAGAATATGATGCAATTCATCCGGTCCATAGTAGCGTGCAACAGGCCGCGCTTCACCAGAATGATGCAACGCATCAAGTTCTGCCACAAATTGTGAGAGCTCTTGATCTGTACGACTCAGTTCTTCCTGCTGTTCTCTGAGAAGCGTATTCAATTTTACTGGAGGCTCAGCCACAAAATGCTGTTTTGTATCTTGTTTATAAAATGTCACAAGCCCTTTTTCCTGAAGCCATTTGAGAGAATCGTACGCAGTACCTCTATTTAATGAGGTTTCTTCCGCCAGTGAACGGACAGAAGAAGGTCCGAGACGCAAAAGCGCCAAGTATACCTTGGCGTATTTGTCAGAAAAACCTAATTTTTTGAGAATGCTTATGTTCATATTTAGCTAATACAAGCATAATTCATTATCTTCTTTTTGTCAACTTTATTTCAACAGTATTGTGGATATGTATTTGAAAATAGCTATGTTAAGCAATTATTTTATAGTAACTTTGTCATTTTATTCTATTGACAACAGAAAAAATATACTGTATATTGTGCTTATAGATTCATACCACGGTAGAATCTATAGCCTCTCAAGCTCAAACTAGAGCTTTGATCGACGGCACGCCCACCCTGGGCTTTCGAAGAGACGATGGCACCGCACAGCCTCCCTTCGCAGGTCCCGCTAGGCCACCACACGTTGTCTGAATTGACAACAAGTGTGGTGGCCCTAGCACATCTTCTTATATCAAAAAACCGCTAGATAGCGGTTTTTTTTATGATAATTAAATGTCTACACCTTCGCCCTCGGATCCAAAATATTATTCCTCAGTTCCTTCCACGGATACAGTGGCCATTCTTTGATTTCTCGCCCAACATAGGTTGGAGAAAATGCTGCCCACGGTTGCTTGTAGAGTACTGCGTACTTTATTTCTTTTGGATGTTTCAGATCCATGTACGCACTCACAAGATTCAATGTCGAACCAGATACTGCCATTTCATCGACTACAAGAACACGCAAACCTGAAATATCTTTTGAAAGTTCTTGCGTAATGATTGGATGTTCCGCCAAGTCTTGATCTGGTCCGCTCTTTTGCGTTTTGGAAAAATCTACTTTTATCACATACAGTTGTTTGTTCCCCAGCGTGTATGCAATCATTGATGCAGGAATAAGACCAGAACGTGCGATTGACACAATAATATCTGGCTCAAAATCTTCTTGCTTCATTTGGTCAATAATACCGAGTACATCCATCTCGACATCTTGCCATGAAAGGAGAATAGTTCCTTCGCTTTTTTGATAAAACTTGAGTGCATCACTTTCTTTGTATCCAATGTTGTTATTCATAGAATGATTATGCAATAATTTTCTTCCGCATTTCTTCCATCAAGTGTGCCATCTGTGTAACATACCCCCACTCATTGTCATACCACGCTTGGACAAATATTTGATGTTTGTCTGTAACAAGTGTAGAGAGTGAATCAATAGTGGCTGCATACGGACTGCGGATGTAATCTACAGAAACAAGCCCGAGCGTACTCACATCCACATTGCCTGGAAAATCTTCTTTTGACGCTCGCATGAATTCTGCATTGACGTCAACTCGATCTGTTGCCTGCTCAACTTCTGCAATAAGGCTAACAATTGATGCTGTTGGTACAGGCACACGGAGCGCATTGCCATCCAGTTTTCCTATCATACTCGGAATCACTTTCCCAATCGCTTTTGCCGCGCCAGTCGATGTTGGCACTATGGACATTGCAGCTGCACGCGCTCTCCGGAAGCTGTCCTTTTTGTGTGGATGATCTACCAAATGTTGATCATTCGTATATGCATGTGTAGTCATGATCGTCCCGTGCGTAATCTTGTATGCATTGTCGAGCACTTTTACGAGCGGTGCGAGACACGTAGTCGTACAGGAAGCAGAAGAAATAATTTTGTGTATATTAGGATCAAAAAGTTCATCATTAATACCATAAATCATGGTAATATCTTCATCTTTGGCAGGTGCACTGATCACAACATGCTTTGCACCAGATTGTACATGCTTTTCACTCGAAACTCTATCGGTAAATACTCCTGTTGATTCAATCACAATGTCTACATCATGTGCTGCCCAATCGATATTCTCTATATCACGCTCGTGGTAAAACGCAATACGCTTTCCGCCAAAAAATAATGCATCATCTTCGGAAGAAAAATCTGTTGGTACATCCCACACACCGTAGATAGAATCGTACTTCATGAGATGTGCGTAGATATCACACTTTGAGAGACTATTGATTGCAACGATCTCAAAAGCAGGATTGTTCCATACGACACGTGTAAACACACGCCCGATACGGCCAAAGCCGTTAATCGCAATACGAAGAGGTCTTTTTTGCATACAGAATTAGGCAAGAGTAATGTCTTTTGACAAATAGACATCTTGCACTGCATGCAAAATTTCAATACCTTCTGCAAGAGATTTTTTGAATGCTTTTCGCCCAGTGATGAGTCCTGTTCCGCCTGCTCGTTTATTGATAACTGCTGTTGCAACCACGTCTTTGATATCATTGCCAGAACTATCTCCACCAGAATTGATAAGACCAATTCGTCCAGCATACCCATTGATCACTTGATAACGACACAGGTCGATTGGATGATCACTCGACAACTCGCTATACATTGCGTCATCGTATTTTCCAAATTTCCCTTTTTCATTGAGCTTCACATACCCACCATTGTTCGTTGGAAGTTTTTGTTTGACAATGTCTGCTTCAATCGTTGCACCAAGATGATTTGCCTGTCCAGTGAGGTCAGCTGCAACATGATAATCCTCGCCACCGATCTTAAATGCATCATTGCGTGTGTAGCACCAGAGAATCGTAAAAAGACCCTGTCGATGCGCTTCTGCAAACGCGGCACTTACTTCCTCTATTTGTCGTTTTGATTCTTCTGATCCAAAGTAAATCGTGGCTCCGATTCCAGCAGCTCCCATATCAACGGCTTGCTGGACAGATGCAAACAATCGCTGATCATAACTATTTGGATAACGAAAAAAATCATTATGATTTATTTTTACAATAAACGGAATGGCATCTGCATATTTTTTGCTGACCATGCCGAGAGTACCGAGTGTTGAGGCAACAGCATTACACCCACCATCAACCGCTAATTTTACAATATTTTCCGGATCAAAATAATCTGGATTTTTTGCAAAGCTTGCACCAGCAGAATGCTCTATGTCTTGGTCAACAGGGAGAATAGAATAGTATCCTGTTCCAGCGAGACGACCTGTATCACGAAGACGTTTTAGGTTTTTTATCACATGCGCATTTCTGTCTGAGGGTTCAAAAACGTCATCGATAAAACTTTGGGATGGTGCATGAAGACGTTCTTTTGCGATCTTTGGGGTATTGAACCCAAGTAGGTGTTCAGCATCCTTGCCAAGTACACCCTGAATAGCTGCGTAATCCATAAAAAAATATTAAAAGTACTTGCATTGTATGCCGAAGAGACCTGTTTGTCTAGGGCCATAAAGAAAAACAAAAAAACGCTCGTTTGAGCGTTTTCATACTTATCACAAGTTAATCGATTCTATGTGTCGTTTCCAAAAACCTTACAGTCCCAGTTTCTACACGCATAACAACAGAATAGGTCTTGATAGTCCCAGACTGATAGGTGACACCTTTTAGTAAAGGTCCGTCGAGAACGCCAGTTGCTGTAAACGTCAGATCTACCCCAGCTGCCAAATCATCGAGATAAAGTATCTTTTCTGGATCAAGTCCCAGATCAAGCACTTCCTGCCTCTGTTCCTCATTTTTTGGCGCTAAACGACACTGCAAATCACCACCAAGACACTTGATAGCCACCGCGGCCAACACACCTTCTGCGCTCGCTCCCATGCCTAGAAGCATGTCTATCGGGGAATCCTCCAGACTACATGCAATTGCTCCAGCGACGTCTCCATCGGTGATGAGAAAAACACGTGCTCCAACACTACGAATTTCCTGAATCAAAGCTTCATGTCTCACACGATCCAGGACCACGATCGTCATATCTTCTACAGGCTTACCAAGTCTTTCTGCAACGGCGGTGATATTTTCTTTGACAGATTTGTCGAGGCTAATTGCGCCTTTTGCCTGCGGGCCACACGCGATCTTGTGCATGTACATGTCTGGTGCGTGAAACAATGTTCCTTTTGCACCCGTTGCAATCACAGTAATAGCATTTGGTCTTCCGTTTGCGACGCTATCTGTACATTCAAGTGGGTCTACGGCAATATCACGTTCGATTCCAATCCCTGTACCTACTTTTTCACCAACATAAAGTTCGGGTGCTTCATCTTTTGCGCCTTCACCAATGACCACTACTCCTGCAAAATCTACATACGAAAATCTATCACGCATTGCATCCACAGCAACTTTATCCGCAGCCTTTCCATCCCCCCGACCAACAAGCCGAGACGCCGCAACAGCAGCTGCTTCGGTGACACGAACAAATTCAAGCGCAAGATTTCTATCCATAGTACACGGGTTACTGATTACGGATGTCTGATTTTTGTGTATTAATTTTCATCATCTTCGTCATCAAATACACCTTCTACTACATCATCATCTTCATCCTCCTCCTCTTCTTCTGCTTCAGCTTCTTCAAATATTTTATCTTCATCGTCGTCTTCGTCATCTCCAGAAGCATAACTGTGCTCACCACCAAGTGCATGATCCCAAATTTCATCTACCGTGTGATCAAAGCCGATATCTTCACTATGCTCCATAAACCATTGATCAAACGCAACGCGTAGTTCATCGACGTCCGATGCACTACCAAATGCATCTTCGAGAAGTGCATATTTTTCTTGATGAGACAGTGCTATCTCCTGTTCTATTTCTTCCAGAAGAGCTTCAATATGACCAAGAACGTCAGTTTTTGCTTTTTCAAATTCAACACTCATATATTTAAAAAAAAGAGAAAGATAAAAAAACGATATGGCGACTATATCACACTTACTTTTCAATGCAAGTATTTGTTTTGTGGATATAATATTTTTTTGCACAGACTTATTTTGTATGAGTTGTACAAAACAAACTTGCGATGTCTCCAATATCTATGTACTCTGTACGTATACACTATAATTACTGATATGAAGAATAGCACCCTATCAATATTTTCATGGAATGTCAATGGCATTAGAGCTGGACTCAAGAAAGGAACTTTTCAAGAATTTATACAAAAACATAAACCAGATATACTTTGTTTACAAGAGACAAAAGCGAGTAAAAATCAAGTAGAAATTGACCTTCCAGACTACACAGAATACTGGCATTCGGCAAAAAAAAAGGGTTACTCTGGAACAGCAATTTTTAGTAAAATACCAGCAACTTCTGTTATCTACGGACTCCTTCCAAACGTATTAAAAAAATTTCATCTGACTGATAATCAAGACCGCGACGGTGCGAGTGAGGGGCGTGTTCTTTCTGCTGAATTTGAAAAATTTTATGTTGTCAGTGTGTACACACCAAATACAAAGGATGATCTTTCGCGGCTTTCATTCCGACATAAAAAATGGGACCCTGCATTTCTCATGCATGTAAAAGAACTTGAAAAAAACAAACCTGTTATTTTTTGCGGGGATCTCAATGTCGCACATGAAGAAATTGATCTTGCTCGCCCAAAAGAAAATATTGGCAAGCATGGATTTACCGACGAAGAGCGCGAGGGATTTGATAACATTGTCGCAGCTGGATTTGTTGATACCTTTCGTGACAAATATCCAGACAACCATAATGGGTATACATGGTGGAGTCATTTTGCAAAAGCTCGTGAAAGAAATGTTGGCTGGCGGATTGATTATGTATGCGTATCAAAAACATTGCAAAAAAACATTGACTATGCCTTTATTTTGCCAGAGGTAATGGGGAGTGACCATTGTCCGATTGGCATCAGCCTTCAGTTGTAGCACACTGAAAGATTAGAAGACTCCTTTTGCTTCGCAAAAAAAATTAAAAGACTATTTTGACTTAATGGACAAAACGGTCGGCTAAAAAGTGCAATTTGTGGCATAGTATAGAGAAAAAATAACTAAAAACTATGATCAATCATAAAAAAAGACTTAATGGACAAAACGGTCGGCTAAAAAGTGCAATTTGTGGCATA
>MNVD01000033.1 GCA_001871445.1 Candidatus Magasanikbacteria bacterium CG1_02_41_34
ACTCTGTATAAGAAAATGTACGTGATCTAAATCTGTCCCTATCTCCACGTAAAATATCTCATACCGCTTTGATATCTCTAGACACACTTCCTTCAGTGTCTGTGGAACACCTTTGATCAGTACTTTTCTCCTATACTTCACTGGACACACTAGATGGTACAAAATCTGGGTTTTATTGTGACTTTTTTTGATGTGCTCGGACATATGTTCGATTGTACCATATATCCTCGGACAGCCGAGCAAGCTCCCCTGTCTTCTTTAAGAATAAAAAAACTCCCATGTCGGGAGTTTTTTTATTTACCATAACACACGTTAGGATAGATTGCCGATGTTTGGTGTCCCGCTATAGGTTGCGGAAATGTACTGACCCAGAGGCTGGTCAAGCAATATCGGAATCAAAGACTGAACATCAGTTGCCTGTTGCTCTGATATCGACAACAGAGGTATGCGTCGAACATATCCAAACGTATTCGCAGCAGTGACAGAAAGTCTTGTGCTAGTAAAACTTCCTTGACCAACCACCACCATAACACCTGCAACATCATCCTGCGTTTTGTGCTTTGACGTCAAAAAAGAGTCAATGACCTGAAGTAACTTTCGATTGCTCGCGGAAACTTGAATTTCTTTTTTTTCCTGCTCATCAAACAATGAAAGAGCGACCATGTCCTTCTCTGACGTATTGATCATCAAATACATAAATATTCTAATTCTCTCCCGCCAGTTTCATTGGACGAGATTCCATCCGAAGGAGGAATAAAACCTAAAACACTACAGATCAAGTTCATCCACCACTCGCATATGCTTTGCTTCAAAGATAGAATAAATAAACTTGTCCATCATATGCCGACGCTCATACAATTCGTCTACAGTAAGGGTCGTATATCGAATAGAAAAACCAATATCTTTTTCATACGATGCAATGACTTTTTCAAGATTTCGAGATTTGATATCACCGACAATCAGCATATCCGTCTGGACATCTTTTTCTCCAGCAAAGCGTCCTGTGAGAAGGAGAAGTTTGATATCTCCACAAGACTCACGGATACTATCCACAAACACCTGTTCATCAAGCAATTGAGCCTTCATGAGGAGGGCTTGCATCTCTGGGTACATAAGTGACCCAAGGTTGAGCCGGTAATACTTTCGAAGCGACGCTCCTGCTTTTGTTTGATCCACATGCCCTGGTGCATCAGTCTCTTCGACAAGTGTACTCTTCACAAGAAGCTCAAGTTCCCTTCGTATAGCATTGATCTGTACATCGAGAGCTCTCGTGAGCTCACGCACAAAAAAAGACTTTTCTGTATTATGGAAAAAAAAACGAAGCAGTCGATATCTTGTTTTTGAACCAAATAGATGTTCAAGCATACGAATAGCATTCTTTAGTTGAGTACACACATGCGTCAAAGGCATTGTTTCTCTATGCCAATCTATTGTATACTACTCTATGAAGGCACGTCAATCCGACACTCTCGGATCGTGTCATGATATGCATCTACGACGCGCGCCTATGCCACATGTTGCCCGCATTCAAGAATTCTTCATTGAAGGCAAAAATCAAAAGCAATCCCATGTGCTTCTGCACATTACCGAACCCACCAACGCTGAAGAATGGAAGCGTGGGTATTTTTTTGCAATTGCAGAAATAGAAGAAGGTGATGTAGAAATGATAGGTCATGCCCAGCGTCTCATCGATGATATCGAATCAGGCTATTACGAAACAGAACTTAATGCAGGTGACAAAGGACCTTTTGAAACCACGCTTGAATTTATCAATCGTCGCAGCAATCACCTCCTCCACCAAACAGGCACGCTAAGTTGCATTGTCGGTGTCATTCATGATACGTCAATATCTCTAAGCTATTATGGGAGTCCGCATGCCTATGTCTTTTTTTCACAAAAAAATACTATTGAACATATCAATATCCTCAGTGGGGAACATGACGAAGATGATACACACCTATTCTCTGCAGTGATAGAAGGAACGATCAATCAAGGAGACCGCATGTTTTTTGGAACACCACACATCACCGACGAACTCAGTATCGAACGTATCAAAGAAATCGTTATGTCACGTCCTCTTGAAAAAGCAGTGGAACATATAGAGCATGTTCTCAAAGATGCACGCAAGGATGAATCTTTTGGTGGAATTTTTTGTGATGTTGTCGAACAGAATACAGACATGCCAACACCCCCATCAAACTCAGCGGCATCACTGCAAAATCTCATTGATAAACAACGAGAAACAACGGAGACTCTCTCCCCTTCTCTGTTTGGGGGCAAAAAAAAGACAAAGACAGAACCGGGTCGACAGCAAAAACGTCGCAATGTAATAGAAACAAATCACAGACGTCGCACAGGAGAGGAAATCATTGGCGGAACTATTCCACAGATGATCCTCATTGGTATAGGAAGAGCGCTGGTATTCACAGGGCTCACACTATGGAAAATTATCAAATGGTGTTCCATTGGTGTATCACGTATATTTGTTACACTCTTTATTTTGCTGACAAATAAAAATAACGGAAGATCACATGCTCTCAGATCACTCAAAGAAACATGGCTTAATATTCAGTCCAGCATTGGCAGACTTTCTCTTGTGAGTAAAATTCTTTTTCTCGGTGTCATCGTACTAAGTGTGACCTTTGCTAGTAGTCTTGCCTATCTAAAAATCCAAGAACATTACCGCCAAAAAGAAATCGTGTATGAACAACAGGTCCAAGCAATCGAAGATAAAAAAGCAGCAGCCGAAGCAAGAAAAATTTATAATGACGACACAGGTGCATTCAATTTACTCAAAGAAGCCGAAACGCTTGTTATGACATTGCCACAAGAAAATGATAATCAAACAAAGAAATATGAAGAGTTAAAAAGTGTCATAAACACGGCGCTCCTGGATCTCAGAGACATCACAGTAGTTGATGCACAGATGATCGCTGACCTCGGCGCAAAAGCAGAGGGAGCACACGCATCAAAACTGATACGAATCAACGACACCCTCGTTGCATTTGGCCCAGATGATAATAGATATTATCTTGTTGACAAAGATACTGGGAGTATCGAAGTGCAATCACACGACTCACTTATGAAAATTACGAGTGGCAACACACCAAAAGAAAATGACATGATGGTATTTTTTGGAAATGAAAATCAAGTCTATACATATAACCAAGAAACAAAAGTAATCTCTCGAACAGAAATTTCCTACCCGACCGAATCAACTCGTATTGCAGCACCATTTATATATAATCTTCGTCTCTACCTCGTCGACCAAGCAAACGAACAAATCCTTCGCCATAGCAAAACACAGCTCGGCTATGACAAAGGCACACCATGGCTGACAAACAATGATGGGGTAGATCTGTCAGATGCCGTATCGATTGCCATTGACGGCGACATTTTTGCATTGAAACAAAGTGGTAATATTCTAAAATTTTCTGCTGGTAAGCCTGAAACATTTTCCATCAGCGGCCTCGACCCAGCACTCGAAAATCCAACAGATCTTTATACATACAATGATGTAGAAAGTATCTATATTGTAGAACCAACAAACAAACGAGTGGTAAAACTCAACAAACAAGGAACCTTCCAATCACAATACACAAGCAATAACTGGATTGGACCGACAGGCATGGTCGTAGACGCTACGAAGAAAACAATCTATGTACTTGATGATAATAAAGTGTATAGCTTTACGATGTAACAAAAAAAATACTTTCAAAAAACTGCAACTATTGCAGTTTTTTGATACACCTTCTACAGGTTGACATAATACTAATAATAGTGTAGAGGTATAACTAGGCAATCAACTGCGTCACGCTGGCGCAAATCATCGTGAGGTAAAAAATGAATTTCATACCACTTCTGGCAGAGGCCTCATCTGGGGAGAACATCTTCGTCCTCTTCATTGCGCTCATCATCGGTGGGGTGATACTCGCCATTATAGCGATGATCCCTTTCATCGGACCATTCCTAGTCATTGCTCTCGTCATCTCAGCAGCACAGAGCACCTGCGACCGGAGACATGGGTGCACCAACATCGACAAGAAGGACAACATGACCTACGTGGTCCAGCTCCACGAGATGAACCCAAACATCGATCGAGTGCTCAAGTACCCCGAAGACGAGATCTACATCAAATACTCGGAATAGACGCAGCGACGGAGGAAACATGCTTGCAGCAAGTGCGGGAGGAGACATCGGACTGGCCATCATATTGGCCTGCTTTCTCAGCATCATTCCCGTCATTGGTCCCATCATTGCAGTGATCCTAATCGCTGCAGTCGTAGGTGACACATGTGTGGGAAACATGAAAAATCACTCCAGCATCAACAAGAAGGACAACATGACCTACGTGGTCCAGCTCCACGAGATGAACCCAAACATCGATCGGGTGCTCCAACACCCCGAAGCCGAGATCCGAATCACGCGATAGCAACGAGCGAGGCGCGACGGAAGGCGGCAGGCAGGGCGGCACACCAGATACCCCGACGCGTAACACCGTCTTGACTGATCTCGATCGAGGTCACGTAGCACGTTACACGTCGGGATCAGTCAAAAAATCATCTGGATAGCAGGTGGTTTTTTGATTCTCACAACGATACATCATCTTGAATGAAATTGAAAATTCTCGAGAAAAACACAGGATCTCCCGACTCCTTACAGTTGCTCGAGATGACGTACACATACTACAATAAAAAACCGCCCAATCAAGGACGGTTTTTTATTGGTTGAAAAGAATTGAATTACTTCAAAGTAACTTTTCCACCAGCTTCTTCAATAGATTTCTTGAGTTCCTCAGCTTCTGCTTTCGCAACGTTCTCCTTGATAGTAGATGGAACATTATCAACGAGTCCTTTTGCTTCAGCAAGACCGAGACCAGTTGCTGCTTTTACAGCTTTGATCACAGCGATCTTGTTTGCACCAGCTTCAGTGAGTTCTACGGTAAATGACGTTTTTTCTTCTACAGCAGCAACTTCTCCAGCAGCAGGAGCAGCCATCATCATAGCAGGAGCAGAAGCGCTCACACCAAATTTTTCTTCGAGAACCTTCACGAGTTCAGCGAGATCGAGGACAGACATTTTTTCAATCTCTTCTACAAGAGATTTGAACTTTGCAGGCACTTCTACTGCCTTTTTTTCTTCTGTTGTTTCTTCTGACATATAGAATATTAATTAAGCTTTTTGTTCTTTAATATTGTTCAAGACGCCTACCAGCCCTTTGAGATTGCCAGCAAGAACGGTGACAAAGCCAGAGATAGGAGCGTTGATCGTACCAACGAGCTGAGCGTAAAGTTGTTCTTTACTTGGAAGCTGAGAAAGCTCTTTTACTTTTGCTGCGTTGATAAATGATCCTTCGAGGATACCACCAAAGATGGTCATCAACTCATGTTTTTTTGCAAATGTTGCAATGATCTGTGCAGGTGTGACTTCATCCTCCATGCCAAATGCAGTAGCAACACCACCTGAAAATGCTTTAGTATCTACGTCAAAGCCACCTTCAGACAATGCGCGTTTCAAAATCGTTTTCTTGCTTGCGCTGATCACGATATTGTTTTTACGACATGTTGCACGAAGTTCTTCTGTCTCTTGGACAGAAAGACCTTGAAAATTCGCAAAAACAACTGCTTTTGCACTTTTGACATGGTCAGCCAACTTCTGCACTTTTTCTTCTTTTTGTACTCGTGTCTTAGCCATAGTGCTAAGTTATCTAAATTTACTAGGTTTTGATGAAAAAAATTTCAACAAAAAAACTGTGGTTTCCCACAGAACAACTTGTGAATCTTCGACCTTTTGGCTGTCGTCAAGTATAAAACCTCGCCAACAAAGCCAAATGAGACTCACCTCGGTAGGAAATTAAGTCCATATTACTACGAACACCTACTGTCTGCGGTATGGAGAGAGAATACACTATTAGAGTGTGTATGTCAACCCCTAGTAGCGCCAAGGGGAATCGAACCCCTGTTCCCAGGATGAAAACCTGGTGTCCTAACCACTAGACGATGGCGCCAGAAATGAGACTAAAAAAGTATATCTGAAATGTCAGATATTGTCAAGATATTGCAAGACACATTTATGATACGATAGCTAGACAAATGAGCATAAGAGCAAGAAAAAACGTTGTGACCGCTGAAAGCAACCCTATTTCTGCAAAACCTGACAATTTCTTTCGTGTAAGCACTTCACGATATCCACATTCTATACAAACGTATGACAATTTTTTTTGTATCAATTCTCCCCACGCTATATAACACAAACCTCCCATGAGGACAAAAATTAATACCATTTGAAACCAAAATGTAAAATAATAAGAGCTATTTTCACCAAACAATAGCAACAAAACAACAACGAAGGGCAAGACAATAGCCAAAATAGAGTAGAATTTTTCACTTCTTTGAAGTGTCTTTCTCTGACATTTGGGGCATGTTCGCTGGTCAAATAAAATCATATAGATTTTTTTTTATGAATATGATAGCCTCACTATACCATAAAGAAAACTCTCATGACCATTCTCGAAAAAAGACAAGCCATCATTACCTTCTTGAAGACCTATGTTCAAGAAAAGCCAACAGTCATCGGCCTGAGTGGTGGTATCGACTCTGCAGTAGTCGCTTTTTTGGCTGTGACTGCACTCGGGAAAGATAACGTACATGGCTACATTCTCCCCTCTTCTACTAATGCCAATGAAGATGCAACACTTGCGACGGAAGTTGCCACATCACTTGGCGTTTCGTATGAAACAGTCTCTATCGAACCAATCCTCGATGCATTCAAAACATCGTTGGAGGGACTGACAACACAACATGCTATAGGTAATCTCAAAGCTCGCATCCGCATGAGTATCCTGTATACAAAAGCAAATAGCATCGATGGTATGGTCCTTGGCACAGGAAATAAAACAGAATGCATGATCGGGTACTATACAAAGTATGGTGATGGCGGTGTAGATCTTCTACCTATCGCAGACCTCTACAAACATGAAGTCCGTGCGCTTGCAAAAGAACTTGGTGTACCACAAGATATTATTGAGAAAAAACCAACCGCAGGACTCTGGAAAGGACAATATGACGAAGATGAAATTGGTATGAGCTACGATACACTTGACGGCATTCTTGAAACTATTGAAACAAACGGAAATACTACTGCATTTGATGCGAGCAATGTAAAAAGGGTACAACAGATGATCGAGATATCTGAGCATAAACGCCACATGCCACCTATTGCAAAACTGTCATCATGAACGAAATGATTGTCATCCTGAACTTGTTTCAGGATCTTTTCCACAGACCATCATCTATAACAGATACAACATGGCTAAAAATCACAACTACTATGTGTATAGTATGATGAGCATTTCTGGCGTGCTCTATATTGGTGTTACAAATGATCTAGAACGAAGAGTGATCGAGCATAAAAAAGGACGAGCCGAAGGGTTTACAAAAAAATATAATTGTAAAAAATTGGTATATTTCGAACAGTATGACAATATAGATGAAGCAATTCATAGAGAAAAGCAACTAAAAAATTGGCACAGAGAATGGAAATTGGATTTGATAAAAAAAACAAATCCAAACTTCGATGATGTGTCTTTTCAAAAAGAGTCATCGGGCATACAGATCCTGAATCAAGTTCAGGATGACAATAGCAAAGCACTCTACATCGGGAGATTCCAACCATTTCATCTCGGGCATGTCTATGCACTGGGTCAGATTGTGGAACCCGAAATCACTATTGGCATAGGAAGCTCGCAATATAGTCGTACAGACAACAACCCCTATACATACGAGGAAAGAAAGCGTATGCTAGAATCCATACCGTTTGAAAAAAAAATGGAAATTCTCCCCATTCCAGACATCCACGATGAAGAACAATGGGTTGAACACGTCATTCGTATCACAGGACCTGTTGGCATTGTGTACACTGGAAATGCCTGGGTAAAAGAATTGTTCGAAAAGAATGGATACAACGTAAAAGATATTATGATAAAAAATCCATACTCAGGGACAACAATTCGACAGCATATCAAGGAACAATCTGACGAGTGGAAAAGTATGGTACCAACTGAAGTACTTCCAATAGTAAAAGAATTAGTACATTTACTGTGATATTTACTGACGGACAACTTACACAAGAGACCAACCGGCTGTATGATAAACTCAAACATACACATTGGTCACGAGAAGATGCTGCGCTCATCGCGCCAATGACGCTCGAAATTGCTACATTGAAAAAAGAACAAAATGCAATTATTCTTGCGCACTCATATCAAACCCCAGACATCATGTATGGTGTTGCAGATTTTCTGGGCGATTCATACATGCTCAGTAAAATAGCATCCGAGCATCCAGCTGAAAAAATTATTTTTTGCTCAGTCCACTTCATGGGTGAAACAGCAAAAATTTTGTCACCAGAAAAAGTTGTCTTAGTGCCTGCAGTTGCGGGTTGTTCACTCGCAGAATCAATCACTGTCGAGGATGTGCGCAAACTCAGAAAACAGCATCCCGATGCAGGAGTGGTATGTTATGTAAATACGTCTGCGGCAGTAAAAGCTGAAAGCGATGTCTGCTGTACCTCGGCAAACGTGGTGAATGTTATAGACGCTATGCCACAGGACGAAGTCATCTTTATTCCAGACAAACTCATGGGGCAGAATGTCCAAAAATTAACCAAGAAAAAACTTATTCTCTGGCATGGCACCTGTATCGTGCACGAAATGTTTACTGTCGATACTATCAAAGAAATCCGCATGCAACATCCAGGTGTCAAAATTCTTGCTCATACAGAATGCAATAGTAGCGTCGTCGATGCGGTGGACATGGCTGGCAGTACGAGCGACATGCTCCGCTATATTGCATCGAGCGACGCCGACGAAATCATGCTCGTTACTGAGTGTGGCATCACAGACAGAGTGAAGACAGAGTTTGAAAATAAACACATTGTAGGCGCATGTAGTCTGTGTCCATATATGAAAAAAATTATGCTTCGAGATATTCTCGTAGCATTGAAAAATCCACGCCCAGATCAAATTATTGAGATTCCAGAGGACATCAGGCTCAAAGCAAAACAGAGTCTTGATCGCATGCTCGATATTGTTCCCAAAAACAAATAACACGTATATGCAAAAGCAAGAACAAATCAAATACTATTACAATCAACAAGAAAAACTGACACTCGAAAATCCTACATACAAAACGTATGTTGATTATTATACGCACGAAACACTCCGCCAGGATCTTGCGGGTGGTGAGGATCTGACGACCAAGACAGTGCTTGATACCAATCCAACCGTCTCTGCGAACATCATCGCAAAGCAAGATGGTGTCATTGCAGGCGTGCAAGAGGTCATATATTTCTTGAACAGTTTTCCTATTCAAATACAATTTTTGAAAAAAGATGGGGATACAATCCTGAACAAAGATATTGTTCTTACACTCTATGGGCCAATACAAGAGATTTTGAAAGTCGAACGGACGATGCTCAATCTCATGCAACGCATGTCTGGCATTGCCACACACACACGAAACTTCGTAAAACAAATTCCAGAAACAGTGCTCCTCTGCCCTACTCGCAAAACGCAATGGGGACTCCTCGACAAACGAGCCGTCACGCTTGGTGGTGGAGGAACACATAGACTCGGTTTGTACGATTTTGTGTTAATCAAAGACAACCATCTCCCCTATATAAAAAATCTTCACACAAAAGCAACAGAACTCAATGATAAACATATCTTTTGGGAAATAGAAGCAGATACGGCTGATCAAATTCGCGAGTTTGCCACACTCAGTCCGAGCACGATTATGTTTGATAATTTTTCTCCAGAAGAAATAAAACCACTCGTAAAAGAACTCAATGAAATACATTCTGATATTATTCTCGAGGCATCCGGTGGTATCACCGAACAAACCTTTGCAACCTATGGCAACACAGGCGTTGATATTATTTCCATGGGATCGCTCACGCACTCAGTGATGTCATTAGACATTGGCCTCGATATCATGTAGCCTTCCGGGCATTCTAAGCTTTCTAAGCCTTCTTATGAATACATACGATTTTCTCGTCATCGGATCCGGCATTTCAGGCCTCAACTTTGCACTCGATGCTGCTGAGTATGGGACAGTAGCAATTGTCACAAAAAAAGAACTCATGGAGAGTAACAGCAACTATGCCCAAGGAGGCATTGCAGCGGTGCTCGATAGCCATGATAGTTTTAATGCGCACGTCGCAGATACGCTCACAGCAGGATGCCATATCAATGATCTCAATGCTGTCACGCTCATGATTACACATGCACCAGCACAAATACAAAAATTGATAGATATCGGCGTTGGATTTAGTCGCAAAAAAGAAACACTCTCACTCACACAAGAAGGTGGCCATAGCACACGGAGGATTGCTCATGCACACGATGCTACAGGAAAAGAAATAGAACGGGCACTTATTTTTCATGTGAGGCAGCACAAAAATATTCATATATTTGAATCGCATCTTGCTATTGACCTCATGGTAAAAAACAATGCCTGCCAAGGCGCTCAGGTTCTCAACACCGAAAAAAAAATTATTGAGACATTTCTTGCAAAAGCAACCATATTAGCATCTGGTGGCGCAGGACAAGTGTTTGAACGAAATTGCAATCCAAGTGTTGCAACAGGAGACGGCATTGCTATGGCAGCACGTGCTGGTGCTGAAATTCGTGATATGGAGTTTATTCAATTTCATCCAACGGCTCTGGCTCTTGATGGAAAACCAACCTTTCTTCTTTCAGAAACAATTCGTGGCGAAGGTGCTATCCTCGTGAACGCAAAGGGTGAACGATTTATGGAATCTCAACATGAGTTGAAAGAAATGGCACCACGTGACATCGTCGCACGGGCAATATATGAAGAAATGAAACATGGACCTGTATATCTCGATATTACGCACAGAGAATCTGCATATATAAAAGCACGCTTTCCATACATCTATGAGCAACTCTGGTGGTACGGTATAAAAATGGACAAAGATCGTATTCCAGTTGCCCCAGCTGCACATTATACCTGTGGTGGCGTACACACCAATCTTCACGGAGAAACAAATATTCCAGGACTTTTTGCATTCGGCGAAGTTGCCCACACTGGCGTCCACGGAGCAAATCGTTTGGCATCAAATTCACTGCTTGAATGTATGGTCTTTAGTGAACAAACGGTGCCAACTGCGGTTGCATATGCGACCACGCATCCCATTGAAGAACAAACTACAACGAATAACGTGGTATATGTTCCATCAAATATTGCCAATATAAAAAAGGAAATCCAACATCTCATGTGGAATCATGTTGGTATCATTCGGCATGAAGACGAGTTGGATGAAACACTCCACACAATTAAAGATATTCAATCAAATCTTGAAACATTGCAAAAAAATGGAAGAGATGAGATGCTGATAGAAACAAAAAATTTGGCAGATGTAGCTATCATTATTACAAAAGCTGCAATTGCAAGGAAAGAAAGTATTGGCTGTCATTTTATAGAAAACTAACACTATGTACATCCTCGGCATAGAATCATCATGTGACGATACGTCTGTTGCACTGCTCGATTGCAGTGACGATGGTTTTGTCGTGCTCGCAGAAAAAACTGCAGGACAAATAGAGGTGCATAAAAAATACGGCGGCGTTGTCCCAGAGCTTGCTGGTCGTATGCACGCAGAAAATATTCTTCCTGTCATTGAAGAAGTAATGAATGAATGGAGAGAAACAAATGGAGATCAGAATGCACTTCCAGACGTTATCGCTGCAACGACTGGACCCGGATTAATTACCGGTCTTCTCGTCGGAGCCGAAGTGGCAAAAAATCTTTCCTACCTGTGGAATGTCCCAATGACTGCCATGAATCACATCGAAGGTCATATACATTCCGTTTTTGTAAACAACCAGTCTCCAATCTCTAATCTCCAATTCCCAGCGTTGTGCTTGATTGTCTCAGGAGGCCACACCGAGCTCGTATTGATGAAGGATTTTGGTGATTACACGCTTCTTGGCAAAACGCGTGACGATGCCGCGGGAGAAGCATTTGATAAAGTGGGAAAACTTCTTGGCTTCGAATATCCAGGTGGACCAAAAATGTCAAAACATGCAGTAGAAGGAAATACCACTGCTATCAAATTTCCACGTCCAATGCTAGGCAGTGATGATTATGATTTTAGTTTTGCTGGACTGAAGACTGCTGCATTGTATTGGCTGAGGGATAATAACGTCATTCCGAGCGAAGTCGAGGAATCTCATGGAATACAGAGAGATCTCTCGACTCCGCAAAGCTCCGCTCGAGATGACGTATCTCTGCAAGATTTCTGTGCCAGTTTTGAACAAGCAGTAGTTGACGTGCTCGTAGAAAAAACAAAACGTGCAGCAAAAAAATTTTCAGTGAAAACAATCATCCTCGGTGGCGGTGTGTCAGCAAATCCAAAACTTCGCACAGCGCTTGAAAAAATGACAGAAGAACTTCCACATTTTCAACTCCTCGTTCCAAGTCCTGGATACTCCATGGACAATGGTGCCATGATCGCAGCAGCAGCATACATGCGAGCAAAGAAAAAAGAATTCACACCGTGGCAAGATATCGTCGTAAATCCAAATTGGGAAGTGTACGACAGATAATTCCTCCACAGTGTTCAATTGACAAAAAGAAAGTCGACCGCTACGATAGCGCCAGATCTTTCACAAAAGCACGGATTCTCTCCGTGCTTTCACGTCTACAGGAGGAGCTAACGTGTCAAACGGAGAACCACACATAGGGCATAACAGGAATGGAGGTCTCACCCTCGTTCCGATGCCCGGTTTCGAGAAACAGGCCGCCAAGGTGGCTGCGTTCATCGCGAAAAAGGGTACGCCCTGTGACACTGCTCACACAAAGTTCGATGAGCGTTCCAACGGAGAACCCTTCCTGAAACTTCCGAAAGAGCACATCGGCGGACACGACTGCATCATCCTCACCAGCGGCCCTGGCACCTACCAGATGCTCGGTCAACTCTACATCATGCTCGCCTACCTGGTGGGTCGTCGTGCTGGTCGGATCACAATTGTGACCGGTTACTTCCCGCTCTCGCGTTCCGACAAGGACGAGGGGGCTGATGAGCTTGCTCTCGCCAGCCACACTACGAGAATGATGGTCAACGCATCGGAAGGAAAGCTGGACAGAATCATTGCCGCAGACCTTCATGCACCCCAGGTCGTCATGGCAGGACGAATGGGCCTCATCACCGAGATCTCACTCATGCGTCGTCTGCTGACCAAGATCCTGGATTCTGTCGGTGACCTCAAACTGTGCCTGATGTTCCCCGATGATGGCGCAAACAAGCGCTTCGGGGGGATCGTGCGGGACATACTCATTGAACGAGGACTTTCTCTCCCGATTGTGGTCATCGGCAAGCGGCGGAGCGACAGTCACAACGTCCTGATCGACTCTGTCTTCGGAGATACCGAAGGCCTCCGTGGTTCAACCACGGTGATCCTCGACGACGAGACCGCTACCATGGCAACTCAGATCGCTACAGCTCATGAGATTCGCCATGGCTTCGGTGTCGAGCATGTCTGGGCCGCAACGGTCCATGGCGTTCTGTGTGGCCCTGCCCCCAGCAGACTCGCCGCAGGGCAACCAATCGAACGACTCTACATCACGGACACGATTCCCGTGGAGGATCGACACGAACTCAAGGGCTTGATCAATGATGGCAGGATTGTCGTCGCCCCATGGGAAGATGACCTCGCCAACATCATCTTCCACCACCACTGGGATCAATCAATCCGTGAGATCCGCTGACCACCACTCCTTCCTGTAGACAGAACCCCCGGGCACCACACTACGTGGTGACCCGGGGATTCGACACATCTTTTTATTGCAAAATGTAAAATTCAAATTTCAGAATTACTTTACACACAATTCTGCATTCAACATTCTACATTCTGCATTACTACGAAAGTAGCGACGTAATCTCTTGCTGGAGCGTATCACTGTCATCCACGAGCGTCTCCGTCCTCACACTCTGTCCTTCCACATCAAAATACACACGCGTATCTCCTGGATGCGCAGCAAACAATGTTTTCAGTGCGCCTGCACTGTTTTTTAATTGATCTTTGGTCACGAGAAGAGTGATATATTTTTCTGTTTCTTTTTTTGCAGCTCGCTCTACATGTGACCCAAGCGATACTTGACCTGCGACAGTGGCAGCATTTTCTGGCGTAAGTAAATATACATTTTCGACAAACACTTTATTATCCCCTTCTTCTTTTGGCATTTTTCCAACAACGACGACAACATGTCCCACTACCCACATATCTTTTGTTTTTTCAAACGTCTTTGGAAATACTAGATATTCCATAGATCCACTTTTGTCTTGCAATGTCACAAACATCATCACACTCCCCTTTTTCGTAATTTTCTTTTGTGCGGCATCAATCACACCACCCGTAATCACCCAACTATCTCTCGGCATTTGTTCAATTTCATTGAGAGGAGTCAGAGAATCTCCAAACAAATGTTCGTATTTTGCAAATGGGTGTGATGACACATAAATACCAAACAATGTTTTTTCCCACAGCAACTTTTCATCCATCGTTGCAACAGGTGCATTTTTCAACACGACCTTATCATCAAGAGAAATATCCGTCCCCGCAAAAAGCGATTCTTGATTCGTCACTCCTTTTTCTTTTTGATGTTTGGAATAAAATAAGATGTTCTCACTATTTGCATAGAGTACGCCTCGGTCGTGTCCAAAACAATCCAGTGCACCAGCTTGGATCAAACTTTCCAATGATTTTTTATTCAAATCTTTGTCAGTGACACGTTCCAAAAAATTTTCTAAACTCGTGTACTGTCCATGTTCTTTTCGTTCACGATAGATAACATCACACACATGTTCTCCTACATTTTTGATAGCCGTAAGTCCAAAACGAATTTTACCAGGATCCCCTGCTTTACTTGTCATCGCAAAATTTTTGAAACTTTCATTCACGTCTGGGGGCAAGACCTTGATACCCATGTGTGTTCCTTCATGAACAATCGCTGCAACCTTGTCGATGTCACTCGCCTCTGCCTGCAAAATAGCCGTCATGTATTGCACTGGATAATTTGCTTTCATGTAGGCTGTTTGGTACGCGACGATACCATAGCTTGCAGCATGCGCTTTATTAAAAGCATATGTTGCAAACGGTTTGATACGATTCCACAAATCATCGGCGACCGATTTTGCAATATGATTTTTGACGCATCCATCTTTGAATTGTTTTTCCTGCTGAATCATGAGCTCTGGAATTTTCTTTCCCATCGCCTTTCGAAAATTATCTGCTTGGAGCCAATCGTAGCCCGCGAGTTTGATCGCAGTAAGCATCACATCATCTTGATAGATAAGCAACCCCAACGATTTCTCGAGCGTTTCTTTGAGATCTGGATGCGGATAATCAATCGTACTCGGATCATGCGCACGTTTGATATATTCTGGAATAAAGTCCATTGGTCCAGGTCGGTATAGGGCAACCATAGCCATGATATCGTCGATATTCGTTGGTTGTAGTTCTTTGATCCAACGGATCATGCCAGAACTTCCAAACTGAAACACGCCCATGGTCTCTCCACGAGAAATCATGTCGAATGTTTTTTTGTCATCAAGTGGCAAATGATAAATATCGACGTCTTCGCCCGTTGTTTTTTGAACAATCTCCACAGCCTTTCCCAAAATAGAAAGATTCCGAATACCAAGAAAATCGTTTTTGAGAACGCCAGCCGCTTCTACATCGTACATGCTGTACTGTGTCAAAATACGATCGCCACCAGTTTCACGTTGCACAGGACAAAAATCAACAAGCGGTGTAGGTGAAATCACAACCCCTGCAGCATGGATAGACGTATGACGCGCACATCCTTCTACTTTTTGTGCGAGGGTGAGCAGACGATTGACATCGGCATTGCTATCGTACAATTTTTTCAAATCTGGTTCTTCTTTGAGTGCACGCTCGAGCGTCATCGGAAAACCTTGTGCCCCTTGAGGAATAAGTTTTGCCACCTGATCACAAAAATTGTACGATAAGCCAAGTGCACGACCGACATCTCGCACTGCCGCACGTGCCGCCATCGTTCCAAACGTAATAATCTGTGCGACTTTATCTTCACCATATTTTTTTGTGACATACGCAATCATCTCGTCGCGACGATCATCGGCAAAGTCTGTATCCACATCAGGAGGACTCGGACGAAGCGGATTGAGAAATCGCTCGAATGGCAATTTGAATCGAATAGGATCCACGGTTGTGATGCCAAGGACGTACGACACGAGAGACCCAGCGGCAGATCCACGAGTTGATTCCACGATACCATTATTTTTTGCATAACGGACATAATCTGCTACACAAATAAAATACGGCGAATATCCTTTTGTTTTGATAATATCAAGTTCGTATTCTATACGATCTATAATTTCTTTTCCCATCTCTGGATAAAATGTTGGTGCGCACAAAAACGCTTCATCGCGAAGTGCCTCGTCTGCCGTTTTTCCTGGCGGCAATGCTACTGGCGCAAAATGCCACTGATCGAGCTCAATCTCGATATGCACGCGTTCTGCAATTTTGACCGTATTTTCGATAGCATCAGGAACATGACGAAAACGAGATGTAATATCTTCCGCCGTATTGAACGAACGGTCGACATGACGAAAATCTTCTCTATGCCCCATATCCACACGCCATCCTTCGGAAATACAGCGAAGCACATCCTGCGCCTCGGTATCATCAGGATTCAGATAATGCACATCACGCGTCACGACTTTTGGAATGCCAGTCTGTTCGGACATCGCTATCAGTTTTGTATTGACATCCAGCTGTCCTTCTATCGCAGGATGATCTTGGAGTTCGAGAAAAAAATTGTTTTTCCCAAATATATCTTCATACTCTTTTGCGACCGCTGTCGCCTCTTCGATGTTATTTGCTTTCAGGAGTTGTTGCACTTCTCCTTGAATATCTCCAGACAACGCGATCACCCCATCTGCGTATGTTCGCAATGTCTTTTTATCAAGACGCGGTTTGCCATTAAAAAATCCATCCAGGTGACCAATCGACGAAAGTTTCATGAGATTGCGATACCCGTCAAAATTTTCCGCAAGCAGTATCAGCGTATACAGTTCTTTATCCTGTTCAAGATCCTTATCCTCGAGCCCTCTTGGCGCCATATATGCCTTGAACCCGATAATAGGTTTGATCCCCTCTTTTTGGCACACTTTATAAAATTCTATCGCCCCGTACATTGATCCATTATCTGTCAGTGCCAAAGCCGAAAAACCGCGCTCTTTAGCGGTTTTTACAAGCTGTTTGATTCTCGTAAGTCCATCCAAAATGGAATAATGAGAATGAACGTGAAGGTGGACGAATTCTGCCATAGTATACGTATGGTACTGGTTTTGAAGGTGGTTGTCTAGGGTGAAAATTTAACTATAGTTGACCGTTAGTGCTGTGGTAGATATACTGATTTTGTAGATTGTTTAATAAAAAAAATGTATAATTTAGAAAAGTTAGCCTGTCACTTATATGAAAATTGAAGCCATAGATTTATTTTGCGGGATAGGTGGTTTAACTTACGGACTTCGTAAAGCTAAAATTAAAGTTTTAGCCGGTCTTGATAATGATGAATCATGTGCATATGCATACGAAAAAAACAATGCAGCTAAATTTATACCAGCTGATATTTCTGAATTTGATTTTAAAAACTTAAACAAAATGTACACAAAAGGAAGTGTTCGAGTACTCGTAGGATGTGCTCCCTGTCAACCTTTTTCTTCTCACGCTTTTAAATTGCGCAAAGATGCAAGTGATGCACGCTGGAATTTACTTGATCACTTCATCCGCGGAGTCAAGGTTGTGAAACCAGACATTGTTTCAATGGAAAATGTTCGTGGAGTTACGAAAACTGAAGTATTCAAAAACTTTGTATGTGAACTTGAAAAGCTTGGCTACAGCGTGGATTGGAAAGTTGTGTATGCACCGAATTATGGCGTGCCCCAAAACCGCAGCCGTCTTATTTTACTTGCTTCAAGGCTAGGTGAAATTTCAATACCAAAAGAAACCCATACTAAGGATAACTACGTTACCGTAGGTGATATTATTCGTGAATTACCAAAGATAAAAGCTGGAAAAGTATCAAAACAAGATTATTTACATCAGGCAAAAAAACTTGAACCAATAAATCAAAAACGTATGCTCCAGTCTAAGCCGGGTGGCAGTTGGCGCGATTGGGATAAAAACTTACTGCCAAACTGCTACAAAAAAGACAGTGGACAGACATACACATCAGTATATGGACGAATGAAATGGGAGGATGTATCACCAACAATCACTACACAATTTACAAGTTATGGTTCTGGACGATTTGGACACCCAGAACAGAATCGAGCACTTTCAATACGCGAGGGGGCACTATTGCAGACATTTCCCATTGATTATGACTTCGGTGATTTCCCTGCAGGAAAGTTAAGCAGACATATTGGTAATGCGGTTCCTCCGCAGTTAGGAGTTGTGATTGGTAACCAGATTAAAAAACATTTAGAAATGTATGGAAAGTGAGAAATTCACATTTAATATCTCTCTAAGTGTTTTAAACCATCTTGGTAGAAACTTATATCGCAGTTTTCCTACCGTCCTAGGTGAGGCGATTTCTAATGCGTGGGACGCAAACGCTAAAAATGTTTGGATTGAAATAGATAAAGAAAATAACAGATTTTGGATTAAAGATGATGGTATTGGAATGAACTCCGAAGATTTTGAGAAAAAATTCTTAAAAGTAGGATACTCAAAAAGAGCACAAGGAGGAATGACTTCTCCAGAACCACAATCACGTCCTTACATAGGAAATAAAGGTATTGGAAAACTAGCACTTTTATCTTGTGCAGATAGAATAACTATCATCTCAAGAAAATCATCTGATGATAATTATGTGGGTGGTACTATCGACAATTCTGGGCTGGACGAGGCTATAAAAGATGACATATCCTCCCATGATTATCCTCTTGATCCTGTAGACGAATCTTTGTTTACAAAAATGAAAGTCGATCATAATAAAGGAACTATTATTTGTTTTGAAAAAATTAAAGACGGGATTCACAATACAGATGAGTTTTTAGAAAAAATTATAGCTCTTCACTTCAGGTTTTCTCTAGTTGATTCAAAATTCAATATTTATCTGGATAAAAAACTTATCACCCTCGCTTCGCTAAAAAGTATTGCCCAAAAGACAGAGTTTGTCTGGAATATTAATAATTGGACTGGAGACGAATATTTGGAAAAATATTGCGATAAAGTATACAAAACCACACCTATAGAAATGTCCGAAAATATCACAGGATTCATTGCGTCTGTCGAATTTCCAAAAGATAGAAACATACACTCTACAGGTGAAAAAGTGGGTGTAGATTTATTTGTAAATGGTCGAGTAAGAGAAACGGATATTTTGAAGCACATCCCATCCGCACAGCTTCCTGAAAACTATTTATATGGTCAAATTCACTTTGATGCGTTGGATAAGGATGGTAAAGACAGATTTATTAGTAGTCGAGAAGGTGTGATTGCTGATGATCCGCTATATAAAGAATTTTTAGGTAAACTGAAAAAGACCATCCTTTCGATAATGAACCAATGGGATGATCTTCGTGATGAGCGTGGTAAAGATGGAAATCTTGAAAAAGCTTCTAAATTCAAAAAAGCAAAGTCATTGTATCGTGAAATTAAAAAGGAATATGAGGGAGAGTCGGGAGAGGGAGGTGATCTTTTTCTTACAGAACTGACAGACGATGCCGCTTTTAATAGCACCAGTTACATAGAGTGCTTTATATCAGAAAATCTTCTTAGAAGACATATACGCAATAATAGAGATATTTCGAAATGTTTAAATATTGATCCCCAACAACAAACGTGTCGACAAAGAAAACCTGAAGAACAAAATTCTTGGTGTAAATACTGCCAAGGACTAAGGTCAAAAGAAGGACAAGATGAATTGAAAGAACAAGCAAAAATGAATATACCTGTGAGAAGCAACGAAAATGATATTCTGATATATCTGGATTATATAGATCTCGCTGAGCTTATTAACGATAAGGTACTTAAAGAAGAAGATAAACCTTATAAGCCATTACGAAACTCCGTGATGCATACGTCCAGATTGACGGAAGAAGCGAAAACAAAGCTAAGGTCTGTGTTCGACAGTGTCGTTGCTACAGTAAAAAAAATGGTTAACGATACTGACCAAGAAAAATTATAAGAAGCCGTCCGCATTAACATACGGTCTGTCTATATTATAAAATAAGTATTATTGTAATATTTCGGAAAAAAACTCCCCACCGGAGTTTTTTTCATTATTGAACCTCTCCCCTATCAGCCGGCTCCATAGTGGCGTAGCCCTGTGGAGCCGTCCTGCTACACAAAAGCAATGAAGCTCCACAGCCCTTCGGGACTATGGAGCTAGCATAGAGTAACAAAAAATTATCTTGAAGAATCACTTTTTAGTGGTTCTTTTTTGTGTGTATATATTCCACTCTCCCTTGACAATCTCCCCCACCGATGATACGGTCTTGCAAACCCAACTTGGAGGAACCTAGATGAATGCCAAGCCGACATCGCTTCGATTTGAGAACCTCGTGTTTTCGGTCTCACATTCGGGAAGAATCACCATCTATCTTCCCGTGATGTCTGCAGAGGATCTCAACCGCATCGCGGAATGGATAGACCACGATCCACGAGCAGAACTCCACAGGCACAAAGCTCGAGGCAACTACATCGTTGTGACGGGCTTCGAAGCGCCACAGGGAGGGACTCGAATCAGAGGTGTCATCCTTGAGCTCGAAGCCTCTGGAGCTACGAACGTGGACTTCAGCAAGGCATCGATCGCGATGCTCTTGCCTCGCGAGAAGAAAAGGATCACCATCATCGAACCCCGACGCCCCAGCGTCTGACTTGTCCCCGAACGGGACGATAGTCACAGGGCGCGGTTCTCCACGAGAACCGCGCCCGCCCCTACATTTTTATAACACAAAAAACTCCTCATCGGAGTTTTTTTATTCTTAAAGAAGACAGGGGAGCTTGCTCGGCTGTCTGAGGATATATGGTACAATCGAACATATGTCCGAGCACATCAAAAAAAGTCACAATAAAACCCAGATTTTGTACCATCTAGTGTGTCCAGTGAAGTATAGGAGAAAAGTACTGATCAAAGGTGTTCCACAGACACTGAAGGAAGTGTGTCTAGAGATATCAAAGCGGTATGAGATATTTTACGTGGAGATAGGGACAGATTTAGATCACGTACATTTTCTTATACAG
>MNVD01000017.1 GCA_001871445.1 Candidatus Magasanikbacteria bacterium CG1_02_41_34
ATATTTTGTCTGAAGCCAGAAAATATCGTCTCAGTCTTATCATGGCACATCAATATGTAATGCAACTCGATGAGATCGTAGCAGATGCGGTTTTTGGAAACGTTGGGTCAATGGTGACGTTTCGTGTAGGGGCAGGCGATGCAGAAACACTCGAAAAAGAATATGCGCCAACGTTTACGATTGAAGACATTGTCAACTTACCGAAGTTTCAAATTTTCTTGAAACTCATGATCGACGGAATTGCATCCCAGCCATTTAGTGCCATGACCATGCCGCCAATTGGATCACGTACAGGCAGTGCAGAAAAAGTCATCCGTGTTTCTCGAGAACGATATGGAAAAGATAGAGCTGTTATTGAAGAAAAGATTACAAGATGGAGTGGTATGGAAATAGACGATGATGATGACGATGATGATCATCGTTCTGGTAACAGCAATGGAAACAACAAGTCAAGTTCTGGTAATGGAAAATCATACGGTGGGCAATCTTCAGGAAATGGTGGAAAGAGTGGCAATACTTCTTCTGGGGCAAATAGAAGTGAGAGCAGAAAATTTGATGCACCAAAAAAAGAAGAGCGTAGAAATAACGATAAGCCGAGGGATATGCGCACGCAACAGATTCCTTCTTCACCCGTACCAACACAAGTCGTGGAAGAAAAAAAAAATGACTCAGTAGTACATCTTACCGACTTGCTTCCTTTAAAAAAAGAAGAAGTGTCTGTAGTGGAGCCAGAAAAAAAGAAGATTCCTAAACCATTATTTTTTTCAGAACAAAAACAAGAAAATGTTGTTGTTCCTAAAACAAAGGTAGTGCAAATGCAACCAGCACGTGTTGAAATGAACAGCTCAGACCAGTCTTCAGAACAACCAAAGAAAAAGCGTAAGCGCAATAGGAATAGAAACAGAAATAAAACACAGGATGTTTCTTTACCTTCACAAACACCGCGTGCCTATACTGTGCAGATGGATAGACAACCTGTAGCAACACCTTTATCTGTTCACGTGACGCCTGCACCTGTTGTTCTTCCACCTACATCTCAACAAGGAGAAACACCAAAACCTACAACGCACGTCTTGAAGCAAAATGAAGTAGTCACATTCAAAAATGACGATGACGATGATTCTTGGCAACATGATCGCTAGAGGCTTAGCGTATGAGAGAGTTAGGTAGTTAGATTTCAAAAACATTCATTATAAAAAGAAAGAACAGTGTACCTACCACTGTTCTTTCTTTTGTATTCCCTAATCCTCTCATGCTCTAATTCTCTCGCAACGCTTGACTTTTTTGCTCAATAAACGCATTATATTTCTATATGCAAACAATAGATGCGTCTATTTTGACACAAGTACACAAGCCAGAAGCTGAGAGCCACAAAGGACAAAATGGACGTGTCCTTGTGATTGCAGGATCGCACAAATATCATGGGGCACTTCTTCTTTGTATTCAGGCTGTGTCTCGTATTGTCGACATGGTGTATGTGTCGACGACAGAAAACAACTGGTCATTGATCGAAGCACTGAAAAGTGATATCGCTACCTTTATTTCTGTAAAGCCAGGTGAACTTGAAAAAACGATACAGCTCGTTGATAGTATTATTATTGGTCCTGGACTTGAAACGACAAATGGTTCAGGAGAAGAAGTGATTGAAGAAAATCGTGCATTTGTTCATGATCTCTTGAAAAAACATTCAGACAAAAAATTTGTCGTCGATGCGACCGCACTGTGGCATGTCAATCCAGATTGTCTGCATGAAAATTGTATTGTCACACCACATTCGAGAGAGTTTGAAGAAGTGTTCACGATGACACCAAGTGCCGAAGCAACGCAAAAGGCGGCGGAAAGTTTTGGTGGCGTTGTTGTGTTGAAAGGAAAGTCGGATTTCATCTCAGACGGAAAAAAGTTGTATGAAAATACAACGGGCAATGTCGGTATGACAAAAGGTGGCACTGGCGACGTGCTTGCCGGAATTATCGGTGCGCTGGCTGCCACGAATGACAATTTGACTGCAGCGCTTGCAGGTACGTATTTGAATGGTGTCGCAGGAGATACACTATATGAAAACGTAGGGACATTTTATAATGCAGAGGATTTAGTAGGGGCGGTTGGAGAGGTGTGGAAGGACGCTTTTTATGAATAATTATATGAAAGAAAAACCAGAATTTTTGTATGAAGCAGATCCTTGGATGCTCGGAGAGAACATCCCAAATTGTGATTTGTTTTTTTCTACGATTTGGCTAGAAGGGTTTGTGAGTTATTTCAGAAAGCATGCTGGACGACCATACAAAAAGTTACTGTGTCGGTATGAAGGATACAACTTGTGGTTTTATTTTGGTGAGCAAGACGCATACGATGTCGCTGAAATCGTAGCAGAAAAAATATTGTATCAGGAAGGTTTTGCTCAAGAAGTAAACAAACATATCTGCATTGATTCAGACATACTCCGAACGTTTTGTGAGAAAATTCCACAGAAACATCTTGACCAATTATCGAATGAAGAATTATGGTATTACTATGAGACGCATCAAAAAATTCATAGCGCATATTATGAATGGGCATGGATTCCTGTATGTGTTGATATGTTTCATGGAAATCTTACCAAAAAGGTGAAAGAGTACCTACACACAAAAGGAGTGTCTGAAGAGAAAGTAAACGAGTATTTTGTTGTACTTACGCAGCCAGTCAATAAATCGTTGATTATTCTCGAGCAAGAAGAACTTTTGGCAATAGCAATTGCTATTGAGCACGTTGCCATACTTGCACAAATATTCAAAGATGGAAATATTGAGAGAATTCAAATGACATTGAAAGATCATTCCGATATTTTAGAGATGCTTCATGCTCATACGAACAAGTATTATTATACAAAGCATCTGTGGGTCACGGGTGAATATACAATTGAAGACTATATTCAGCAGCTCGTAGACATCTTTGCAACCGGAGAAAAGCCGAGTGAGATTCTGAAAAAACAAGATGCATCGTTTGTCCGTGCAAAAGAAGAACGTGATGCACTCGTAGAACAATTACAGATAGAAGAAAAATGGAAAAAGATTCTTTATGCATACGGAGAGTTCATGGTGACAAAGATCTATCGGCGCTACGCACAAATTTTTGCGGTGCATCATATGTCTGCAATTTTGAAAGAAATTGCAAAACGAAAATATCTTACAGAAATGCAAGTTCGTTTTGCTACTCTGTATGATATAGAAAAAATGTTGTTACATGATGAGTACAATGCCGAAGAATTGCTCGAACGAACAAAGCATTGCGTGTATTATGCAGAAGAAGGATATAGTCATGTCTATATCAAAGAGGAATCCTCATCATTAGAGAAAGAAGTTGAGCAGGAGATAGTAGATGAAGACATTACCGAATTGCATGGTGAAACAGGGTGTCTTGGATATGGAAAAGGACCTGTGAAAATTATTATCCGAGCAGAAGATATGGCAAAAATGAATCCTGGAGATGTCCTCGTATCAATTGCAACCGATCCGGATATCGTCCCTGCCATGAAAAAAGCGTGTGCGATTGTGACAGAGCAGGGAGGTGTCACGAGTCACGCAGCTATTGTTTCTCGCGAACTCGGTATTCCATGCGTTATTGGGACGAAGATTGCAACGAAAGTATTGAAAGACGGTGATATGGTAGAGGTCGATGCAAATCGTGGAATAGTGAAAAAACTCACATAAAAAAAACTATGAAATACCTCCTCCCATTCAAACAAATTACAAAAGACAGCGTTGACATCGCCGGCGGAAAAGCTGCGTCACTCGGTGAAATGACACATGCCGGTGTTCCTGTACCACCCGGATTTGTTGTGCTTGCAAGTGCATCTGATCGATTCATAGAAGAAACTGGTCTTGATACAGAAATAAAAGCACGCATTGCAGAAGTCAATCCTGACGATGTGAATACGATTGAACGAGCGAGTAACGTGCTTCGTGATGCAATTCATAGCACAGACATGCCAGAAGATATATCAAAAGAAATTCTTGCTGCGTTTGATGAACTTGGATCAGAGTTTGTCGCAGTCCGATCGAGTGCAACAGCAGAAGACAGTAAAGCTGCGAGCTGGGCAGGAGAACTCGATACATTTCTCAATACAACGCGAGAACATGTTCTTGAAAAAGTAAAAGAATGTTGGTCATCACTCTTTACCTCGCGCGCTATTTTTTATCGGTATGAAAAAAATCTGCATGATTCGTATGTTGGCGTCGCGGTTGTGATTCAACAGATGATCCAATCAGAAATTTCTGGTATTACCTTTACCGTGCATCCTGTAACACAAGATGACAATCAGATGATTATCGAAGCTGGCTACGGCCTTGGTGAAGCAATTGTGAGCGGACATGTAACGCCCGATAGTTATGTTATTTCAAAAGTAGACATGATGATAGAGGATATTCATATTGGTGGACAAAAGAAGAAACTAGCGAAATCAGACATTGGTCAAAATGAATGGATTGATATTCATGAAGATGGACAAAAACAAAAATTGTCTGGCAAACAAATTATTGAGCTTGCAGAATTGTGTATAACGGTGGAAAAACATTACGGATTTCCGTGTGATATCGAGTGGGCATTTGCTGATGGACAGTTTTATATTACGCAGAGTAGACCGATTACGACGCTGAACAAATAATGTTCTGTGTTTGAGTTCATGTGGAGAACATGCTACCCTATAGATAGCAATACATCTTCTTATTTACTAACCTCACGCATATGAACTTCCCACGTGCCCTCGCATTTGCCGTTGTTCTTTATGTCGTTGGAGCAATGCTCCTTTTGTCAACAGGCTATCGTATCAATACAGAACCGTCGCTTTTCTCTTACAGTGTTCTTTGGGTGCTTATGATTCCTGCTATTTTTGTTTTTGCAAAGTGGTACTTTCATCCGGTATCCCCAACTGCAAAAGCTGGTTTTTTGTTGGGACTGACGACACTCGTGGTTGGTTTTTTGCTCGACACGTGTGTTGTTCTTTTGTTGGGAAGTGATATGACACTCACATCATTTTATACAATTATCTATGCAGATTGGAAATTCATTCTTTTTGCTGTAGAAATTCTTCTTCTGACCACATACGCTGGGTACGAGTTTGATAGTACCTATACTGCCGTTCAATAATTTTTCTTTACAGACACTATGCAAACATTTGATCCAACACGTATCCGACGGTACTTTCGTTCTTTTGGTGCCGTTCTTTTTGTCGTTATTTTATTGCTTATTTTTGGAAGTAGTTTTTGGACCGTCGTCAGTGCTGGACACACTGGTGTACAATCACTTTTTGGAAAAGTAGCAGACCAAGAACTATCATCTGGTTTTCATATAAAAAATCCATTTGTCCATGTGACAGAATTAAGTACTCGAACAGAAGATTATACAATGAGTATTACCCAAGGC
The DNA here is from genome assembly GCA_001871445.1 of Candidatus Magasanikbacteria bacterium CG1_02_41_34. GTDB lineage: Bacteria > Patescibacteriota > Patescibacteriia > Magasanikbacterales > UBA922 > UBA12086. The sequence goes on from MNVD01000017.1 coordinate 5,398, forward strand.
GAAGGGGAACGAGTCACTCCTGATGCGATTCGTGCACTTACAAAAGAAGGGTTACAAGTAGATCTTGATATTACCGCTCTCTACCATTTACAAGAAGAACATGCATCCGACATCTATCGTGATGTTGGGCTTGGATATGATGAAGTTGTCATTCGTCCACTTACCAGAAGTACCATCAGAGAAATAGTCGCACGCTATAGCGCAAAAGATATTTATTCTGAAAAACGAGGGGAAGCGTCACAGATGATTCTTGAAACATTGCAATCAAAATTGGACCCTCGGGGGATTGAGGTAGAAGATGTGCTTCTCCGCAATGTGGTATTGCCAGACAATTTGGCGACCAGTATTGAAGCCAAGTTGCAAGCAGAGCAAGAGTCAGAGCGGTATGATTTTGTATTAGAAAAAGAAAAGAAAGAAGCTGATAGAAAACGTATTGCAGCAGAAGGACAGCGTGATGCACAACAAATTATCAATCAAAGTCTGACAACACGGTATCTTGAATATCTGTACATTGAAAGTCTCAAAGATCGAGAAGGAACAATTTACGTTCCAACAAATCCAAGCAATGGTATTCCACTTTTGCGAGGATTATAGTTCTCGTTTGTAGATACCTTCCTTATTGTTGAGAGAGCTTTGAAAAAGTATATACGTCGATTTTGGATTTACAGAAATGTCATTCACCCACGCATTTGCATGTTCAAACAGCAGTTGTGATGTTCGGTATTGTGGGTGAAATCCTACAATACTTCCTCCCTCGAATACAAATATTAATGATTTGTACACAGGGGCCCACTCAACATCGTAGAGTACTTTATTGGTGCGTGTAATGAGCGTTTGTGTGCCACTGTCATCGAGTTTGTATATTTCCCATGGTGACCAAACAATCCATCCTGGAGGTTCATCAGGATCTTGCATTCGAAACACATTGTCGGCCGCGAGTGTTGTACTTTTACCAGAATCCAGCCACAATATCTTTATTTCTTGTTGTGGCGTTTTTATGAGTACATATCTCTCTGTTACGCCTACAATAGTGTAGGTATCATGAATACTGTCAAAGGACTGCACTTGTTCATAATTTTTAAATACTGTACCGGTAGGATCTATTGTCCAGATATCCTGTGCATTGTCGACATACCAGTGATAGGAAGAGGTGACTGCTTCAAGTGGATTACGCGATCCTCCTGCGAGCGCATAGAGAATATCTCCGCTTTGCGCATAGAGAGTATCCTTTCGTGCTTCTGACCACTGCATGTCATGCATTGAGGTATCGGTGATATATGTTGCAACAACAGTTGGTGCTCGCGCATCAATTATTTCAACAATTGTCTCATTCTCGCGAGTAACAAAAAACTTGAATATTGGTGCATACGGTGACCACGACAATTCAAGTGGTAACAACGACGATCCACGCCATACGATCGTCTCTTCATCCTTGGTAATATCATAAAGTAACAGTTCTTTGAGAGTTCCTTCTTTTTGGAGAGAGGTCACCACAAACTGTGCATCAGCAGAGAGGAATGTTGAAATTTTTTCTTTTGGAGTGGAATATTCAAATGTAGGAAGTACATCTTTGTACAAAGATGTATTGTTAATATATGTTGTTTGTTTACTGGTCACTTCTATTGGCATGGACCATGGGATATATCCTTCTCGTGAAACTGCGAGCTTGTAGATCCCTGGTGCTCGATTTTGTAGGTGAATTGGGAGCCGTTGATCAATGACAACATCGTTCAAGGAAACAACAGCATCACGTGGCTCTACATCAATAGTGATGACACCTGTTTCCTTAATTCTGTGCGTATCTCTATCATAGCGATAGCCAGCTGTATATAGAATTACAAGTGGAGAAATAATAAAAAAACATGAAATAAGAAATATCATGATTGAGATTCTGATACGGCGTGTGGGGACAATATTTGGATACCACATAGAGGGGGATTTCTTTGCTAGACTTTTTTATTAGAATTTAGTATAATTTTACCGTAGTTTTAGCTTCAATACAACCCATAGCCCTATGTCTCGTTTTGTCATTCAAGGAGGAAAACCTCTTGAGGGAACCGTACAAACCATTGGAAACAAAAATGCTGTCTTGAAAATGATTGCTGCGGCACTTTTGACAGAAGAAGAAGTGCACCTGACCAATGTATCAGGCATCAGCGATGTAGATGTCATGTTGGAGATGCTCGAAGCACTTGGTGCTATTGTCCGATATGAGAAGGTTACACAAGAAGTGTTTATTACCGCAAAAGATATAAAGACCACTACTGTACCATCCGAACTCGCAAAAAAACTTCGTTCTTCAAATGTCCTTCTTGGGCCACTTTTGGTACGTATGGGACACGTGGAAAGTGTCGTTCCTGGTGGAGATAAAATTGGTCCACGAGAAATGACTGCACATTTTGATGGTTTGACTGCACTTGGCGCAACGTTTAAACATACTGGCGAAGATTCTTTTGCCTTGTCTGGAAAACTTTCTGGTACAGATGTGCATCTCTACGAGCCAAGTGTTACGGCAACAGAAAATGTTATCATGGCTGCCGTCCTGGCAAAGGGAAACACTGTGATCACTAATGCTGCGTCCGAACCACAAGTAAAAGAACTCTGCATGATGCTGAACCAGATGGGCACCGATATTATCGGTGGAGGTTCAAATGAAATTCATATTACAGGAGTTGAAACATTGCATGGTACAACATACACAGTCCCTATCGATTATATTTACGTAGGGACATTTGTAATACTTGCGGCAATCACTGGCGGACGACTCGACATTGGCCCAGTCAATCACGAAGACATGCGCACCATGCTTTACTTTTTTGCCAAGCTTGGTGTCAAGACTGAAGCAAAAGGGGATAGACTTATTGTTCCAGCAAAGCAAACATTGAAAGTACAAGATCCTGATTGGGCACGTGTGAAGGGATTTTATTCTCAGCCATGGCCCTGTTTTCCATCGGATATTATGAGCCTTGCGATTGTCCTCGCAACACAAGTAGATGGATCAACGCTCTTCTTTGAAAAGATGTATCCGGGTCGCATGTTTTTTGCAGATTACCTCAATGGCATGGGCGCAAATATTATTATTGCAGATCCACATCGCGTGATTGTAAATGGAAAAACCTCACTCGTTCGTCGTACACTTGCTTCACCAGATTTGCGTGCAGGCATGGCATATGTTGCTGCAGGACTTTGTGCTGAGGGAGAGACTGTGGTAGAAAATATTCGTCATATTGATAGAGGGTATCCAGAAATCGAAAAAGTACTCACTGCACTTGGTGCCCATATAATTCGCGAAGAATCATAATCTATGAATAATTATTCAGAAGACTCTCATCATCACACAGCGTGGGCAAAACGACTCGGCTTTGTTATTGTTCTGTTACTCGTATTTGGCGGTGGGATTTTTTTTGGATCTTATTATGGAGTAAAACAGTATGTGTCGGGAGACAGCGGTCAGGTGGAAATATCAAAAATTTTGGATTTGTATGGTAAAACAAGATCGGAAGATGTATCCTTCGACCAATTTTGGGACGTATGGGATATGGTCAAGTCAAAACACGTAGATCAGCCAGTGAGTGATGTTGATCTATTTTATGGTGCTATTTCTGGCATGGTTGCAGGACTTAATGATCCATATTCAACATTTTTTCCTCCAGCAGAGGCAAAAGAATTTGCGCGGGATCTTGCTGGTGAATTTGAAGGAATTGGTGCTGAAATTGGTGTACACGATGGTCAGCTGACTATTGTTGCACCTTTGCCACAGTCACCAGCAGAAAAAGCTGGACTCAAAGCAGGAGACAAAATATTTGCTATCGAAGGAAAAGATACGTTTAATATGACACTTGAGCAAGCCGTACTCACTATCCGTGGAAAAAAGGGAACTACGGTTGTATTGACGATTTCACACGACGGTCTTGCTGATGTACAAGATGTTTCTGTTATACGTGATACTATTACAGTGCCAACAGTAAATTGGGAAATGAAAGATAAGAAAATCGCGTACATGAGACTCAACTATTTTAATGAAACAACCTGGCCAGAGTTTGACAAAGCAGTCCGAGAAATTCTTGCGGAAGGAGCAAAAGGTCTTGTTTTTGACATGCGATCAAATCCAGGCGGATTTTTACAAACATCGATTGATGTTGCAAGCGAGTGGATTGACAGTGGTGTTATTGTAAGTGAACGTTTTGCTGATGATAAATCAAATGAACACCAAAGTCGTGGAAAGCATCGTCTCTCGGGCATGCCAACCGTGGTACTGGTTGACGGTGGTACTGCTTCTGGATCAGAAATTGTTGCTGGAGCAATTCAAGATTATGGTGTTGGGACTATTATGGGACAGCAGACATTTGGAAAGGGATCTGTACAAGATTTTCAAGTATTGCCAGATGGATCAGCGCTGAAGCTTACTATTGCAAAATGGTTTACTCCAAAAGACAGGGCAATTAATGGTGAAGGTATTACACCAGATGTGGTACTCGATGAGATGTTTGTTACACATGAAGATAAATTGGTGACAGATATAGGACTTGAAAAAGCCATGGAACTGTTAACAATATAATATGTTAGGAGGAAAGATTATTCGAGGGGATGGTATTGGGCGGACGCTCGGATTTCCAACTGCAAATATTGATATTTCTCCAGACAAGGTGCATTTTGATGCTGGTGTCTATGCAGCACGAGCGACGCTTTTTGGAAATGTGTATAAGGCAGCGCTTGTTATTATGAAACAGCCTTTGAAAGTGGAAGCGCATCTCCTCGACTATAGTGGTGATGACATCTATGGACAAGAGATTCATTTTGAACCTGTACAACGAGTATCGACGCTCGAACGATACGATACAATGGAAGAATTAAAAAGAAAAATTGAAAAAGATATTCTTCTTGTGCGAGTAGTCTTTAAAGATCACATTGAGAATGCTGACAGAGACGATCATCCCATGTAAATATTTATATGAAAGAAATTAGTTTTGAGAAAATAAATGGAAGTGGATTGAAAATTGGTGTTGTTGTCGCACGTTGGAATAGTGCTGTGACATATCCACTACGTGATGCCTGTCTACAAGCACTCAAAGATGCAGGGGTAGAAAAAGAACATATCTTTGTTCAAGATGTGCCTGGATCTTACGAAGTGGTATACGGAGCAAAGCATTTGATTGAGCAAAAACATGTAGATGCGGTTGTGGCCATAGGATGCCTTATCAAGGGCGCAACAATGCATTTTGAATATATAGCCGAGGCAGTGAGCCAAGGAATCATGAAGCTCAATACAGAGACATCTGTGCCAGTTATATTTGGCGTGTTGACCTGCCTCACCGAAGAACAAGCAATCTCGAGGTCCACTGGTGACAACAACCATGGATATGCCTGGGGTCAGAGTGCGATTGAAATGGCCAGCCTCAAAAAATCATAAATTCCAAAAATCAAGAAATCAAAAAATCGTTGTCAGTTCTAGCAACGATTTTTTTATATTGACAAAATGTGAAAATAGTGTAGTCTAAAGGTAAACAGGGAGGTGGACGATGATTGCTCAGCATGAGATTCTAGACAGAATGGTTGAGTGCGAGTTTGCGAAGCTCGGATGTCGCTTCACAACGCGCCTTGGTGACGTGTTTGAGTTTCGTCGTGGGTCGTTTCAGAACGGTAACCGTCGTTACATTCTGGGTGTAGATCAGAAAGGAAATCAACATTGCATCCCTCGTGACGTGATTATCGAGTTTGATCTTGTTACGTAGCGATTTAATCGTCGGCTGTCGTGGAAGATCTCGAGATTGAAATCAAGGAGCGAATGATGGATAGAAAGATGTCAACGTTGAAGGTGGGCGACCTCGAGCTCAACAAGGACACTCAGCTCGCTGTCATAGGCAGTGAAGAAGTTCAGCTTACAGAGTTCGAATTCCTTACGCTCTGGGCTCTTGCAGAGGTGGAAGGTCAAGTCATCTCTCGTAATCATCTACGCAAGATCGTGGGACGTAATGACTTCAGCTTCTTTTACGACACCCGGGCTACTGACAAGCTGATCAGTCGGCTTCGGACCGCAATTGGGGATAATGGAAGCTATCCCCGACGAATCATCACCGTGCGCGGTAAAGGCTACAAGCTCGTTCCGAAGAGGGGTTGAGCGAGCCGTGCGGTACAACAAAACACGCCCACCGAGCTTTGGCTTCGGTGGGCGTGTGAGAATTCTTCTGTATGAAGAGTTTTTTTTATTTAGATTCCCTCCACCCAATGTTTGTCGACATCGACTTGCAAATCCAAATAAACTTTCTTACCCAGCGCTTGTTCAAGCTCTTTTCTTGCCAGTTGGCCGATTTCTTTGATTTTATATGCACCTGTGCCAATAATAATTTTTTTGTAGCGTTCCTCATCAGTCAGAATACGCGCCTCGATGACAAACATATCTTTTTTATCTTCCATATTGTCCACCTTTACGGTGAGAGAGTAGGGAAGTTCTTTATCAAGAACTGCAAATGCTTTTTCACGGATAAGTTCTTCTACAAAGAAATCTTCTGTAACATTTGTCAGCTGATTATCTGTATACATTTCTTCTCCTTCGGGAAGAAGCTCAATGACTTTCTCTTTGAGTGGTGAAATATGACTCGCACGAAGTGCAGAAAGGCGAAAAATGCCGTCAAAATCTTTTTCCCAAAGCAAATATTCTTTTTCATGTTTTCGATCTGTTTCTGGAAGATCAGATTTGTTCATGACCATCAATTTTGGTATATTGAGGTGGCGAATCAAGCCATAAATAGCTCGTTCTTCATCCCCAATCTCACGAGTGGTATCGACGACATAGAGTATAAGATCAATACCTTCGAGAGATGCTTTAACTTTATTTGTCAGTTTTGCAGTTAGTGAGCTTTTTTTATCTTTAAAATATCCTGGTGTATCAACAAAAACAGCCTGTCCATCAGGATGATTGAGTACCCCATGAATAATGTGACGTGTCATCTGGGCACGAAAGCTTGTCGCCGCGATCTTTGTCCCGACGAGGGTATTCATGAGGGTAGATTTTCCTACGTTGGACCTTCCAACAATGACTACAAAACCTGATTTCATACAAGAAAGCTTAAAAAGCGTTGAATATAGGGAAGGCTAGGGAGGTGGTTTTCTAAGCATACTACGCCTTCCATACATTCCTAGTTTCCTCATCCTACCATCCTATTGCGCTTTTGGCAACCTTTGTGCTACGATAAGATACATATAATAAAGAACTATGAAAGTCATTTTACTTCAAGATATCAAGGGGACAGGAAGAAAAGGAGAGGTAAAGGACGTGGCAGATGGCTACGCTCGAAATTTTTTGTTAAAACAAGGACTTGCTGATATTGCTTCGGCAAAAAAAATAACTGAGGTAGAAGCTGTATTGGCTACAACACAAAAAGCAAATGAACTTGATCTCAAGCGCTCACAAGAAGCTGTTGCAAAGATTGATGGTATGGAAGTCATAATTTCAGAAAAAGTAAACGATGTCGGACATCTCTATGCTGCACTTAGCAAGGATACTGTTGCTGCAGCCGTAAAGAAACAACTGAAGGTAAATCTTGATTCCGCACAAGTAATGTTTGAATCGCCTGTCAAGGAAACGGGTGAGCATAGGATCCGGATAGACTTTCCGCATGGTCTCGAAGCTGAGATTACCGTACAACTGTCTGCAGCATAGCCCCTCCATCCCTGGAGGGTTTTTTCTTGGTTGAAAGTTTGGTATACTGGTCATGTTTTGAAATATTTTTTCATGTTATTTTTTTATTTATTATGGCAAAGAAAACTCGTCCAAAATACATTTTTGTCGTAGGGGGTGTTCTTTCTGGTGTAGGAAAAGGAGTAACCACAGCATCGATTGGGGCAATCATGAAAGCAAAAGGTTTTAAAACGACAGCACTCAAAGCTGATCCCTATATCAACGTCGATGCCGGAACTATGAATCCTATCGAACATGGAGAAGTATTTGTGACAGATGACAAGGACGAAACAGATCAAGACATGGGCAATTATGAGCGTTTCTTGGATATAGACCTCACCTCAATGAATTATATGACGACTGGGCGAGTGTATCAAACGGTGATCAACAATGAACGAAGCATGAAATATAAGGGACGGTGTGTTCAGGTTGTGCCACATATTCCAGAAGAAATTATTGGGAGAATAAAACGAGCACAAAAACATCACGATGCGGACATGGTTATCATTGAAATTGGTGGAACAGTAGGGGAGTATGAAAATATTTTGTTTTTGGAAGCGATTCGAGAATTAAAAATGGCAAATCCCGATGATGTCGCTGTTGTTCTCGTGAGTTACCTCCCTGTGCCAGCGCATCTTGGAGAAATGAAAACAAAGCCAACACAACACGCTTCACGTTTGCTCAATCAAGCTGGACTCCAAGCAGACATGATCGTGGCTCGCGGACGTATGGAGCTCGACAAACCACGCCGTGAAAAGCTTGCGACGTTTTGTGGTGTACAAAAAGAAAATTGTATCTCTGCTCCAGATGTACCTTCTATTTATGAAATTCCTAGTAGGTTTGAAGATCAAAACGTGGGAAATAAATTGCTCAAGATACTTGACATGAGTCCAAGAAAAACAGATCTTGCGCCATGGCATGCATTTGTCAAAAAGATTCACAATTCCACAAAAGAAGTAACAATTGCGGTTGTCGGCAAATATTTTGGCACGGGAAGCTTTACGCTAGCTGATTCTTATATTTCTGTAATCGAGTCTGTGAAGCATGCAGCATGGTTCAACAACGTAAAACCAATTCTCGAATGGGTAGATTCAGAAGAATTCGAAAAAGATCCAAAGAAATTGCTAGAGTTGAAAAAATATGATGGTATTATCGTACCTGGTGGATTTGGTACGCGTGGTATAGAAGGTATTATCTCTGCGATTCAGTTTGCTCGCGAGAAAAAAATTCCATATCTCGGACTTTGTTATGGTATGCAACTCGCTACGATCGAGTTTGCTCGTCACGTACTTGGCAAAAAAGGAGCACATACCGTAGAAGTAAATGATAAAACACCGCATCCAATCATTATCGTGAATCCATTTCAAGCAAAAAATATTGCAGAAGAAAAATACGGTGGAACGATGCGACTCGGTGCGTATGATTGCGACCTTATTGCTGGAACACAGACACGAAAGGCCTACGGAACAGCGCATATCTCAGAGCGACACAGGCATCGTTATGAGTTCAACAATGAATATCGAGAAGAAATGGACAGTGCAGGATTGAAAGTTGTTGGTGTGAATCCAGAATCAGACTTGGTAGAAATTGTAGAACTGGAAAATCATCCATTCTTTGTAGGAACGCAATTTCATCCTGAATTCAAATCTCGCCCTATGCGACCGCATCCGTTGTTTCGAGAGTTTGTGAAAGCGGCGAAAGGGGAAAAATAGAGAATTGGGTAATTTGGCAATTAGGTAATTAGAAAACTGAGTCGCGAGGCTCAGTTTTTATATGCTTGGATACATATTACTCAAAATAGCTCAATCCTTGAGGGGATTCATGTTTGGTGATTTGTATTTGATATTCTGGATCATAAATTTCAATAATTTCATATATTCCTGAGGTTGTATGATTTCCATCATCATTTCTTTTTATTGTTTGTTCAATCATAAGAATTTTTCCTCAGTATAACCATTTCCCATCGATGTTATGAACAATAAAACACCGTGTCGGAGCAGGGTGAAATATTCTTGCATTTGGTTTATTTTTGAATTCAAATATTGTCTTTGAAAGATTGAATACTTGAATGGGATTTTTTTTGTGTGTTACAAGATTCAAGATATGTTCTGGAAAACCTTGCTCAGTTGTAATTTGTAGCGTGTCATTGAATTCAATAAAACTTCCCATATACAATAATATTGATAAAATTTACTACTCAAACATCTTGCTCGTCACTGCTACGACAACATTTCTTTGCATGGTGGATATAGTGTAGTCGCTTTCGTTTTACTGTGCAACCATCTACGCTTTACATAAAGTTACTAGTGTGGTAATCATGTAGTATACGTGTACTATGAAGGAGAAATATTCATGAACGCACCATCACCGTCAGAACGTCTTCTTGCTGCCCAAGAGAGCTACGAGAATGTGCAGGATAAGCTGGGGTATTTGGTGTTCAGCTTCGACACCACGCATACACCATGGACGAATGGGGAGCTCGTGAAAATTGTAAGCTTTGTGCGTGTGTATATGCATAAGAAGCTCATGAGTCTGTGTCGCACGATGGCGGTCCTCGACCGAATGCGAAGGAAGAGTCGTGGAAATCCAGCGACAGGCAAGCTGAAGCCAGACCAGCATGTTCTGTGGACACTAGACGAACTTGTGTATCTCGGGTACGTGGAGCAGAAGATCGAGGAGATGCTTGATTGAGCACATTTTCGTCCTGTGTGATGATAAATACCCTACGCCTGCCTGGTCTTATTGGCATGGTGGGCGTGGGGTGATGATTATTTCTATTTTAAAAGGACCTCGTAAGAGGTCCTTTTTTTAAAAATAATTTTTGGACACTACTGAATTGGTTCATTAAATTCAAATGATGCCTCTATTTCCTTTGCAGCATCAAGATATGTGTCAAATGTATCTTCTGTTGCTGTATAGGTAAGGATATATGCATTTTTATCTTTTAAGACGTAGGTGTTTCGGATTTTCATTGGTTTATCAGATTTGTCTGGGTATTCTGCTGTGTATGTCATGACACCCGCTTCCATACCACCGAGGGTTGTTTTTTCTGTAGAGAGTATGTTTGCATTTTTAAGACGCTTCATCGTATCGTCCTTGATAATTCCTGTGTATTGATCAAGTGTCACAGGAGGGAATGCACTGAGGTCTTGCTTTGTAAAACCTACATTGTCTTGCAATCCACTTGAACCAGCTTTAGCGAGAAATACAACACCGTTTCCGCTTGGTTGTTTTTCTTGTTTCCAGTCTGCTGGGTAGTAAAGGGTGATACCTGCATTGAAGTCTTTGTATTTCATTGGTGCCACATTACTTGTTGTAGCGTTTCCTGCATTGTCAGTTGATGGTGCACTTGCTGGGGTAGAGCATCCAGCACCGACAAGGGTGAGGACTACAGCTAAACTGACGATAGTCTTTTTTGTATCCATAGGATATCAATTAAAATAAATATAAAATATAGTGTTATTAATAATACCATTTAGAAACTAAATGATGCAACCATTTTTTCCACTATTGGCATGAGATTTTCAAAGTCATCTGGTACGCCAGTGTACGTAATAATGTATACATATCCATCGTATACCATATAGATTTGATACGTTTCAGAGAGATAGTCTGTCGCAGGGTATGTTCCTGAAAAAAGAATTGCTTTTGCAGGTTCACCATCGAGTTCTGTATTGTTCTGTTTCATGATTTGCAAATTTTCCATGTATTGGGACAACGCATTTGTTGCCTGTGTACTGAATTCATCGAGAGAAAGATCTGATGCACTAATGTCTTGTACCGCCACGCTGACTGTCTCCTGGTAAGAATCATTTGCATTTTGCAGTGATGAAGCAAAAACTACGACTGTTGGACTTGTACCTGGCGCTACATTCCAATCACTAGGATAGTCTATACTAATGCCTTCTTCTTCATTTGTGTATGTTGTAAAAGCAATATTTGTAGGATCTGCAATGTTTGTTTTTTCTGGTACTTCAACAGGTGATACCTTTTGTGTTGTTGGTACGGTGGTTTGTTGTTCTGTTTTTACTGTTGGAGAGGGTTGTTTTGTTGTTTTTGTACCTGCTGTATACATGTAAATTCCACCCCCAAGGAGAGCCAAGAGGAGAATTGATCCTCCAATTAACAACATTTTTTTTGACATAGTATATGTATATCTTAATGAATGACTATTTAATAATTAGAGGATGAGAAAAGAATGTAGGATCTTTTTGTTCAATGTTATGTCGTAGAGTGTTTCTGAGAGAAACAAGCTTTGGAAAGTCATAAAAGAACACAATTTTTTCTTCTGCTATTGTTTCTGCTTGATCTGGCATATCAAAAAGTACAAAATGTGCAAATGATTCTGCAATATCTTCTGTAGGGTCTGTTGCCGCATATTCTGTCAAAAATTCATCTGTATAGTCCTGATAAAATTCATATACCTGATCTTCTGATTCACCGTCAACAAGCATATACCATTCATCATACATATCTCCCTGCCAAAATTCAGAAAAATACTCTGCAAAATATGCTGTTGGGTAGAGACATCCTTCATCTAAAAGATGAGTAGAACATTCGTCTTCATAAAAAACAGAATAATCAACCTGGCTTTCGTTGAGAGTAAAGAGATGTGCGAACTCATGTACAAGGGTATATGTAAAGTCCTGTGGATCAAATAATTTTCCCTTTCGTAACGCATCAGCCGGATCTATATAGAGTTCCCAAACGTTGGAATCATCAAGGTAGATTGATGCCAAAGACCCTTCTTTTCCATCAGTATTGACAATAAATCTCGTAAGGTAGTCAATTTCAGGTACGTTTGTGAATAACTCTGCATAATAGTTCCACAAAAATGTGTGTTCATCGATATTATTTGCTTCTTGAAGATATGTTGTATTATTTGTTGCGTTTTCTTTTGTTATTGTTCTGTCGCTGTTAATCGTGTATGTTGCAAGATTTGTTCCCTCTTTTTCATCTTCTGTATATGACAGATCGTCAAGATATGATTCGAATGTTGGAGATTCTTCAACGTGTGGTGTAGGAGGTTCCTCTTTCTTCAAATTGTTTGTGGTTGCTTGTTTGTTTTGTTCAGAAAGTTGGGTTGTGTCTTGGGGTGTTTGTTGATGTGAAGAAAGAAACAGTGTAAGTGCATAAACAAAAAAGACAACGATGATCGTCGCAATGATTCCAAAAAGAATCCACCATTTTTTTTCAATATGAGATGTTGGCGTCACAGAAGGTTGGGGTGATTCGGTGGGAACAGGTGGAATATAGTTTTCAGGTGCTTGCGGTGGAGCTTCCATAAAAAATAATAAATTAATAGCAAATAAAGTATACTATAAATTGGGTATATATGCCTAGACTTAGTATATGTTGAACATCTTGATTTTTCTCTCTTTCTGACGTACTGTACAGACAGTATGAAAGATACTGAACTGATAAAACAGAAAATCGATATTGTTGATCTGATAGGAGAATATGTGCAACTCAAGCCTGCTGGGATCAATCATAAGGGATTGTGTCCATTCCATCAGGAGAAGTCTCCGTCTTTTATGGCAAATAGAGAGCGTCAAAGTTGGCATTGTTTTGGATGCAATAAAGGCGGCGATCTTTTTAGTTTTGTACAAGAAATTGAAGGAATGGATTTTGTTGATGCATTAAAAATGCTTGCACAAAAAGCTGGGGTACAGCTTACCAATACATTTGAAGATAAAGAAGCCTCGAGTCAAAAAAATAGAATAAAAGATATCAATGCCAAAGCTACGGCTTTTTATCATCATGTTTTTTTGAACACGGATGCGTCAAAAGATGCTCGTTCGTATCTGGAAAAACGTGGACTTACTCAGGAGACCATCATTGATTGGCAGATTGGGTTTATTCCTGATCAATGGGATCTGCTCACCTCGTACTTATTGAAAAAGGGATACAGTATTGACGATCTCGTTGCCTCAGGGCTTATGATAAAAAAAGATGGTGCCACTGTGGGAAGTGGAAAAGGATTCTATGACAGATTTCGTGGACGCATTATGTTTCCAATTTGGGATGTGCATGGCAATGTTGTAGGGTTTACTGGTCGAGTGCTCGTAGAGACAGAAAAAAGTGGTGGAAAATATGTAAATACACCTCAGACGTCGGTTTATGATAAGTCTCGTGTTGTATTTGGACTCAATAAAGCAAAGCAAGATATTCGTAAGAAGGATGTTGTTGTGTTGGTCGAAGGTCAGATGGATGTGATTGCTTGTCATCAAGCAGGAATGAAAAACGTTGTTGCTACGAGTGGTACTGCGCTCACTAGTGAACAGATTGTTTTGCTCAAACGATATTCAACAAATGTGAACATGGCTTTTGATGCTGATGAAGCAGGGGCAAAAGCAGCAAAAAGAGGTATAGATATTGCCGTAGAGCAAGGGATGCGAGTGCGTGTGATAGAAATTCCCGAAGGTGCAGGAAAGGATCCTGATGAATGTTTGCAAAAAAATCCAGAGGTTTGGTTTACAGCGGTAGAAAAAGCGAGTCCTATGATGGATTGGTATTTCACACGTACGTTTGGGGGAAAAAATCTGTCTGACCCTCAGATAAAACAACAGATCGTAGATGTCCTTCTTCCAGAAATAACCCGCATTCCATATGCTGTGGAGCGTGATCATTGGCTCCAGCAGCTTGCAAGTCGCGTCGGAGTAGATAGAAATATCCTCCGAGAAGATATACAGCGTTTAGAAAAAAAGGCTGTACCTGTCCCCGTGTTACATGTACAAGCACCTTCATCACCTCAAAAACCTGTGGTAAAAAAACCGTTATCACGCGAAGAAGTGTTGTTTGAGCGATACCTCATGGCAGTATTGGTCTCTGGTGAAGGGGAAAGCCTTCTTCATGTTCAGGATCAGCGTTTTCCACAGTTTCGATCATTTGCACTCTATCCTCTTTACGAAAAGCTTAAAGTGCAGTATACTAGCGACCGTTCTCTTCAAACTGACTTCCTTCGGGAATTTTTTGAAAAACAAGATGAGGAAAATATTTTGGATATCCTAATCATGAAAGCTCATCTTGAGCTCGATGATCTTGATGCCAAACACATGAAACATGAAGCAGAAGATACACTTTTTGGGCTTCACGACACGCTTCGCCAAGCACGACTCAAGACACTTGAACTCGCACTGAGGCAAGCAGAAGCAGAAAAAAATCAAGAGAACATGCGGGAAATTTTGCGCGAAGTGCAAGATCTCAATACTATGTAGTTTCATCATTTATTTTTATTTTTTCTCAATGCCAACGAGAAAAGCATCTACAACCAAACGGAAGACGGTCGCCACCAAAAAGGCAGCGTCAACCAAAAAAAAAGCAGTGAAACAATCTGCTTCTCGCAAAAAACAAGCACCAGCAAAACGCGCTTTAGCAAAAGCAAAGCGCACTATAGCAGCACCAAAAACAAAGAAAACAGTAGTAAAAAAGACTGTACTAAAAAAAGTCATACAAAAACGTGTGACTCAACCAAAAAAACGATCCAAAGGCGAAGGTAGTACAAAAACAAAGGCAACTATATCATTGTCAAAAGCTGATGTAGTAGAGCCAACAGAAAAGCACATGTGGGAGCTCATAGAAAAAGGACGCCGACGTGGTTTTTTGACACAACAAGAAATGTTTCACACCTTTCCGCATTTCGAGCACTACCTAGATATTTTTGAAGGATTTCTTGATGTGCTTGATTACAATAGTGTTCCTATCGTTGAAACACCACCGACTCGAAATTTGCTTGGCAGAAAAAGAGATGAAGAAAAACGTCAACTTGCAGAATTTCGTGGGCAGCAACCAGATCAAGAAAAAGGTGTATTTGACTTGGCGAGTATCTCACAGGATTCAATTCAAATGTACTTGAGAGAAATTGGAAAAATTCCATTGTTGAATGCTGAACAAGAAGTATCACTTGCAAAGCGAAAAGAACGAGGAGACAAGGCTGCTGAGCGTCAGATGATTGAGGCCAACCTTCGTCTCGTCGTCTCTATTGCAAAGAAATTTGTCGGAAAACAATTGTCACTTCTCGATCTTATTCAAGAAGGAAACATTGGATTGTTCCGAGCAGTAAAGAAATTTGACTATCGTCGTGGATATAAATTTTCTACCTATGCAACATGGTGGATTCGCCAGGCGATTACCCGAGCGTTGGCAGATCAATCACGTACGATTCGTATTCCTGTACACATGGTCGAGACGATTAATAGATTCAAGCAGCGTCAACGACGTTTGCTTCAGGATCTCGGACGCGATCCAACACCAGAAGAACTCGCAGCGGAGATGGGTGAGGATCTTGATAAGGTAAAACATATTATTAAGATTTCTCAGGATACGGTCTCACTTGAAACGTCAGTAGGAGATGACGATGACGATGATTCAAGTCTTGCTGACTTTATTCAGGATGTGAAGAACGTCAGTCCAGCACACTCTGCAGGAGTAGAACTGCTGAAAGATTATATTCAGGAGGCTATCAGTGATCTATCTCCACGTGAACAAAAAATTCTTGAAATGCGTTTTGGTCTCAAAGATGGTGTCACACATACACTCGAAGAAGTCGGAAAAGAATTTGATGTTACTCGTGAACGTATTCGTCAGATCGAGGCAAAAGCACTCGAGAAGATTGCCGGATTTGACATTATTGAAAAGTTGCGCGATTACTAGGAGAAAATCTAACAAATTACAAAAGAACCCCCTCTGTGGGTTCTTTTGTAATTTGTGTTCTTTTTTTTGCAATTACAACTCTGAGTACATTTTTTTTTGAAATATTCCCAAACGTTCTACTATCCTCACTTTCATTTTCATTCATTCCTAGGAGTTTAATAGTGTCTTCATCAATTTGTGTAATTTGTTTAATAATCTCATTATTTCGAAACGGATGCTGTGCAATAACAATATCGTCAACGCTGAAAGTATGTGTTTTCTTTGAAAACACAGTATCCCCACTATAAAGAAGTGGCTCCATTGAGGCGCCACGTATAATATTGCATTTTATTAAGCCTATATACAACAAAATAAGAGTTTTCCAAGAGGATTTTTCCAACTTTTCATTCATACATTAACTCGCCATTACCCATGCAACGTTTCGTCCTTTCGTCTCCCAAAAAATATTGTGAATTTTTTCAAGATTTTCCATCAGCTCACTCGCATGTTCCAAACTGACTTCGTGTTTGTTTGAAGAACAAAGTTTTGTTGTTTGCCAGATAAGGTCGTGGAGATCTGGATATTTTTCGAGATGCACGGGTTTGAAATAATCAGTCCAGAGAATCAAAACTTCTTTTTTACACTTTTCGGATTCATCTTCTTTTATCTGAATATATCGTGTCATCGTATTGTAGTAGGCGAGTGTAGCTTTGTCATTGTTAGCTTCTGGTACATGAAGATCCAGAAGTTTTTTTGTCATGGACAGGACGGCTTCTCCTGCAATACGTGCTGAGGCTGGGTCGTACACACCACATGGACCATCACAGTGTGCATATACAGGGGAGGCATAGCGTCTTTTGAAGATATTCATAAAGAAAATAGTTTTGTGAATGAGAGCGCTAGTATATGAGACCTTTGCTCTATATGCAAATGAAAGCAACCTACATCTTATCCACAATAGGAGAAAAGGAAGTTGCGGGATATACTGTGACTACTATGGATATCACCCTCATTGTTCCTGTCTTTCTTGCTGGTCTGCTTACATTTTTTGCACCATGCACATTGCCACTAGTCCCAGGTTATTTGGGATTTATTAGTGGTGTGACTTTAGGCGATATAAAAAATGGGAGTATTGGTACGCTTGTACGAAAAAGAATACTTATCAATGGGTTGCTCTATGTCATTGGATTTGGCGTTGTTTTTGTATTGCTTGGAACAGCCTTTGGTGCTAGCGGAGCAGTGTTTGGCAAATATAGATTGATATTGAGTCGTGTTGGTGGTGTTGTGATTATATTGTTCGGGCTGTTTATGCTTGATCTTCCTGTTTTCAAACGATTTTCATTTTTGCAGAGTGACACACGGTTTCATATGTCACTCAAACCGGGAAAATCTCTCAGTTCGCTCTTGTTTGGTGCCACGTTTGCCTTTGGATGGACTCCTTGTGTAGGGCCTATCCTTGGGACAGTGCTGGTTCTCGCTGCAAATGGTACTACTGCGTCTCAAGGTGCATTTTTGTTAGCTATTTTTTCACTTGGTTTGGCATTGCCATTTTTGACAATTGCTTTTGGTATAGGGCATGCGTTGCAGTATATTCAAAAAATAACAAAGTATTTGCGCATTATTTCTATTGTTGGTGGCGGATTTCTTGTGTTTATAGGTGTCCTTCTTTTGTTCAATAAAATGGGTGTATGGACAGGGATATTTTACCAATTTTTTGATGTGTTTCATTATACGAAGTTGTTGGAGTTTATGTAGACATTGCTGTGGATACTTTTTTTATGCTATACTTTCTCATACGTTCATTTGTTAATTAATATGTTTACATTATGGAAGACCAAACACCTATGTCAGGTATGAGCCAGGGGAAAACGTTTCTTCTAGGTATCACTGCTGGCGTGCTTGTCCTATGTACTATTGGATTCTTTATTCTCCTGAGCATGCAGTTTGGAGACAAAGATACAAAGGTTGCCGTCAATACAGGAGGAACACCAACACAAGTAGCAAATGCTGGTAATGTTGCCCCAACATCAATCACCGTTGCGCCAGTAGAAGACGACGAACATATCAAAGGAGGAAAGAAAGCAAAAATTACACTTGTTGAATATTCTGATTTTCAATGTCCATACTGTGGAGCATTTGAACCAACGATCGATCAACTATTGCAAAAATATCCAGATGATGTACGTGTTGTGTATCGTCATTTTCCACTTCGTTCTATCCACCCAAATGCAGCACCTGCAGCAAATGCATCGGAGTGTGCAGCCGAACAAGGTAAATTCTGGGAATTCCATGCAAAGTTGTTCCAGAATCAAGAAGGACTCAGTACAACTTTTTACTCGAGTATTGCAAAAGAGATTGGTTTGAATGTATCAAAATTTGATGCATGCGTATCCAGCAACAAGTATGCAGCAGATGTCCAAGCTGATGAAGTAAGCGCGCAGGCAGCTGGTGGACGTGGAACGCCATACAGCATTCTTGTCGGACCAAATGGTGAGCAATCTGTCATAAGTGGCGCACAACCTTTCTCAGCAGTAGATGCTGCTATTCAGCAGATGCTCTAGGATTGATACGAAATATGTAGTACAAAACATATAATAAATTACCCCGCAGCAAGCTGACGGGGTCTCATCACTTACATAAGTAGTTTAAGCTGCTTTTCACGATGTATCTCTTGATACGTTTTTCCTTGGTTTTTTACGTAATTCTTTATTACGGTCTCGTTTGCATAGGCGCCCACCGTATTCAAATAGTAACTACTACTCCAAAATGTTCCTCCCCACAACATCG
>MNVD01000004.1 GCA_001871445.1 Candidatus Magasanikbacteria bacterium CG1_02_41_34
TTCACAGAGGTCTTATTCGCAAAAAAAAAGTAAAACTTATTGATGAAATTTTGAAAGGAAAACCTAAATTCTAGCCGACCGTTTTGTCCATTAAGTCACAAATGACGATATCAATGCACATCTGACAAACATTCCAGACAGTCTCACGCTCCTAAAAACAGACTACCATACAGAGACAGTACTGAAGAAAAAAACGGCAAAACCTACCAACATACCTTTGTCCAAGTCGATGCAAAGGGAAATCTGATCAAAAAATGGAGCAGCAGCCCAACACTGGCCTGTATTGTAAGTGAAGTAAAATAATTTCTTACCATCATCTCGAAATAAACATGCACAAAGGCATCTAGGCATTTGCGTTTACGTTTAGGTAATAAAACCAGCTAATTCTTCGCATCATCTATCCACGTCAACAGCAACACTTTCCCCTTCTCTTCCCATTCGGTCTTGCTCAATTGCTCCATTTCAAGTACATAATCTGCAAGCAAATTTTGTCGTTCTTCTGCTGTTATCAGAGTAAAATACGTGTTCATCATATTCCATCGCATCTGCTCTCGGGTCGTATCATCTTCTATCTGGAGCCACAGATCATTTTCAAATGCCCATTTCAAAAATTCTTCGTCTCCATCATGTTCCTTTATGGTTGCTAACAGTTTTTGCTGAATTTCTTCCTCTGTTTGTCCAGAATAATCTACTTTTGGAAGCCATTGGGAAATCTTACCGAGCGTGGACGACAAATGATCAGAAATCGTATCAGGATCATAGGGAATATCTTGCACCGTATACGCCGGTTTCATAGAAAGAGAAATTTTTTCTGGATGCTTCTGAATATCCATCGCAGAGAGGACTTTTACAATTTCTTCTGCCTCACCAAATGTCAAATCTGTGCGCACCATTTTGTATATAATGTAGTGAAATGGCGTATCAATAGCAGAAGGATTCTCTGGTACAAATTTTACCATCATCTGCTTTATAAATGTAGAGTGATTGCGTGCACGTTGTGGCTCCCCAATAGCATAACCCTGACGATTACGAAGCCATTGCAATGTCTCTGTCGTGGGGAGATCTGCCTGACGCAAAATACCAAACGTCTCTGAAAAACCAACCATCACCAGATAGTCAGCCTTTTTACCAAGAATGCGTTCAATATTCTTGATACCATATTCAAGGCCACCAAGCGCACATGAATTTGACACATAATAATCTGTTGATGTCACCCCTTTTCCAAAAGGAAGAGGTGCATAGGTGCCGCGCGGGACCGCAATAATACTGATGCTGTCATTCTTCTTATCAATTTCAATGAATTGGATGGCATCACAATGTCCAAATTCCTGTCCTGTCCGACTATCGAGCCCGATGAAAAGTACATGCACAATACCGTCTTCACCAAAAGGGTCTCCTGTTTCAGTAAGGTCATCAGCCTGACGAACAGCAAGGACTGCATCAATAGCAGCTTGTTGTCTTGCATGCTCTTCCCTCACTTCTCGTGATTCTTGATACCACTCATACCCATAGACCAAAAAAGCAAAGCCTATGCAAAACAATAAAAATAAAAAAAAACTCCAAAAAATACGTGATGTACGTGTCATATATATAACATAATCCAATATCTAAAGCTACGAATATTGGTACTCTACCCTAAAATGTCTTCTTGTTCAAATACAACTTATACATTGTTTAGATAATCAGGAGTGCTTTTGTTCAAAAAGTAGTAAACATGATATACTGACTAGACATTTCATATACGCTTACTCGGGGATATACGTAGTAGTATAAACAAACTTCTTTGTGCGAATACATTCATTTTTTTCACTTTCAAAAAAAATACTTCCAACATCTGGATGACAGTGACCATTTTAGGGATCGCTTTTTTTGCGGTTTTGATTCCACAGCTCTATGATACGAGTATTGATGTCGCACAAGCAGGAACAGGAACTTCAGGAGATCCGTGGACAGTGTGTGCTAGTGGATGTGATTTTCTAACATTAAACTCTGCGTTTAGCGACAAAAACGTCCTCTCTGGTGCTTTCATCACGGTTGGTGCGACGTATGCTTCTTCTACTGATAGCTTCCCATTAAACTTCGGATCAAAAACGAACATGACTGTCGATTGTCAAAACAGCGGTGCCATCATTGGGTCAGATGCAGGGAGTCAACAGATAATCGGACCTACAACCAGTTCAACAATTCAAAATTGTGCATTGAATAATGTCCTTTTATATATAGCTGGTGTCACAAATGTCTCGATAAGTGGAAATACGTTTGGCACGTCCACTACGAGCACAGTATCTATGACATCGGCTTCCACTCATATCACTATCAGCAATAACACTGGACTCCAGTATATACTAGGGAGCGGTGCTGGAACGAGTGATATTACTGTGAGTGGCAATACCATACAAACATACAATCCAGTTGGAGATACGGCAATTGTGAATTTTTCAAATACCACAAACATAACCATGACCTCAAACACCATACAGTCTTATTATAGTGGTATCAAAAATCTTCTTTATTTTGATACAGTCACAAGCACTCTCATTCAACATAATACGTTGAACTACGAGATATCCCCATCTGTACAATTCCCAAACGGAGCTGTGTATTTGAACGATGCAGTGAGTAGCACTGTATCAGACAATGATATTATTTTAGAGTCATCCCTCGGCATTGCCAATCAAGCAAATGATGGCATCCGTGTCATCAATACAGCAAATGGGAAAAATATAGATGCAATAATAGAACACAATACTATCTGGCTATACCAAGGGAGTCATACTGGAATCAATTTTTATGATGAAGCAGGAGGTTTATCTGGAGATATTACCATCACTGCAAATTATAATATTTTTTATAATGCGTCGAGTACAGCAAGTCTTGGAAACGGATTTCAGACAACTAAAAATAATGTCGGCGCGACGTTTACCCTTACAAATGACTATAACGGATATTATTCTGTTGGTACGCAGATTCAGGACAATACCAGCGATGGCTTCAGCCCGACTGTCGGCAGTAATGCACTGACAAGCAATCCATATTTCAAACTCAGTGATGCAAGTAGTAGCAATGATACCGAACTTGCTCCATTTAGTTTGTACCTCGATGTAAATGGAACGACTGACATAGGTAACTATAGCGTAGCACGTGGGTCATCGTTTACAGTAGACGACGACTGTACTATTGACTATTCCACATGCCACGCAACATCTACAAATGTCATTGCGGCAACAGCAGCAACCAACGATACATGGACACTCGCAGCCGGTACCTATAACAATTTTGCCATGACAACGACCAGCAGACGTACAGGATCAGTGACCATAGACGGAGCTGGCGCGAGTACTATTATTTCAAATGCATCCGCAAGCCCTATCAAACTCACAGGTCTCGCTAGCATGACTATACAAGATGTGGTGGTACAAGATGCAACGAGCGCAGCATCATCATACACATGGACAGGATTAAGTTTTGATTATGGTGGAACATCATACAATCAAACACTCGCACTAGAATTCCCTTCTGATGGATACGCTATTTTAGTAGAAACAGATTGTAATATTAATAATCTTGTCACCTTTATGCCACCAAGTAATGGGAATGACGTAACATCATACCTTGGCATGGGAACAGATGACTATCATATTGCACTCACCACAGTGTTTGGCTCTCCTGTAACAATGATTGTACCGAGTAGTGTTGCGGCTAATCAGACTGCCTTTGAGACCCTCACAGATTGTATTGTACCAGCAGCATGGGTACAGAATGCCTTTGCACAATCAGGCGGAGCTTATACATATGACAGTGCCACGTTTGCAAGTGCAAGTATTACAGTTACTTCTGGTTATACAAACCCACCTGCCCTCGCACAGGTGAGTAGTCCTATTGCTGGTATTCAACTCATTGATACCGCGAACACAACGATTACCAATGTTACATCGACAAACAATCTCTACGGAATATCACTCGAAGGAACAGCAGCAACTACAGTGATTTCAGATAGCGCCATCACGAACTCTACCCAATATGATATCTATAGTGATTCCACGAACGACAATACATTAAAAAATGTTGGCTTCACACGAGCATCCAGTACGATCACTGGCACAGGAAATATCAATGTCCAATTCAAAACGCGTGCACTCATACAAAATACGAGCTTTGCACCTCTTAGTGGTGTAGGACTTACGTTTACCTCTGACGATATAAGCCAAACATATAGCGCCACAACGACGGATACAGGATACACTGCGTATTCAGGATATCTTTCGGCATTTACCATGACATCTTCCTCGATAGCGTCAAACAACGGTGGGTTCAATCCATACGCTGTGAGTGTTAGTGCAAGCAGTACGTATGCAGCGACATCTACGTCGTTTACTCTTGACACAAAAAATGAAACAATTACTCTCACCATGATCGGACCACCTAATACGCCAACCATAAGTAGCTTTTCAAACACAACAACAAGCATTCAAATAAATTGGGGCTCTATATCAGACGCCACGTATTACACCGTATCTTCTACAGTACCAGGCTACACCTCTGTCACAACAACAAATACAAATCTCAGTTATACAGGACTTGATCCAGCAACAACCTATTATTTTCAAATAAAAAGCACAAATGATATAAACTTGAGTAGTAGCTTTTCTTCTGTTACATCAACAATCACAGACACACCAGCCGCGCTTGCACCGCCGACAGTCAGTGGATTTAGTAATACCACTACAAGTATCCAAATCTCGTGGACAACTGTGACTGGGGCAACGTACTACACAGTATCGTCTACCGTACCAGGATTCACCTCTGTTACAACAACAAACACGAATTACACCTACACAGATCTTGATCCTGCGACAACATATTATTTCCAAACACAAACACGTGATGCATATACTCAAGATGGGAGCTTCTCTTCTGTCACATCAACGATTACAGACACACCTGCAGCACTTGCAGGACCGACGATTACATCTTTTACAAATTCAACATCGACAATTCAAGTATCATGGTCCGCGGTGACTGGCGCATCGTATTATACTGTTTCTTCAACAGTCACTGGATACGAGACAGTGACCACCACCAATACAAATTATACATATACAGGTCTTGATGCGCTCACTGTATATTCGTTCCAAACACAAACAGGTGACGTCTATTCTCAAGATGGAAGCTTCTCTTCCGTGACGTCAACGATCACTGACAATCATGCAACCCCGAGTGCACCGACTAGTTTTGCAACTTCTACCATTACGAGTACGACCATTGCCATGACGTGGACTGATGCAAGTAATAACGAAACAGGATTTTTGCTTGACTATACATCCAGTACCTTCCCAGGTGTCACATCTAGCCTGGCAATAGATAGTACGAGCAAAACAACATCAGCGCTCATGCCAAATACCGCGTATACATTCCGACTACGTTCAGAAAATTATACAGTGGCATCAAACTATGTCACGAGTTCTGCAATCTACACGAATCCAGCGACTCCCCTGTCAACAACACTCTCTTCAAACGGGCAGACCAGTATGTTGATTTCATGGGGAGCACATAGCAATCCTTCGACAACAGTATATGAAGTCTATAACGTCACTGATGCAGAAGTAGTCACTACCACAACACAAACATCAGCATACGCAACAGGATTGGCAGCAAATACGTCATACCAATTTGCAGTGAGCTCACAATATTTGAGTGATAGCGCAACATATACATCGTATACAACATCATCAGTAGCATCGACAGATGCCATAAGTTCTTCAATAACGATGACACTTCCTATCGGATCATCATCCACGTTCCAACTCGCAGAAGGTGGAGATACACATACTGCGACAGTTGATAGTATCGCAGATGGTGTTGCGACACTCACGATTCAAACGACTCCAGTGGTGGTGAGTGGTTCTACTGGAGAATCAGATACTATTGACTCAGATGGAGATGGCAATGATGATCTCCAGATCACCTATGATAGTGTCGGATCAACCAGTGTTGATTTTACTCTTGCGTCATATACTCCACCGTCATCAGGTAGTTCTGGTAGTAGTGGCGGGGCATCTGTGATTACAAAAAATGCCCCACAAACAACAGATGGACATACCATTACAGCATCATCAATGCATATCAATAACGATAGTGCAAACACGAATACACAAACAATCGCAGTGACATTTGACCAAAATACGGCGTCTCTCATTGCACTCTCAACAGATGCAACGTTTGCAGATGCCACATATATGCCTGCAACCCAAACATACAATATAAGCTTATCAAACGCCTATGGAACATATACGGTCTATGCAAAATTACGTTCATCAGCAGGTGGCATTACCGTACTCTCAAAACAAATTACATATACCTCAAAAGAAATAATCAACGACACCACACAGCAACCAACAGATACTTCATCAAACACATGTATTCTCAAAGACGGAAAACCATACAAGAGCCCACGTTCTTCAGCAGTCTACTACGTCACAGATGCTTGTACAAAACGCCCATTCCAAACAGCCGCACGCTACTTTGAATATTTCCTTTCTTGGGACAATGTAACAGTGGTCAACGCAAATGTGTTGAGTGCTGTCGCAACTGACCCTGCGGGATATATGCCACATGGGCAGTTCTACACCCCGCTTGTCGATAGCATTCTCAAGGCCACAACTGATCCAAACGTATATATCTTCTCAGGAAATTCCCTTCACTGGATAGTATCTGAAACAGTCTTCAATACACTTGGATATGCCTGGAACAACATTGAACATGTCGGGGCATCCATACTTGCACGATTCACACGCGGTGAAGACATTACACGAAATCACCTCCGACCAAACGGGACACTCATCAAATATGACTACTCCCCTCGCGTATATGTGATTGAGAAAGATCCGCAAGATAGTACACTCCAAGTCAAACGATGGATCTCTACGGAAGATACGTTTGCCTCACTTCACTACCACTGGCAAAATATTATCACCATAAACGAAGCAGAGATGTATTCAAATGGCACAACACTCTAAAAAAAACATCGGTATATACCGATGTTTTTTTCTTCTCATCAGAATGCTACACAATAGAATATGTTTCCATTGTATTGATGATAGAAATTATTTTTTCTTCATCATTTGAAGTCACAGTTTCTGCAAGTTGCAACTCTCCAATATTCTCTGGCTTGAGTGTGATGTCGACGACACTATCACCAAGCCCAGCATCTTCGAGTTCCATCATAATAAGTTTTTTGCATGCATCACAATGCATGCCTTGTACCGTCAGCGTGGTCATATAGTTTCTGTTATTACTGAATATGAAGTGTTATAGGAGCGACCATCCCCATAGCACAGGTTATTTTATAGGTACCTTTTTTGGGAGATCCCAGATCAATGGTATTTTGCCCTGGTTGTAATTGTACAAATCCATTGATAAGTCCCCGTGCTGACAACGAAATACCACATCCTTGCATCCCCTGATTGTCAACAAGTAGTGTTGTCGGTACACCTGCCTGAATAGTTGAAGGACTCGTAAATGTATACTCGAATCCCTTTGCAATCATCGTGACAACTTGTACTCCTTGTGGATTTCGAACTACTTTTATATTTGTACGATCTGTCACCGACGCTTTTGCGAAGACGTCACTCACACTAGGTATACCAAGAACATTGAATTGTCCATTGATATTATAGGCTGCAAAAATAACAAGGACAATTCCTGCATAAAATGAAAAGATCCTCCCACGCTTTGGATTTTTAGATCCTTTCACCGTTGCCATACCAATAAACAAAAGCGGAATCATAGTTCCAAACACAAACATGCCAAGCATCATCGCTCCTTGCACAGCACTTCCAGAGGTAAGAGCAATACCTTGTGCAATGAGTGTAAATCCACAAGGCAGAAGTACTGTTCCAGCCCCAATAGCAAAAGGGAGTTGATTTCCTGCTGTTTGCTGTGTGCCTGCAATACGTCGAGTGATAAACTTTGGCATGCGTATCTGACATCGTTCCGCCCATTTCACACCAGCCATCTGAAGACCAATAAGAAGCATAACACCTGAGACCAAGATAGTGATTGTTGCAAAGATAGTCACATTTCCAAGCCCAACCGCTTTCCCTATTGAACCGAGTACTCCGCCAAAGAGGGTATAGGCAAACAGTCGACCACCATGAAAATAAAAATGTGGAACCATCTTTTTTCCCATACTGGCATCATATCCGTATCTATCATTCCAATTTTTTGAGAGTGAAAGAAGAATACCACCCACAAGTGCTGCACAACTCGATGCACCAGCGACAAGTCCAAACAGAAAGAATACTCCAAGTGATGACTGTTCACTCAAACTCACATATTGCGCAATACCAGATCGTTCGATAAGATATAATACAAAAAATACAGCGGCCACTTGAGCAAGAATGACAATCTTTTTTTTCAGAATATGCATATCCATTTGAATGCCCTTCCCTTCTACCACGTACAACCACGGTTCTTTTTTTTCTACCTGTTTTGTTTCTGAAAACGTATATCCATCAGACTGAAACCAGGTATTCAATTCATTTGTTCGTGGCATTCTACCATCACACTCTACGCGCAACGTTCCATTGCCAAGTGATGCATCCGCAGCCTTTACTCCCTTTTCCTTCAATACTCTTTTTTCTATCAAGAGTTCACAGGATGCACAGTGCATGCCTGCAATATAATATATTTTTTCTTGCATACATTATTTCTTTATCATTTTTAATCTCAGACTATTCATCACCACAGAGACGGAACTAAAAGCCATGGCAGCACTCGCAATAATCGGTGACAACAATATGCCAAACGCAGGATAGAGAAGTCCTGCCGCAACAGGAATCGCAATAAGGTTATATCCAAATGCCCAAAACAAATTTTGTTTCACTACACGAAGGGTCATCTTTGATACATGAATAGTTTCAATGACTTTGTCGAGCGTCCCATGTACCAGTACGATATCCCCTGCTTCTATAGCAACATCTGTCCCTGTTCCCATAGCAATGCCAATGTCTGCCTGCGCCAAGGCAGGCGCATCATTGATACCATCCCCTACCATAGCAATAATTCTTCCCGCTTGTTCTGCCTGTAGTGATTGTATTTTTTGTGCTTTCTCAGCTGGCAAGACTTCTGCAATCACCATATCGATCCCAAGCTGTTTTCCAATAGCCTCTGCAGTACGTTGGTTATCTCCTGTGAGCATAGCCACTCGTATTCCCATTGTGTGTAATGCAGAAATAGCTTTTTTTGCTTCATCTTTGATCGTATCTGCGAGCGCAAACACAGCAACATGGACACCCTCAACCGACATGAAAATGGTCGTTTTCCCTTCTTCTATCAGCGCATTCGCTTTCGTAAGTAATGTTGCATCAAGTGATATGTGTTCTTCATCCATCAACCGTTTATTGCCCAGTAATATAATTTTTGTATTAATATTTCCAGACACACCACGTCCCTCTCTTGCTTTGAATGTATCTACAACAAGAGTAGTTTTTTGTGTACCAATTTTTTCTTGTGCAAAATTTGCAATGGCATCGGAAAGAGGGTGCTCAGAAAGATGTTCTACTGCATGCGCATACGACAATACATCTTGTTCACTCTGTCCATCAGCAAACAATACATCTGTGACAGATGGTGTTCCTTTTGTGAGCGTCCCAGTTTTGTCAAACACAATAGTATGAATACTATGTGCTTTTTCAAGTGCCTCGGCATCTTTTATGAGTATCCCTTTACTTGCTGCTTTTCCTGTACCAACCATCACAGCCGTTGGTGTAGCAAGTCCAAGTGCACAAGGGCACGCAATGATAAGAATTGTTGTTGCAATATAGACAGCAAGCTGTAACACACTCATATTTTGCGGAACAAAGCCTATCCGTGGAGCAACGAAGAACCAAAACAACGCCGCAATTATCGCAATACTAATCACAAGCGGAACAAATATACTCGATACTTTGTCTGCAAGTTTTTGAATTGGTGCCGTAGTCCCCTGCGCTTGTTCTACCATCTGAATAATTTGAGAGAGCATGGTTTCACCACCAACACGTTCTGCAGTGAATTGAAACGTACTCGTCTTATTGATCGTTGCACCTATAACGGCATCACCTACATTTTTTTCTGCAGGAAGAGATTCACCGGTCACCATTGATTCATCGATCGTACTAGCACCAGAACTGATAACACCATCAACGGGTATTTTTTCTCCAGGGCGAACAATAATAGTGTCACCTTTTTTTACGTCAGCCACAGGAATTTTTACTTCCTTTCCATCTCGAATCACCATAGCTTCCTTTGCTTGAAGTTCAAACAGTGCTTTTACTGCATCACTTGTCTTTGCCTTTGCGCGCGCTTCCAGCAATCTCCCAATGAGGATGAAGAATACAATGAAGACTTCTGCCTCAAAAAAGACATCACTGGCAACATCACCAAAAATACTCGGTGCAA
Source organism: Candidatus Magasanikbacteria bacterium CG1_02_41_34 (assembly GCA_001871445.1). GTDB lineage: Bacteria > Patescibacteriota > Patescibacteriia > Magasanikbacterales > UBA922 > UBA12086. The sequence continues at coordinate 10,438 of MNVD01000004.1, forward strand.
ATGTTACCAAAGTAGAAAATATCCATGCAGTGGTTGTACCAAGAGCAATCAACGTATCCATATTTGAACTTCGAACCTTGAGTGCGCGCCATGCACTGACAAAAAATTGTCTTCCCCCAAGAAACAAGATTGGTGTTGCCAAAAAGAATTGCAACAAATACAAGGTATGAAGTCTATACGATGTGCCACTAAACGAAATATCGCCGAATGGCAAAGCCATCATTCCTTGACCATTCGCAGTACGAACAAGCATAAAGACCATGAGTGCAAGAAAGGGTATGACACCCATACCAACCCACATGACAGTTCTTTTTAATTTTTGATACTCTTCTTTTTTCAATGCCGATGCATGACTCTTATGATCCATGTTCATCCCCTTCATTGCATGCATTTTTTCTGCTTCTGGTGGTGAGGCAAGGACAGTTTCTGTATCGTCAGACACGAGTTCATATCCCCCTGCACTTTGTACAGCCTTTGCGATATCATCAAGTGATACTATTTTTTCATCGTATGATATCGTCATGACTTCACTAGCATAATTCACATTGATCATCTCTACACCAGGAAGCTTTTTGACCATTTTTTCAATAAGTTGTTTGCAGGATGCGCAGTGCATACCGACAATTGGGTATTGTTCTTTTTTCATAGGAAACTATTTATAGATGATGATCAATACCTTCGTAGGCTTTAATAAATTGCTGTACCTTTTCTATATCTACTATATCAAGAGGAAGCAATTTATTCCATGCCGTCAGTGCTATTACATATTCCATATCATATCTTGGTGCAATGATGACGTGTGTTCTTCCCGCACTCATAACTGCGTCTTCTAGCACATTCCATTCTGTTTTTGGGAGTACATCTGGATTATATTGCACCACAACCCCTCCATCTTCAAGATTGTGTATTTGCTGTTCATCTGGAATAATTTCGCTACTCACTCCCCACGGTGCAATACTTCCAACATGGGGTCCAGACGTAGGAGGATTGGAATTGTATGGTTCGTGTTCTGCATCAATCGTATCAATATGCCTATTTCCCATGGTAACAATTTTTTCAACACCAGGTATTTCAGTCTGCACACGTTGTAACACAAGGAAGACCACGACGACAAGAATGACAATACCAACACTGATGATAATAGTATTGTTTGATTTGTTTTTCATATCTTATATTTCAATATGTTACCAATTTTTACAACATGCCGTCAGCTCTGAAACAATTCGTTTCACTTTTGGATTGCTGGTATATGCGTAGAGAACAAATGTTACACTCCACAACAATAACAGGAGGAGAACAGGCCACATCATGGTAGATACATACCCCACCATGGCAAATACCACTGCAGTAGCTGTCAAGAAAAAAGGAAACCGAAAAAGCAACAGCGACTCGGGAACCCTTTTTTCAAGTACATAATATATACCAACGACGCTTTGTCCCATAAGTACCGCGATAAGTACAGGATCTGTAAACAATTTGCACCAATACAATACCAACAACACCATCCATGTCATACTCACACTTGCACAGAGCACACAAAATTGCCACGCAGTATATTTTTTTATCACGAGGAGGAACACAAACAAACCACACATCATGGATAATACAATCATTACATTATTCATAGAATAAACTGCATAATCAGTGACGCAAGGAACAATAAGACAAAGGTAATCACTATGCCTTGATAGGGAAACAACCTTCTTTGTTTTATCTTGGACACACGAAGGCTTATGGCAGGAGATATGAACATCAACACAGCACCAATACTGCTCCCAACAAGAAATTTATGTATGAGATATGTCTTATTGAAGAATGTTCCATATGTTCCAAACCAATAGATATTTATTGACGTGTAGTCCTGAAGTAATGGGATGAGTGGAAGAAGAGTGCTCAAAAAAATTACCACTGTCAGAATCTGTTTTTGATATGATATATATTCTTTTTTGACTATTCTCGACATCCATATACCCAGAGCCAACGCAAATGCCCCCAAGAAAATACCTACTACATATGTACTCACCCCAATGTATGAAGCCCCAACAGCAAGTGCACCTGCACCCACAGTACAGAGGGGGCAATGCGCTTTTGCTGCGGTAGGGATCAGTGTGAAGAGTGCAATAATTCCATATATTTTTTTCATAGGCGGTCGTTTACAATTGCATATACTCAGCAACACTTCCTTGTTCATCTATAGCATAGATAGAAAAGGCTTCTCGCTTTTTCCCTGGCATGCCAGGAGATCCTACAGGCATATTTGGTAATGCAATGGTACGAACATCAGAATCATTGGCAAGAAGAGCCTCTATACCTTCAGTTGGGATATGTCCTTCGACAACATACCCATCTTCTATCACCGTCGTATGACAACTTTCCATGTCAGGAGGGATACCGTATTCATTTTTTATCTTGGCCATATCTTCTGTATCGACAACACGCACATCATACCCAGCTCGCTTCATATACAAGACATAGTTTCCACAACAACCACAGGTTGGTGATTTGTAGATTGTCATTGATTTTGCAGATACCGTTGGCACAAATCGTTCTTTTCCAGATCCATTTGTTATCACCACGAGAGCAACAAGTGCAAAGAGTGACCCAGATATCCAAAGAAAGATCTTTTTTTTCTTCATAAGAATATTATTTTAATACCGACTGAATAATCTGTTCTACTTGCGAAAATGGTTGCGCGCCACTAATAACAATTTTTTGATCGCCGACAAGAAGAACTGAATATGGCGTTCCACGAAGACCTGCCTTTTGTGCATCGTCGAGATCTGTCTGTACATTGCCAGCAAACTTTTTTGAGTCAAGACAGTCTGTAAATGCTGCGACGTTTACTCCAGTATCTTTTGCAATAGCAAAAAGTTCTGCATCGGCAAGTCCATTATTTGACGGTGTTCTTGCAAACAGTTCATCGGCAAACTTCCAAAATCCTGTATTACCTTCAAGATCACCTGCACACTCCAATGCCAGTGCTTCTCTTCGCGCTTTGCTGTGAAGACTGTCAAGTGGCGCATGACGATATACCCATTTTACTGAATCTCCATACGTAGCAATAACTTGATTCATCGTATCGTGAAATCGTTTGCAGAACGGACACTCCGTATCTGAAAACTCTACAATCGTAATATCGGCATCTTTCTTTCCTTTATACCAATCGGCATCCGTCACAGGGGTCAATACAATATTGGTGTCAGACGGAGGAACCACAGCAGAGGGAACACCCTGCTGGGCATCACCACGAGCAACAACAGGTTCGATGGTATCAGGAGAAGCAACCTGTTGTGACAAGAGCACAAAGAATCCAATAGACGTAATTGCAAAAAAGGATACTACTGCTCCAAGCATAAAAATTTGACCTTTGGGCAACATTTCCAAGAGAGATTTTTTTTCAGACATATAGTATATTGTTGTGACTAAAGAAATTTTTCAATAAAAAAACGAGTATGCTAAAAAACATACACGCCCTATGTCACGCTACCACGTCTTTGAATGCAAAATGCCTGATGAAAAAAGACGAGAAAAAAATAATGCAAAATACGCCCAACGTTCTCCCCACCGACGCATATACAATGAGGTATGATCAACGAGGCTCCACAAAAAAAGTATGGTAATCAATAGTATGCTGGAAACAAATGCAACCAGAGAAGAAAATAGTGTGGCATGCCCAGTAAGAATAGCAACAATACCATGATGTGCAATTTGTATACCATTAGGCGTTTCGTTTGCTGTCTGATTTTGTATGCCACAACACTCGTGTGACATGCCCATACCTTCATGGGCAGCAATTTTTTCTGTAGCATCCGTAAACTCATGTCCTATCATTCCAATATTAAAACCAAAACAAGACCAGGAGAGGAAGAAGAGGAGAATGATAGCAATGCGCTGCATCATAGAGTCATATATGTAATATAGCTAAGCGTATCAGAAAAAAGCAGTTTTGCCAAATATAAAAAATGACACCGTGCGGTGTCATTTTTTATTGTACGTGCGTGCGTTGAAATGTGTATTTACTTTTTCTTTGTAGCAACTGCTTTCTTTACGGTCTTTTTTTCTTTCTTCTCAGCTTTTTTGTCTGCTTTCACTTCTGCTTTTTTCTTTGCTACTGGTTTTTCTCCGCTCACGACGGATCCGCCTTGGGTGGATTCAGCTCCTTTTTCTTTCTTTGAAGATTTTTCAAAAAGAGGAGCTTTTTTTCCACTTTCGAGAAGAGACAAAATTTTATCCATTTTCAAATGCAACGAATCAAGCTGTTTTTGTGAGACACCGCTACTTTGTGATGCACTAGCTGATGGTGCTCCACCAAAACTTTTTTCAAAGCTTCGTTCCGGCTTTCGTGATGAAAAACTGTCTCCACCTTTTTGACTCTTGAAACAATTGCTACAATATACTGGCTGAGTTCCACTTGGTCGAAAAGGTACTTCACACTTTTCATTGCAACCATCACAGGTTGCTGGAAACATTTTCTTTGGTCCGTCACTTCGTCCACCACCATAGCTTGAACGTGACCCACTGTCTCGTCCGCCACCATAGCTAGGTCGTGATCCACGATCCCGATCGCCATATGATGAACGTCCGCCACCGCCAAATCCTCTATCTCCACCACTTCGGTCGTTCTTGAATGAGTTAAAATTGCCCATATAATCTGATCGGTACTTAATGAATAGATAACGTAAATCACAGCATAGCACAATATTTTGGAAAAAGCAAGGGGCAAAGCGAACTATTTCTCTCTATCAGAAGAAACACGTTTTTTGGACCGTAGTAAAAGAATCGTATTTATCAATACTATCGAAAAAAATACTATACCAGACCATACAAACAAAAGACTCATACCTATCATATATTCCCATCCAGATGATGGATCCATAACAGCGAAAAAATATATCCCCTCACACAGCGCATACAACAAAGGAAAAGAAAGACTGTATAGCAACCGCCGGGTGTTTTTTTCTACCAACATATATCGGATACTCCAATAGAACACGAGGACCACAGGCAAAAAAATTGACATGAGGCCTATCGCCTGAAGAGGAAGAAAGTACGGAGTATGGCTATAGGCATAATTTGTTACAGAAGAACCATCAGACAATGTTACCGTTTCTGCCGTCGTCAATGCAGCACTATGTTCTATAGTATAGGCAGTATCTAGGGCAACAAAACCTTGTCCTAGGATATATAACCCAAATATACTGCCCACGAGCAAACCAAGATACCATCCAAGAGGATATTTCATATATATTTACGAACTACTCAGCGCCAATTGACCACATGCAGCAGCAATATCGTCCCCCATTGTCTTGCGTTCCGTCACATTGATATCATGATCTCGCAAGATTTGTTTGAAGGCATCGATACGTACGCGTTCGGCTCGGTCAAACGTTTTTCCCAACACCGGATTGTATGGAATCACATTTACTTTTGCTACCGCAGTTTTGACGATATAGCTTGCGAGTTCTCGTGCCAAGGCAGGCGTGTCATTGATATGAGAGATAAGGGTATATTCAAACGTCAGATGATGTCGTCGATTACCAAGTGTTTCCTGATATCGATGTGACCACGCAGCAAGTCTTTTGATAAAATCAGGCACGGTCGTTGGCACGATTTCTTCACGTCGTTCTTGGTTTGCACTATGGAGTGAAATAGTAATACGCACGGGTGGCCAGTCTGGATCGGTCAACAATTTTTCCATTTGTGTGAGCACGCCTACCGTGGATACCATGATTTTTGTCGGACCAAGATCAGTATACTTCAGCCACGTATGAATTGCTTGTTTTACATTGTCATAATTTGCCATTGGCTCTCCCATGCCCATGAACACAATATTGGAAATACGTTGAGATAATTCTGGTTTTGTTTGCAAAAATTCTCGCCAAAAACGATATTGATCCATGATCTCATCACTATGCATACTCCGTTTTAGTCCCATTGTCCCCGTCGCACAAAATGTACATTTCATGGCGCAACCGATCTGACTCGAGACACACAGCGTCCACTGCTCTTTTCTATTTGCCATGAGGACTGATTCAAAATTTTTGTTGTCTGCAGTTTTTAATACTGCTTTGTATGTATCTTCTAGTTTACTTTCAAACATCTCTACCAAGGCAATACTCATCCACGGTACTTCTTCTGACAGTGTTGTTCGCATGGCGAGTGGCAGTGTGGTCACGTCTTGCCAAGACGATACCGCGGTATCAAAAAGCGCCCTGTTGATCTGATCAAAACGAAATGTTGGGACATTGCCCAGGAGTGCGGTAATTGTTTCTGCACGGCTTTTATACATACAAAACACTATTTTCCCGACTTACTATCTCTATTTCCCATGCTACGCTGTCTTGATGCCCCTTTGGTACTATCTTTTTTTGCATGAATACCACTATGTCCACGCGGTTTTGTATATTGGCTGGTATTATAAGGAACAGGCTTTGCATCCGGAGATGTACCCTGTATCTTTTTCATGTGTTTGAATACTTTGTGGAGCATATATGTGTATGACAGAAAGGAGTTGATCACTATAACACAAAAAGGGAAAGATTGCAATATGGAGAGACCTCCTCAAAAAAATCAAACCTTTCGTTGTATGACTTCGATCAATTTTACAATTCGTGGATCCATAAAACGAGTGATATCCAAATTTTGAATCAGAAAACTGTCAGCAATACTATCACTATTTGGACCAGGAACCACCAATACATTTATAGCCATAGGATCGTCCCCCAAAATAACCTGCATACCCTCTCTTTGAAATTTTTTCAATACATCATCTATAGACGTGACACACCCCATTTCGACAAAAGGGACTTCATCTATTTTTGATTGATCATAAAATTTTTTGCTCACACCAGGAAAATCAAACATTTCTCCGCTTTTTATAAGTTCCAATGCCAATGTAAAAATCTCTTGTTTTCGCTTTTCCCTTGCTTCCTCTGGAGATATTGGTTTATCTGGTTGTGGTACGACTCCAATGATAGTGGGATCAATTGGTGGACCTTGGGTATCTCCTCTGCCCATATATGTATAATTAATAACTCTACAAGACTAGCATACACAAAATTAAGTAAACAAGAAAGCGTTGTAGTATAACCCTTGAAAGAGAGTATACTATATGTATAGTCGTGTGTATTACATAACCACTAACTATATGAAACTTCTCAAAAACACACTTATGAGTACCTGGGACATAGGGCTCATAAAATTGGCTGTTGGGTGTATCGGTATTGCCATCGGGGCGACATGGTCAAATCTCTTTGCCCCATATACAACGTTATTGTTTGTCGTAGGAATTCTCGCTGGGCTATATGCAGGCTATGTATGGATGAAAAAATAGTGCAGAACATTTAAAAAAGACCGTCTATACAACGGTCTTTTTATTTGCACTGTTTATACATTCTTCAAAAATCTATAGATCTCCACCATCGCCATGGTATCGAGGGCACAGTATTCGAGCAGATCTCGTGCTATCTCGTCTTTCTCTGTTTGTGAGGTGTTTTTATCTATCATCTTTTCCCATCGCTCTACTGCCTGATCTCCTTTTTGAATACCCAGCGCTTTGTAGGTGAGTGTTGGGACGATCACTGGCAACACATTTTTTATACTCGCACTTCCCTTGAATCGTGCATCGACATAATAATTTTTTGAAAATATGGTCATGAGATCAAACATGCGGTCATTGAGTCCCATGAGAAATTCTGCATGATCGGGATGGAGTTCTGCGAGTTTGTCATTGCGCTGTGACTCATACGACTTATACCAAGAGATCACAGTTCCTTCATCATCAAAATCTTTTCTCATGCGTTCTACCAGTGGACGAGTCAGATCACGCTCTGGCTCTGTCACAAGATATTCTTTGTGTTCAAGTGTGCCATCTTCGTGGAGTGTGTGCAGTGAATATTGAAATGGCACTTGTTCGTATGCACCAAAGCCGTCAAAGCGTGGGATCGCGCTCGAGTATCCTTCGTAATCAAAAAATTGTAATGGAAATACCAATGTACCGAGAAGTTTTTTTATACTTGCGGTATCGACGAGTGGCTCTCCTGCCATGTACGCATCATACTGTGATTTTTTTGCGCCTTTCAATGCTTCGGGATTGTCGATATCATCGAGCGCATATATCCCGCGATCGATCCAATCAAAAAATATATTTTTGCTTCCCCCGATACGATTGATATCGTGGACAGAATACTCTGGGACCTTTGGATTGGAATAGTGAAATGTCGTACACTGTGCATTCCTCCCGCGATACAGACATTCGCAGTTTTTTTCTTCGTCCATTGCCATGTATGCCTGTATATCTATCATTTGATCTCCTACTCCCTGCTCTGCCTTTCGGACTTCCTTTGTGAGGTCTGCAATAACAAAAAGCTCTGTATAATCCAGCGCCCCTTTTTGTCGATACTCTCCATTCAGATGGATCACCCCTGCCTTTACTATCTTTAGTCCAGTTTTTTCCAGTACAATTTTTTGGAAGGCGAGATCATTCACATGATGATGAGGAATAGTTCGCTTCACGGCATTGGTCGCTTTTACTTCGTACAGTTCCCATCCGGTCTGTTCGTCATTCCACCGGAGGATATCTGCCTGTACAAAAAATTCGTTGTATGAAAATGCTGTCTGAAACAGAATATGTGGTTTTGTCGCAAGGATCTCTTTTGTAATAGGGACAGCATTCATACCGACGACATCGATCAGCTGTCCGCCTGGAAACAAATTCCGTGCTGCCTCATCTGCAATATTCCCCTCTTCGATAATTTTCTTTTCAAATTCAGAAAGTTCCACATCTTGAAAAAGCTTTGGCTTATGTTTTTTTAGCCAGAGATTTTTTTTGCAGTAGGTGTATTCGAGGTAGTCGGTTTTTGTGATATGCATGCTATTTTTTTACTATTTTGAATACAATTCTCTACCGAATATTTCATTTAGCCATTATACTTTTTGAAAGACAAATAAATGTTCGTGCATGATAAGTAAAAAATTCAAATCTTTTGATTTATTCACCCAAAAACCTGTAGCCTTACAATTGTGCTGTTTTTTTATAATATCTTCTTTCAATACAAACCCTTGTTTCAAAAATTTTTCCATAATCTTGAACGCCATGGGTTGATACATTTTGTTTCTTCTAGTATCTCCCATGAGTATGGCACAGTATTTCCCTTTTTTGAGTACACGGTATAGTTCGCTCGCTACTTTTTCCATTTCATCGCAGAATGTATCGATATCATGAATACTTGATAAATCTTCTTCTATCTTTCCTTCACTATATTTTATAATGTCGGCGTATGGAGGATGTGTAAGAACAAAATCAATCTCCTCATTTTTTATAAAATCCATTTTTCTGGCATCACATTTTTTAATTCTCTGCTTTGCATTATTATCTACGTCAAATTGCAAAGATTTTTTTGTTCGTTCGAGTGCCTCCTCATTTACATCAATACACGTGATATGTCTATTCAAAATTTTTGCTTCTATCGCAGTCGTACCTCCCCCGATCATACAATCAAGTAAATGATCGCTCTCTTTTGAATACCGCAAAATCAAATTACGCACCACTTCTGGTGCCCAATTTCCCCTCCAATCTGATTTGTGCGTTGCCCACTTTCCGCGTCTTGGGAAAGACCAGACTGTCGTACATTCCAAATCAAATTTATCTGGATGAAGTTCCATACAATATATGTGTATTTTCTATACAAATTATAGTTATTCAATCAATCCTTCCAACCCATCTTCAACAAACTTGGTATACTTTGAAGAATAATGTCAAGGATCCAAATATTTGGATCCAAACATCTTGCCCACACCCTATTTAGGAACTGGTAATCCCAGTTTTTGCAGAGGTAAATATTTAAAATAATACTGACAACCTACAGATATTATGTAATCAAGCACATCTTTATATCCTGGTTTTCTAAACCAATCACTTAATATATAAATATATTCTACCTCTATATTTAGAGGCGCTAATAATTTAGCATATTGTTTTCTCTTGAAATCACAGGTTTGAAGTTTTTCATCTACAGAACCAGCAACTTTTTGGAATTTTACTTCTATGACAAACAAGGTATTATTGGTAACTACGTAAAGAGCTTCATCTGGAAGTAATTTTTTAGATAATATTTTCTTATAATCTACACCTCTAGTTTCTAAATATTTGTACAAACCGTTCTTTTTCAAACTTTTTGCAACTTCTTTTTTTTCATAATAAATAATAGAATTTTTTACTTCATATCCTTTTTTGGATTTTAACAACTCTAGAATATCAATTTCTTTTTCAAAATTGAGACCTGTCATTGTGTTTCCACCGCCAAAACCATTTTCTTTCATAAAATCTAATAATTAACAACCAAAACCTCTTTTATCTTCCCTCTCCCAGAAGCCTTTGAATTAATATTCCTCCCCGCACTCACTTTATGCAATTTTATTTTTTTATCAATTCCAGAATAGAGTTTATTGATAAACGGTGTATCCGAATTGGAAAGCATAACAAAACAACCTCGTTTGTGAAGTTCTACAAATGTATCTCGCAATGCTTCTTGTTCTTTTTCAAAAAAACCCTCTGATGTGTACCCTGTGAAATTTGATGTTCTATTTACTGGATAGTATGGCGGATCAAAATACACAAAATCCCCTTTTTTTGCTTTTTTTAAGACATATTTATAATCACGATGTTGTATCGTAACGTGCTGCAATGCTTTTGAAACTTTACGCAAATTTTCTGCATCACAAATAAGAGGATTATTATATCTTCCAAAAGGAACATTGAATCCACCTGAGCTATTCACTCTGTACATACCATTGAACCCCGTACGATTGAGATAAATGAACCGAGAAGCAATCTGTACATCAGAGAGAGATTCTACCTTTTTTGATCGTATGTTCAAATAATATTCTTTTTCGTATACATGTTTTTTCAATGAACGGATGAGCGCTTCTACATCATTTTTAATAACGTTGTACGTTGTTACTAATTCAAAATTCAAATCTGACAAAATAGCTTTTTTTGGTAACAAATCAAAAAACACAGCGCCACCTCCTGCGAAAGGTTCAAAGTACGTATTATGTATTGGATCAAAATCATGAGGTGGATATAAATCCATCTCTCTAAACTGTTTCAAAAGCTGCCGCTTTCCTCCTACCCACTTTACAAAAGGTTTTGGTCTGTCTTTTATAATGTTTGATATCTTTTCTGTATCGATATCCCCATCAGATGCTAAAAGCAAACTTTGAGCAAAGATAATATTTATATCAAATTTTTCTGTAATTTCTAATACTTTTGTTTTTTCTTTGATTTTCATATGTCTCAATTACTTGTGTGTATATATTACTAGATATACTTTGCATTGTCCATGAAAAACGCATAATACAGCAGAGTTTAGGCAAAAATGCCTATATACACAGAAAATATACTCGTGACATATTGTGTTACCAAGTTTTTGAATATCTACACATACAAAATGAACATAGGAGATGTATCATTCTGTTCAAAAGAAAAAAATGCCTTTATTAAGGCAAATTTTTCTGATACATATTACTTTTATACAGGAAAAAATCTCGAATGATTAGAGTTCTTCCATACCACTTTCAGTTTCAACATATGGTTGAAGGTCATACATTGGTTTCTTTTTCATGAAGACCTTGTTCCAAAAATAAAAGAATGCTGTAAAAATAGCAACGGCAAAATTGAGATCCCAGAACACAGTCAGAAGAGTCGCGCCAATTATCACAAACATTTCTACATTCGATACAAATATTTTTTCATCATCTTGTGAAGAAAAAAAGTTATGAATCATCTCAGCCGGCTCCATAGTCCCGCAGGGCTGTGGAGTCAAACTGCTACAATAGATATAGCGATAGTACCCCTTCCCCTTGAACTCGTCAAACAAAAATCAGCGTATATAGCTGATTTTTTTGAGCTCCGAGGACAGGATTCGAACCTGTGACATCAGCGTTAACAGCGCTGCGTTCTACCACTGAACTACCTCGGAATATTGTATGAATTGCTATGACAAGAGGATACCACTATCCGCCCAAGGGGGATCCACCTTGGGCGGAAACTACCTCGGAAAAATCTATGAGAATCAAAACGTCCCTTTCGGGACGTAGCAATTTCATTGTTGTACATGAAACCTACATCCCGAGGGGCGTATTCAAATTATTATTGGTATTGAATGTGTGTTTCATAGTAGACGTACTATATACGAGGAAATGAGATGGGTCAAGGACCTTATACACATTAAGAACGATATTCCATATATCCGCCTTCCATATTCGTCACATCGGTATAGCCCATCATCTGCATGAATGTGGCAGCAATCAGACTTCTGCTCCCTGTCGCACAATAGATCACCACAGGTGTATGTTTGTCTGGAATGATATTTTCTATCTGTGCCTGGACAGCACTGACAGAAAGCTGTATCGACCCGTCGATATGTCCCCCATCCCATTCTGATTTTGTGCGAACATCCAAAAGAAAAAAATCTTCTCCATTCTTTTGCATCTCTTTAAATTCTTCTACAGATATGTTTTTCATAGATTCTTTTATAGGCCGCCACTATACCTGCTCCATAAAAATCTATCAAGAGTGTATAAGTCTAGCTCTTTGTTCTTATCGAATCCCAACCATCTTCCTCACATCCGCCAATGTCTTATTTGCAATCTCACTCGCACGATGTGCGCCATTGATAAGAATATCTGCAATTTCATTGTGATTCTCGAGGAGTTCTTTTCTGCGTGTTCGGAATGATTCAAAGTGTGTACTGATAGCATCGCCAACAGCCTTTTTCAAATCGCCATATCGAATCGACCCATCTTTTTCTGCAGCAACAAATGATTTGTATGAAGCATCTGTGCTGAAATTTTCAAGAAGCAACAATAAATTTTCTACGCCCAGTGAACCTTCGCCACCTTCTGTCGCTGTCACCGCTTTTTTCAATTTCTTTTCTATCACGGCTGGCTCATCTGCAAGTTCTATCACATGTCCCATGCCTTTGCTCTTGCTCATTTTACTCGTTGGTTCGAGGAGACTCTTGATCCTCGGTGTTTTTGTCAGGACGGCTTTTGGTTCCTTGAAAAAATCTCCATATCGCTTGTTGAATTTCTTTGCAATGTCGCACGTGAGTTCGAGGTGCTGTATCTGATCATCGCCTACTGGCACAGCTTCTGGTTTGTAGAGCAGAATGTCCGCTGCCATGAGGGCTGGATAGGTGAAAAGGCCAGCATTGATATTTTTTTCTTGTGACACTGACTTGTCTTTGAACTGCGTCATGCGTTCGAGCTCTGCAATTGACGTCACACAATCAAATATCCACCCAAGCTCGGTATGGGCAGGCACATGCGACTGGACAAACAATGTTGATGTTTCGGGATCAATCCCTGCAGCGAGAATTTCTGCTGCGAGCATGGTGATCTGACGACGTCGTTCTTCTGCCGTCATGTCGCCAGTGAGCGAATGCAAGTCTGCAATAAAAAAATAACAGTCGTACTTGCCACTATTCTGAAGATCTACCCAATGCTTCAACGCACCAAGATAATTTCCAATATGAAGATTCCCTGTTGGCTGCATGCCTGACAAAATAATTGGTTTTTTCATAAAAAGACAATGAGTGATTATACTATGATGCGGTGAAACAACTGTAACAAAATATACCCTACTTCACAAGATACGCGCGCAATGCAGCAATCGATGCTCTGAGCTCTGTTGCCGTCTCACCAAAAGAACATCGCACATAGCCGTCCATACCAAATGCCACTCCTGGGACCATCGCAACATTGGCGTCCGCCAACACACTGGTACAAAATGCTGCAGAATCTGTCTCTGCACTCCCAAACGTAGCAATAGGGAAAAACTGATATAACCCAGACATCGCTGGCATCAGAGACACACCAAATGCATCGGTGAATGCCTGACAAAAGACATCGCGACGTGCCTGCATCTCAGCACAATGCGTTGGGACAATCTCATCTGCCACCTGAATACCTGCGAGAGCAGCCCACTGCGATATGGTACTCGCGCCAGACGTCGTCTGTCCTTGGAGTGTCGTGAGCACACGAATAATCTCTTCATCGGCAAACACAAATCCTACTCGCCATCCTGTCATCGCAAAATGCTTTGACACACTCTGCACGACAATCACTCTATCGGTATGTTCTGCAAATGATGCACACGATATATATTCGGCTCCATCATATACCAGACCACTGTAAACTTCGTCAGAGATAATACGAATGTCATGCCCCGCTGCGACGTCGAGTATTGCCTGCAATTCTTCGGTGGTATACAACACGCCTGTAGGATTTGAACCATTATTCAAGATCAGTACTTTTGTATGTGGTGTGATATGCATTTCAATATCTGTTGGCAGTACTTTCCATCCACGCGCTTCTATGGTTGCGATCACCACTGGCGTCGCACCTGCCATTTCTACCTGACTTATATATGACACCCAATATGGTGCAACAATCAACGCTTCGTCTCCCGGTGACAACAATGTATCGAAAAGTAAACTCACACCATGCTTTCCTCCTGCGGTGACGATGGTCTCGGCACGAGAAAAATGAGTACCATACGTCGTATTCATCCACACCGCAGCGGCATCACGAAGCGCTGGAATCCCCGCAACAGGCCCATAATGTGTCTTGCCTGTACGAATCGCCTGATATGCTGCATCACCAATTATCGCTGGTGTATCGAGCATTGGTTCGCCAGCACTCAAATTGTAGACACGCTCCCCAGCAGCACGCTTTTCGAGTGCAAGACTGTTCACGGCCACCGTGAGTGATGGAGAAATATGTGTACGAGCAGAAAAATGCATAAAAATTATTGTTCATCCACAACATTGTACGGTGGTTTCACCGGAATGAAGGAATGTCCAAGAATATATAAAATAACAAAAGGAAACACGCCCGTGGCGAGAAGGAGTACTAAAAATATAATACGAATAACCGTTGGATCCAGATTGACATAGTCACCAATCCCCGCAAGAATCCCAAACAGTATTCCTTTTTTTGTATTTCGATATAGTTTTTTCATACCAGTACTCTAGCAAGAATAGAAGACGAAAACAAGATTTTTTGGTGAGAATGCGGGCGTTTCCAAAGAAACGCCCGCACCCCCTCTAGTGATGAATCCAGAATGACCACGCGACGCATGGTCATTCAATGTACGGAATTCTCACCTGTACATCATCGCATGAAGCTGAAGCTCGTAAGCCCGCTGTCCATCCAATGCTCCAACAACATCGGTCATGTTCAACCCCAGGACCTCCTGAAGTTGATCTAGTTCCTCCGGCTTTTTCCCCGTATACACAGCGATATGCCGCAAGTACCAAAGCAGTTCGAGACACCGAATGAGATGCGATTGTTGTGTAGCAAACATGTGTACCCCCTCAAAGCATGATTGTTGACACAAGATATGTCCCCTCTTTTTTTCATATCTTGTACCAACAAAAAACTGCCCTCCTGAGCAGTTTTTCTAGATGTTGGGATACCAAACAAACTACTCAGGAAATGGGCAGAAAATAAAACCAGAAAAAGTAGCTTGTTCGTGAAATATTCATATACGTTTTGTATGAGTCTACTCTACTATGTAGCGTACGATTGGTCAAAGTGGTGTGTGGATAACAAAGTTATTTGCTATCATCTTTGTCTTCATCCCTCATTGGAATTTCCAATACACCAAAATCATCTTCTCCAGGGTTTTCTCCCATATCTTTTCCTCCCACAGGTTCCCCACCAATATTTCCAATATATACACGTGAAGAAGGTACTGCTGCTGGCTTTTCTCTAGACAAACCATCCGAAGGTTCTTCAATATACAATGGCACACCTTCACTATGTTCTCCCATACAAAAAATGTTTATTATCCCACAAGGCGAGATCACGTCTCTGTGGGATTTATGGCTAATTGATTTTACACTTCAATCACTACAGGCAGAATCATCGGACGTTTCTGTGTTTTTGTAAACACAAATTGTCCAATTTTATCTCGTACATCATTACGAATCTGATTTGTATCTGCCCATGTCTTTGGATCAGATGCGATAATCATCTTCTTCACTTTGTGACGGATGTCTTCGATCAAATCTTTATTATCTTTCAAGAATACAAACCCACGTGAAATGATATCTGGATTTTGGATCAGCTTGCCAGTTTTTGATTCTACCGTTGCGATCACGACCAGCATACCATCCTCTGCCAATACCTGTCGATCGCGGAGAACAACATTTTGTGAATCACTAATACCAAGACCATCAACAAAGACATAGTCACTGTTTGCTTTTTCTTTCAATACTTTCAGTCCGTCTTTATCCATTTCAATAATAGAACCATTGTCTGGGACAATTGTTTTGTTTTCTGGATAACCGTGTTTTACCACAAGGCGTTGCGCTTCTTTGAGAAAGAAATGATTGCCATACACTGGCATAAAATAATCCGGCTTTACCTGATCGATCATGTCGATGATATCGCGACGTGTTCCATGACCACTGACGTGTACATCCATTAGATCTCCGTGAATAACATTGTCACACTGACGATAAATATTATCTTTGAGACGTTGGATCGATCGTTCATTTCCTGGAATGACAGAGGACGAAAATACTACTGTATCATTTTTACGCAATTTTACACTGCGATGGTTGCCACTTGAGATACGATTCAAAACTGCATTTTCTTCTCCTTGCGCACCAGTACAAACAATAACAATTTTGTTTTCAGGAAAATCATCTGTATTGTGAACATCGATCAATGTTTCTTTTGCAGGTTTTACATATCCGAGTTCGCGCGCAATTTCGATATTTTTTTTCATGCTGTAGCCATCGAGTGCCACTTTTTTGCCAAGTTTATTTGCCGCTTCGATGAGCCATTTGACACGTTCTACTTGTGAAGAAAATGTTGCAATGATTATTCTTCCTGGTGCGTCTTTCAACAGATTGTACAAATTTTCATACAATTCTTCGTGTGTTGCATGACGACCTTCTTTTAGCGCGCCGAGACTCTCGAGCATGAGCACACTTGGCCGTTTTTCTTTCAACAGCTGATCGTAGTGAACATGTGTATGATCATTGGCATCACGTTCCATAGTCCAATCTCCTGGATGAAATACTGTTCCAACCGGTGTTTCAATAATCGTTCCCATCGCATCCATGATAGAATGTTCTACCTGAAAAAATCCAATACGAAATTTTCCAAGACGAACACGATCTTGTATCGATTTTACAGTAATCGTTTTCAATTTTTTTGCGCTTCCTTTTTTGTAATCCTCCACACGATCTTTGATCATGGCCAAAGTCAGTGGCATCGCGATGATCGGTGGGTACCCAAGTTTTTCAAGAAGAATTGGTGCTGCACCGATATGATCGAGATGACCATGACTAAATACAACCCCTCGAATATTTTTTATTTTCTTTTCGAGATAACTCACATTTGGGATAATATAATCGATTCCAGGCATGTCATCTTCAGGAAACTGAAGTCCCATGTCCAAAATAACAATATCGTCTTCGTATTCGTAGATCACCATGTTTCGGCCTACTTCTTCTTGTCCGCCGATAGGAATAATACGAAACGTACCTGCCTTGAGAGGTGGCACTTTTGAAGCTCCTGCTTTTGATGCATACCCAGTACCTGCAGGTTGAGATGGTCGTGCATTTGAATGTGAACCACCACTTCGTGATTGACGCGGTTGTTTGCCTGAAAATGTTTTCTTCTCGGCACTTGCCATGGGCCTTCCCATGAAGGCTGGTTTTTCAGTATGTTGCGTTGGTCTTCCTAAAAAAGATATTTTTTCAGTACTAGGCAATGGCTTTCCTGAATTTCTTCCTACAATTTTGTGCATAGACGTGCGGTGCGTTGCGGGAGTGCGACCAATTGTTTTTGGCGCACGACCACGATGTTCGACCGATGTTGGCCGAGATGGGGCTTGTGTCATAAAAATAAGTACATGTGACAAACGCAATATCATGACTGCGCTGTCTGTATAAAAGGACATACACATGCATACCACCAAAAAAGCGGTATGCCATTGAAGAAAGATGTGTATATGTTTGTGCCGAAAGAGGGACTCGAACCCTCACACTCTTGCGAGCACATGCACCTGAAGCATGCGTGTATACCATTTCACCACTTCGGCGTGGTTTTGGAAGAGAAGAAGAAGCAATAAGTACTACACTCTACCACAGTGTAAAAATATTGTCAAGATCCAGCATGTCTATTCCACACTTTTTTTGTCTTGATAAACCACGATTCAATATTATTAAATCTATCTGCCGGATGAGAAATACGAGAAACATCAAAACCTTGCACGATATCACTCAATGCATAGGTGTACGTAGGCATATACAAAAATACGGCGGGTATATCATCTTGCAACTGATCTTGAAATTTGATATACAATGCAATTTCAGCTTCACCATCGGTTGTTTCTCTCGCATCCTCCAATATACTATCAATCTCTTTATTTGAATACTGACTCAAATTCAATCCAGGAAAATTTACCTGGCTCGAATGCCAAAAGGCATACTGATCAGGATCTTCACCAACAATCATGCCGTACAATAAGACATCATAATTACGTTCTTTGAGTACTTGTTTTGAAATATCTTTTGCAGGTACCAAAGAAATATTGGTCACAATACCAAGTTCCTGCCACATACTCGCAACAATATGAGCTGCCTGGCTATACTCAGTCGTATCGCTCGTCACAATAGTCAACGTTACAATATGTTTATCATCATCGACTCGGTAAAATGGTTGCGCCAGATCAATACGTGTCTCAATGGCATCCTTCATTTGTTGCAACACATCTTCTGGAACATCAACAGTGCGCTCTTCCTTCACGCCTTCACCTTCTGGCGTGGAAGATACAGAGACAAGAGATTCTTTATATCTCACGATCTCTTCATCAAGCAACATGGTTCTATATTCATCGACAGAAAGACGATCATAGGTTTTATCAAGAGTCTCATTTGCAGTGGCAATATCACACCGTTCTGTCTTTCGTTCTGGATCATACCCAGGAAAACCAGGTAATACAGGACTGTGAATAATTTGTCCTTCATTATCAAGGGTTTCTCTGAGTATACGTTCTTTATCAATACTACAAGAAAGCATTTTTCGTACATCAAGTTCTTTGAGAACCGTCGTGTGAGATTGATTAAACATGAGTGCAGTGTATTGTGGCAATTGTAACGTACGGAGTACCAAATGTTTACGTGCTACTTGGCTTCTCAAATCATATGGCACAAAGTGAAGTCCATCAACTTTCTTTTCTCGTAAATCTTGAATTGCCCCACCTGGTCCTGCGTACGCATTATAAAATGAAAAAACAAACTCTTTGATATACGGTGACTGTCGATACCATTCATCAAATCGAGAAAGTTCATATCGAACAATTCGTCCACTATCATCCTTTAGCAATTTAGAAAATTTGTATGGCCCGGTACCAATTGGTTGTGTGTTTTTTGGTGAAAGTCGCAATTGTTCTGCAGATATCCCCTGCCATACATGCTCTGGCAGGATACCAACAGTAAGGGAAGAAGGAAATGCAGGAAATGGTTCAGCCAATGTAAAACGAACCGTATATTCATCAAGCTTCTCAACTTTGATGCCTTGAAAACTTACAAGCAGCGGACTGTTGATCACAGGATCCTGAATCGCATCGAACGTAAATATCACATCATCTGCGGTGAACGGTTCTCCATCATGCCAATGAACATCTTGCTTCAAAGAAAACGTGTACACGAGCTTGTCCTCGCTAATTGCTGGCGGTGTTGTCGCAAGATCTGGGACGAGGTGCTGAAAATTGTCATGTCGCATCAACCCAGAATACACTAGACGAGTCAGATCAACATCAGTATCATTGGTCGAAGCAAAGAGTGGATTGATTCGTTGAGGGGAACCGACAACAGCTTCTGTATATCGTCCACCAACAGCAGGCACGGTCGTGAGGTGGGTAGACAAAAGAGTATACCCAAACCACAAAAGCGAACACGCAAATACCACTCCTGAAAACATAAACAATCGTTTCTCGCGAACACTCAACAATCCAGGAAGCATGGCCCATTGTTTTATCGATGGCGTTCGCTTTCCACGAAGAGACCGAATGAGTGTGACATCATGGTCGTGTGAAACAAGTGGTGTGACAACATGAGAACGCCCAACTTTTTTTTTGAGTGATTGAACAACGTTTTTCAAAAAAGAAATACTACGCACATGGACACGAGGACTTTACCACGCATTGCGTGGAAGACGCTATTTAGAGAATGACAAGCACGAGAGAAAGAAGAAAAAAAGCAATAGAGATACCAATAGTTGCTCGGAACAGTACCAAATCGCTTCCTCGGCGAGTAGATGCTATACCACCACCTCCACCAAATGCAGCACCAAGCCCAGCTCCCTGTTGCTGGAGCAAAATGACAACAATGAGGAGAATCCCCAAAACCATTTGAGCTATAGTGAGTAGAGTTTGCATATATATAAAAGTATAGGTGAAAAATAACGAATATTCAAGAGTGCCCAGAGATGGTATCATCCTCTCCTCAGAATGTCAATGTCTTCCAGGCACATTGCTCTTGACATATGTACTTCTCCATGATATAGTCCTGCCACAAAATTTCGTCCAAAAAATTTCCAATTTTAGCAGTCATTTCTCGAATTTTCACTATGAAAACAGACATTCACCCAAGCGTCCACCCAGTCATCTTTGTAGATACTTCATGTGGCGCAGAATTTATTACTCGATCTACATTAAAGTCAAAGGAGACACGTGATATTAATGGTGTTGAACATTATGTGATCAACATCGAAATCTCTAGTGCCTCACACCCATTCTTCACAGGAGAAGAACGATTTGTCGATACAGCAGGACGCGTTGACAAGTTTAAAGAAAAATTGGACCGCGTAGAAGCTGTAGCAAAAGAACGAAAAGGCAAAAAGGCAAAACGTGAAGCAAAAGTAGCTCTGAAAAAACAAGAAGAAAAAGAGAGGGCTCCTGCAAAAAAAGCAAAGCCAGTTGTTGAAGCTCCTGTTGAGACTCCGGAAGCAATAGAAATCCCAGTGGAAGCACCAGCAACAGAAGTATCTGCAGACGACGCAACAGAAAAATAGTTCTTCGTACGTAAAGACAGACCATTCTTCGGTCTGTTTTTATATAGAAAAATACCGTATCCTATACCCAGTTTCCACTCTACAAAATTATATGAAACAAAAGTACCTCGATCTCAAAAAAGAATTTTTATCTCTCGAACAACAGCTCCAAAATTCAGCTGTGATTGGTGATACAAAAAAACTAGCAGAGGTATCACAACGATATAGCGAAATCAAAGAAACTGTTGAGATTATTGAAAAACTTCAATCTGTTGAAACGAATATCCCTGAAACAGAAGCAATGATAGCAGCAGAACAAGACGAAGACATGAAAACGATGGCAGAAGAAGAATTGTTCTCACTCAAAACAACGCAAGAAGAATTGGAACAAACGCTCACAAAACTCACCCGACCTATCGACCCCATGGATAAAAAAAATGTGATTGTCGAAATTCGTGCTGGCGCTGGTGGCGACGAAGCTGCCCAATTTGCAGCAGACCTTCTCCGGATGTACACACGCTACGCAGAAAGAAACAAATGGAAAGTAGAACTACTTGATGAAAGTCGCACAGAGCAAGGCGGATACAAAGAAGTCGTTGTTACAATCAAAGGGCAGAACGTTTACCATGAAATGAAATACGAAATGGGCGTACACCGTGTACAACGTGTCCCAGACACCGAAAAACAAGGGCGTATTCATACGTCAACAGCGAGTGTGGCCGTATTGCCAGAAGTAGAAGAAAAGGATATCCATGTCGATCCAGCAGACATCCGCGTTGATACCTACTGTGCAGGAGGCAACGGTGGACAGAGCGTAAATACCACATACTCTGCGGTTCGTATGACTCACATACCTACAGGAATCGTCGCGCAATGCCAAGATGAAAAATCCCAAATAAAAAATCGTGCCAGCGCCATGAAAGTTCTCCTTGCACGTATCTACGAAGCAGAAGAGGCAAAACGAAAAGCAGCAGAAGATGAACAACGAAATAACCAAATAGGAACAGGAGACCGTAGTGAAAAAATCCGTACCTACAACTATCCACAAGACCGCATCACTGATCATCGTATCAAAGAAAACTGGAATAATATCCCAACTATTCTTGATGGCGATCTGAGTGATATTATAGAAAAACTTACATCTGCAGACTACGCTGAGATGGATGGCGTATAAGTGGTTTGTCGTGCATAATACGTAATACGTTATATCCGTTCACATTAGTTTAACCCGTTCACTTCGTGTTCCATTCTTCTTCGATCTCACAACTTCTGCAAAGCGCATCAAAAAACATAGATCGCCTTGATGCAGAATTACTCCTCGCTCACGTCCTCGATACACCACGTGCATTTTTGATTGCACACGGAGGTGAAAAAATTGGAAAATTGGCAACGTGGAAATTTCGTAGACTCATACAAAAAAGAAAACACAGTATGCCACTTGCCTATCTCACTGGTCAGAAAGAATTTTATGGCCTAAATTTTTTTGTAAACAAACACACATTGATTCCACGCCCAGATACAGAACTCATGGTGGAAAAGGTGTTGCAAGAAATCGATAAATCAAAAAATCAAAAAATCACTCTCATTGATGTCGGGACAGGTACGGGATGTATCCCAATTTCTATTCTGCACACTATCCGTACATCAAGATTATCCATTATCCGTAAGTATTACGCAACAGATATTTCAAGAAAAGTACTGAACATTGCAAAACAAAACGCAAACAAACACAACGTCAACATCACATGCAAACACGGCAACCTCCTAGAACCCCTTACCCAAGAACTAAGAACTCTGAACTCTGAACTCATCATCACCTCAAACCTTCCATACCTCACCCAAACACAATTTGATGAAGAACCATCCATCCAGCACGAACCCCACTCAGCCCTCGTTGCTAAAAACAATGGCCTTGCACTGTACGAAGAGCTGCTCCGACAAATAAAAACCTATAACCTAAAACCTATAACCTATTTGGAAATCGATCCGTCACAAACGCAAAAAATTTCTGTCATAATTTCAAACATCTTTCCAAAGGCAACCATAGATATAAAAAAAGATCTTTCAGGAAAAGATCGTGTGGTAAAAATCACGCTGTAAAAAAGAAAAGCCCACGGCGCAACAATGTGCGCCATGGACTGTAACAAAAGTCGCCACCTCAGACCACTACAGGAAATACCTGCCGATCAGAGCGAAAACTGCGTGCAGCCTATCATAGATGGATTGTTTCTTCCGCCAGTCAGAGGAATCGGTCGTCTGAAGTGCCGATTCCTGAGTCAGCATCGCGAGGAACGCTGGCGCTAGTTCATTCGGGACGAGCACACGGATGCTCAACACATGTGCACCATCCTCTACAGCCAGCGCCACGGTGACCCCTGGCGCAGTGACCGTCACACCGCCGACATCCTCGGAGGATGTATTACTCACTTTGGGTGCCTCTGCCATGTCCCTCTCCTTTTGACTGAACACCGCGATTGGTTATATCAACAAAAAAGACTTAATGGACAAAACGGTCGGCTAAAAAGTGCAATTTGTGGCATAGTATAGAGAAAAAATAACTAAAAACTATGATCAATCATAAAAAAATGCATATTTTGCAAGAAAATGATTGCGAAAAGAAATGGTCGCCGAAGGGGTGTGCAGATGTACAAATGTACACATTGTGAAAAATATTTTCAAAGTAAACGAAGGCAACAAAAGACATCTATGCAATTATTTCGTGAGTATGTTTGGAAACGACAAACGTATACCGAC
>MNVD01000006.1 GCA_001871445.1 Candidatus Magasanikbacteria bacterium CG1_02_41_34
TTTTCATATTATAGTTCTACGGATGTTATGTTATCCTTCAACAGTCGTGTTCGTTCTGCTTCAAACGGTGCAATCAAATCACGTTCTTCATTGAGACGTTTGGCAGTATCTGTTTTGAAGTGACACAACCATTCATATCGCAGTCGCAATCCCATGTGTGCTTTTTTCAAATTTCCTTTTGTATGCTCATGATGTCGTTGCAAACCTATTTCACCAAGTCCATCTATCTTATCTGCATCACGAAGAATGTATGCACTCGCATACTTATCTGCTTCATCATTCCAATGATTCCTGACATCATACAAAAGCTCCAATTTTTCTTCATCAATAAACATTGCAAATCCGTCATCAGTGCGAAACCATTCTTGCAGCAATTCATACGACAGCTCGTGATGTGATTTTGTATGATCAAACTGAGGAAAATCTTCTGGATGTTCCTCAATAGCTCTTCCAATATCGTGTAACCATCCGGCAAGCGTCGGCATGAGGACGTCTTTTCCCTGATGTGTTGCGATGAACGCAGCATTGGCGGCGACACGCTCTGCATGATCAAAGCCATGCACCTTATCCGGACGGGTAGCAAATAATTCTTTTACCTTATTCACCACGATATCCAACTTTTGCTGTTCTTTTTCTGAAAATGAATAGTGTACTTTCAGATTGACTTTTTTGCATCGTGTCCCATCACCATATCTCACACGCTGCATAAGAAGAACAACCCACATTGTCGCAGTAAAAAACGTCACTACCGTAGAAAATACCAAACCAAGAGAAAAATATACAAAACAAAGCACATACAATCCCAATACAGTGGGAATTGATGTTGCATGATGCATATACCCCTTTTTCTGCGTATATCCGTGATATAGCTGTGGAAGCATTGCCAGTGATAATATAATACTTACAACAGTAAGAGTGAGATCTTGCCAAAGCATAAAGTTTATTAAAAATTGTAAGAGGAGTATAGCTCAACTGAGCCAAAAAGTCTAGCTAGAAACAAAAAAAGGCGTCAATTGCCTTTTTACCTGTAAAAAATTGCATGTTCCCCAGGGCACAGAGCTACAATATGCAGCTACGCTGTGCCCTGGAGGGTGTTCCTCAACTGAAAAAAAATGACATCGACGCCGGAAGGATAACTAGTCGCAACCAACGTCGATGCCAAAGGACAGGAGGAACCCGTGAAGACCGCTTCACGTGAAACACTATAGAACAGAATTTCAGACTTGTCAAGAGAGGGAAGTTGAAATATAAGGGACATTCTGCTATAGTAGCTACGGTATGAACATAGATCCTACCCAACTAGAGCTTCTCAAAACGGCCATTTTTTATGGCCTTTTGTCGTGTACAGTGGCTTTCCTCTGGACCCCACTCCTCACAAAATTGCTCTACAAATACAAAATTACCCGCCGTTCTGAATACGATGCGAGCCTAGGGATAGAAAGCAGACAGGGTAAATCCGGCGTTCCTATTATGGGAGGCCTGGTTGTCATTATTACTGTGACAGTACTCACAATTGCCTTTAACTGGGAACGAAGCTTCACCTGGGTCCCTATTGGCGTCATGCTCCTCGCCGCTCTCCTCGGCGGTATCGATGATGTCATGAATATTTATGGAAAAAAACGCCGTCTTCGGAAAGTAAGCCAAACAATTCGTCTCATTCATGTACACAAAGACTGGAAACAACGAATATGGCTCTCCCTGACCCTTCCATGGACAGCATTCAAGCGTACATCCCTCTGGCTCGGCTCTCATCCAGGAAAAGGCCTTCACGTCCATGAACGCCTTCTATTGCAATTCGTTGCTGGCGGCATCACCGCGTGGTGGGTCTATTTCAAACTTGGGGAACATTGGCAAGAAATACATATTCCTTTTGATGGATTTATCAATATTGGCTGGTGGATCATGCCACTCATTATTTTCTTTGTGATGGCATCGGCCAATGCAGTAAACTTCACAGACGGCATGGATGGACTTGCAGGAGGTGCTCTTATCACCACGTTTGTCGCCCTAGGTCTTCTTTCTTGGATCGGAGGCTATGAAGAAATCATGATTCTCAACACCATGACGGTCGGTGCACTTATTACCTACACATACTTCAATGTAAAGCCAGCTCGCTTTCAGATGGGTGATACCGGCTCGCTAGGCCTCGGTGCTCTTCTTGCGATCAATGCCATTGTTATAAACAACATGCTGATCTTGCCACTGCTCGGATTTATTTTTTATGTAGAACTTGCCAGCGTCCTCGTTCAACTCCTTGGTCGCTATTTTCTAGGTAGACGCATTTTCAAAATGGCGCCTCTTCACCACCACTTTGAGCTACGAGGATGGAGTGAAGAAAAAGTCGTCATGCGATTTTGGTTTGTACATATGGCGGTCGTGATGCTTGCGATTTGGATTGCGTTGTTCTAATTCTGAAACATCTGGATTATGTCAGAATATTTAAAGTGGAAAGAAGAAAAAATTATAGATTTTTCCGCAGCAAACATTTCCTCGATGTACGATCGTGGTTTTGTTTGTGTACGTCCAGAAAATGGTATGATGCAACAGACGAGAAGCATCCGCATTGATCTCTCAAAGTTTGAACTCTCGAGCGAAAACAAACGTATTTTACGAAAAACAGAAGGACTAGAACTCAAGGTTCACTCACTTCCCTACGCTAAATATTCTTGGGAGATAGGAAAAATGGGAAAATATTTTTACGAACAAAAATTCGGTGATGGAACATTTAGTGCAAATAAAGTAAAAGAATTGTTGACTGGCAAGCGAGATGATTTCAACCGACTTTTTGTATATTCCTCCCCCTATCAGAGGGAGTTAGAGGGGGTCGAACGAAGTCGTGAACTGCCAATCACAGAACAAACAACGCTAAGAGGTGCTAAAGACCCCTCCCAACCTCCCCTGTTAAGGGAGGAGTCTTTTCACCAAGTCGGCTACTGTATTGCCGTGGAAACAACAGACATATTGCACTACTCCTATCCATTTTATAACCTATCACCTAATACCTCTGAGCTAATACCTAACTTAGGCATGGGCATGATGGTCCGTGCAGTAGAGTACGCAAAAGAACAAGGCAAAAAATACATCTACCTCGGTTCGTTTCAGCGTCCAGGTGATGTCTACAAGTTGCAGTTTTCTGGCATGGAGTGGTTTGATGGAAAGAGGTGGAAAGAAGATGAGGAGGAGTTGAAAAAAATATTATGACTATAGAGGCAGGTTACCATGAACATCCTTCGATGTTTGAACCAAAAGAAATCGAACAATCCAAAGAACAAGAAGTTATATTTTCCTTAGGATCAAAAAACTTAATCTTAACGTTTCATTCAGAAAAATCACGTGCAACATCATATATTGAAAGAGTAGGTTCTATAAAAGATCGTGAGGAACATGAAACAAGAATTTTATATGGACAAGCTAAATCTTATTTACAAGATAGAGCAAATGAATCGAATACTCCTATATTTTACAGTTTTACCACCAGAAATAAAAAACTTATTGCCTGGGCGAAGAAAATAGGAAAAGAAATTTTCAATTGGGATGAATCCGATATTACGTTAAAGGGATCAAACCAACATATGTTTGAATCAACTATTTACCCAGAAAATAAATCAGAAATTATACACTAATCATTTACATAAATGTAACTATCTGAAATCCGAAAATAAAAAAATCCACTTCATCGGCATCTGCGGTGTGGCAATGAGCGCCCTCGCAATCGCCTATCATAAAAAGGGATACAAAGTCACCGGCAGTGACAAAGGCTTTTATCCACCTGTTTCGACAAACCTGACAGAAGCTGGTATTGAATACTATCCAGGCTGGCATGTCGACAAGATGACCGCAGACGGTGATCCTGATGTTGTGATAGTTGGCAATGTTGCTGGATCTGAAAATCCTGAATGGCAATACGTGCAAGAAAAGAAGTTAGAATATTTATCCTATCCAGAAGCCATTGCAAAAGATTTTGTTCAAAAAAATTCTGTTGTTGTCGCAGGCACATACGGAAAATCTACCAGTGCATCTATCCTCGCCTGGGTCATGCTCGAAGCTGGCTTTGACCCGAGCTACATGTTTGGTGGCGTCAGCATCAATGATATTCCTGCCGCAACCATTGGCGATAGTGACTATTCTGTTCTGGAAGGCGATGAATACAAGAGTGCACGCTGGGACAATGACGCAAAATTCTTTCACTACTCCCCTACACATCTCCTTCTCACATCCGTTGTCTGGGATCATGCAGATGTTTATCCGACAGAAGAAAGCTATGTAGAAGCATTTGAAAAACTTGTCAAAGGACTTCCAAAAGATGGATGTCTTGTGGTGTCTGAAAAAGTACAAAAACAAATTACCGAATTGACTAATTGCCACATTATCACTTACGGAAAAAGTGAGGAAAATGAATATCGCTACGACAATGTCGAGACAACAAAACATGGGACCTCTTTCACCATTTACAACAATTTGAACACGTACAACATTACAACGTCAAGCCTTGGCGACTACATGGCCGACAATATAACTGGCTGTTTTGTCATGGCACACCAATTCGGTATCGAACCAGAAGATATCATCCAATATCTTGCAACATATAAAAATATCAAGCGCAGACTGGAAAAACGTTTTGATGGAGATATCACTGTCTTTGATGACATTGCACATTCTCCTACAAAAGCAGAAAAGGTGTTAGAGAGTGTGAGAAAACTTTACAACGGAAAACTCATTGTCGTGTTTGAACCAAACACTGGCAACAGAAAATCAGCATCACTCCCCGGCTACGACAACGCTTTTGTCAGTGCGGATGAGGTGATTATTCCAAGACTCTCGCAAGTAAAAGTGGATGAAGATGATATGGACCAACCAGTGTACGGCAAAGAACTTTCAGAAACTATTGCACACACACATACGTCTGTTCACTATATAGATGAAGATGAACGTCTTATTGAGTATCTCCTAACTAATACAAAAAAAGGCGATGTTATCGCCTTCCTTGGAAGTCATGGATTCCGTGGTATGATTGATCAGCTGGTAAGCAGAGTAAGCAAGTAAGCGTACGTACTGTTACTTTCCTTCTTCAGCAATCTCAGCTTTTACGGTATCTTCATCAATGTTCGTGATTTCAAGAGTGATACCACATATCTGACATTCTACCATATCACCAACAGCAAGATCACTGTGCAGCGTAAGGTCAACATCATTTTTGCATTCATTACACGTAAGTTTCATAAAAGTTGCGTTAAAAGCTCAATGAATGATAGGATAGCAGATATTCGGCGACTTGGCAACTAGTTGATAAGAAAATACGTCTTAAACAAGCCAAATTGACATTTTACCTAATTGTCACTAAGATGAAAACACCTCAACAATCATATCCAAAACTTGCAAAATCTCTAGGTATCAAGAGT
This sequence comes from Candidatus Magasanikbacteria bacterium CG1_02_41_34, assembly GCA_001871445.1. GTDB lineage: Bacteria > Patescibacteriota > Patescibacteriia > Magasanikbacterales > UBA922 > UBA12086. Next base: position 5,400 of record MNVD01000006.1, read on the forward strand.
ATTTTTTTAAAACGTGAAGATGAACACCCCTATGGTTCTCATAAAGGACGTTCAATCCCACAGATGATCAAGACGTATATCAAACGAGATGGTATCCGTAATTTTGTTATTTCAAGTTCTGGAAATGCAGCACTTGCAGCAATTCGCATGACAGTGAAACATAATCAGAATAATCCTAACAAACAGATTACACTACAAGTGTTTGTCGGAAAAAATATAGATGAAAAAAAACTTCAAGACTTGCATACTGAAATTGAAAAACAAGCATCAGGAATTACCCTAGAACAAGTAGAACGTCCAAAGCAAGAAACGTTCCAACTCGATAAAGAAAAAATAGCAACATCACTTCGACAATCAACAGATGATCTTGCACTCGAAGGCTATCAAGAACTTGCGTATGAACTCATGAAAATACCAGATCTCATAGCGGTATTCATTCCAACATCTTCGGGAACAACAGCACAAGCATTAGCAGAAGTATTTGTAAAAGAACAACCAACAACACAGGTGCATATTGTCCAAACAACAGCGTGTCATCCTATCGCCACAGCGCTTGGTGCCACAGGAGAAGATACAGATAGTTCTGTTGCAGGTGCTATTGTTGATAATATCGCACACAGAAAACTAGCGCTTGTGAGTGTGATAGAGCAAACACACGGCAAAGGATGGATTGTGAATGATGAAGAAATTGAAGCAGCACAAAAACTTGTCAAGCAAACGACAAACAGTGATATCTCGCCAAACAGTGCACTTTCCGTTGCTGGGCTGAAGAAGGCTCTTGAATCCAAAATCAAATTTGAAGGTGCAGTTGCATGTGTGATTACAGGCATGTAAACACGCCTGACATACTGTATAAAAAAACATTCGGAATATTCCGAATGTTTTTTTATACAGAGTAAATATTGTGCTACATTTCTATCACAGTCTTATCACCAACAATCATCTGATGTCCTTCTGGTCCACCATCTTGTTTGATAAGTCGAACGTTTTTTCCAATAATGCTATCACGAATACGCATCGGTGCATGAATTTCGGTATTGTCCAAAATAATTGAATCTCGTATGCTTGCACCTTTTATAGAACATCCTTGACTCAAGGTCACATTTGGACCGATTTCAGCATCTTCGAGAACACAGTTTTCTCCGATAAGGACAGGGCCACGAATCGTTACACCTTTCCCTATCTGCGCCCCCATCCCTATATGTGCAATGCCATCAATATATACAGTCTCATCAATACCAACACCAGACGGCACAGGTTCTGGTTCAAGTTGTTCAAGCAAAAGTCTATTTGACGTAAGCAAATCTTCAGGTCTCCCTGTATCTTTCCACCACCCTGTGATTTCTTTGTACCCAACATGTTTTCCTTGCTTGAGAAAATATGAATGAATACTAGAAATTTCATATTCACCACGAGCACTTTTTTCTATATTATCAAACGCATCAAAAAATACGTTTGGTCCATAGAGATAAATCCCCGTTACGGCAAAATTGTTTGGAGGATTCTGAGGTTTTTCGAGAACATCAATAAGTCTATTATCTTCTCCAAAAACAGGAACCCCGAATGATCTAGAATCTTCTACTTCAGAAAGTGCAAGCATACAATCCATTCCACTCGTTTCAAATTCATCAAACATGTCAGTCAAATTACCAAGAAGCACGTTGTCGGATAAATAAAACATGAAAGGATCATCTCCTATAAATTTCTTTGCCTCGTTTACCACATGCGCGATTCCCTGTGGTCCACCTGTTTGTTCAAAAAAGGTAACATTGATTCCCCAGTGTCCTCCATCGCCAATAGCCTTTTGGAGTTCTGTTTCTCCAGGATTAATATTAATAAAAATATCAGTCACGCCTGCTTCAACCGCTTTTTCAATTGCATGAAAAATCATTGGCTTGTTTGCAAGAGGAAGAAGATGTTTATTGATTGTCGTGGTGATTGGATGCAAGCGTGTCGCGCGTCCCCCACCAGTAAGAATGGCTTTTTTTATTCGCATAAGACAGACATTACCACCAAATAATCAATCTGACAATAACCCAATAATACAACGCCAACACGGGATTCCCAACATAATTGACAATTGGTTTATCAACCGAGGCATCTTGAAAGTGAATACCAGAAACAGCGTTCTTCAATAACATACGATCTGATACGGTGCGCATCTTTTGAATTTTTTTTCGTTTACCAAGCCAAAGCTTCCAATGTTCTTTTTTCATCCAATACACATAGACTTTTTTATGTTCGGACACCCAGCCCCCCAAAAAAGCAAATACCCATAACCCGAGTTCCATTGCGACAAGCACAGGAAAGAGAACAATGAATGTAGGGATTTTGTAATACATCAGCATGACACCAATACGGTTTCTCTCCATCCAATAAAACTTTTGAATACTTCTGCTAAATTGATATTTATGATAAAAAACAGAATCTCGAATCAAGACAATTCGATATCCAACTGCACGTAAACGCAATGACCACTCAAGATCTTCATGATAGAGAAAAAAATCATGATCCCACATCCCATATTTTTTTATAAGGTCTGCTCGTACCATGAGAGCTGCACCACTCGCATAATTTACATCTTTTATCGGCGGCAAATCAAGTTCTTTTACTGGTGTTCGATATTCATCGGTATATCCAAAACCGAGATATTGATATACATTTCCTGCACTATTTACCAAGTCTGTTTCTGGATACAACAACATGAGTGACTGTGCTGCACCAATAGTCTTGTCTGCTTCCATAGCGTCAACAATCGGCTCAAGAGCATTGGAAGCCATGAACCCATCGTTGTTGTGATAAAACACATACGGACATTCGTGTTCGAGAGCCCATTCCGTCCCAACATTATTTCCTCCTGCAAATCCAAGATTTTCAGTTTGAGATAATATTGTCACTCGTGGCAATTCTTTTTCAGACAATGGCATCACGGTATCTTCTATATAGTGAGTAAACGATCCTTCTTTTGGATGTAGGTTTACCACAATAATCAACTCAATCCTATCTCTTGGATAAGAAAGCTTTTTTATTGAAGACACCATGTCATCAACATATGATTCATTATGATAATAAAGCAAATAGACAATGCCCACTTTTGGATATATCTTCATATAAATGTTTTGTTATCTGAATAATATTTTCGTTCTCCACGCCATTTCCACATATATTTGAGCCAACTTTGGATGTGAACACGAAATAATTTATTTTTCAAAAAAGCATTGATAAGCCCAGGTACTTTTGCAGAACCTCGACCATGCAAATGTTGCAACACAATATCGTGTACGTAGTACACAGGCCATCCGGCTTCCCACATACGAATACACCAATCGATATCTTCAAAATACATCCAAAAACGTTCATCAAACATACCAACATTCTTCATAGCTTCACCCTGGACAAACATGGCTGATCCCATAATCGCATCCACAGGCATTGTTTTTTTATGATCAAAATCCTTCATCATGTGATAATCATAATGCTTTTTTCCGAGTGATGATTTTCCAAGTTTTGTACGATTGAAAAATGGCTGGAAGAAAGACGGAAATCGCCAACAGGAATACTGCAATGATCCATCTGGATACACAATTTTTGGACCGACCATACCAATCTTTGGATGTCGTTCCATGAAATCATACAGCCGACGAATCGTGTGTTGTCCCGGAAGAAACTCTGTATCAGGATTCAATGCAAAATAGTATCGAGCATCAAGAGACGACAACCCAACATTTTGAGATGTCCCAAATCCTGGATTATTCTTTTGCGACACAACACGCACAGTTGGATATGTTTCTTTCAACATCTTTTCAACACCATCTTCAGAATGATTGTCCACCACGATGATATCGATATCGAGACCATCTCCCTCAACATCACAAAATAAGGTCTCAAGACAGCGGTCGATGAGGTCTTTCATTTTATAATTGACGATAACAATAGCAATATCTTTCATAGAGTTATCTCCACCATGCTCGTAATTCTTTCCACGATACACGACGTTTCTGTTTGATTTCCAATCGTTTCTTTTTCAACGCCTTTCTAAGTATCCATATTTCGCTGCATCCTTTCAATACAGATCGTTTGAAGAACAAAAACCATCCAAACTTCTTCAACTCATACCATGTTATAAAAAACGCGTCAAGCAAATAATTCTGCCAATATTCATTTTTGTAGAGCGTCATCAAATGATTTTTGTAACTGTGATAGGCGACCCACGAGGATTGTTTTTTCTTATTTTTTGTTGCAGCGATATGACCAAGATCCTCTTGCCCTGCAGCAGATCTATCATGATAGGCAATGGTTTCAAGCAATACAAATGAACGATATCCAGCACTGCGCAATCGAAATGCAAGATCAACATCTTCTTTATACGCATGATAATCACTGTCCAAAAATGTTCCATCTGAAAAAGTAACAGCAGATACTGCTGAACGGCGAAGCATAGGAAAAGCGCCAGACACACCAAATACCTCAAGCGCCATACCATCTTCTCGAAACCGCTCTGCATGAAACGACATGTTCATCTTTGGCTTTACCGTACTCCATTCTTTCCCTGCATATTTTTCAATGACTCTCCTATTGCGGAATACCTTCAAACCGAGAGAATCAATTGTATCTGTAAAACTTTTTTGAAGATCATCTTTGGATGATATGCTATCAACATCCCATTTCATGAGTCGAGGACTCACAGCAGCGACATCGTCGTGCGTATCCAGAAACAACACCATTTTTTCAAAAGCGTCCGGCATGAGATACATGTCCTGATTGAGAAGCAACACATATTCACCCTGCGTTTTTTGAAATAAGGCATTGTGTCCACCAGCAAAGCCACTATTTGTTGGTGACTCAGTAATCTGAAAATTTGATAATTGCTGTGTTTCAATTGCCTCTCGTATGTTTGCAAGCGTTTTGTCTTCAGACGCATTGTCCAATACTACTAATTTCCAATCCGTAAACGTCTGCTTTGCAAGCGATTCAAAAAGATATGGAATATATGTTTCTCCATTCCACGTGACGAGTTGTACAGTAAGTTTTTTCATAAACGCTCGTCAATTATTTTTTTGAATGAAACAAATCATTTGTCCATGCGAATGCAACCCCCACAGGTCTCACCATAGCGATCCACATCCACACATACCACGGTTCCCATTTTTGAAAATACACGAGCATGCTCTTGGTAAATTGTTTTTGTTTCCACAGTGTATCACGTTTTTTGAAACTTTGTCCGACATAATCCACACATGAAATAATTGGGGTATACACCACACGAAATCCATGACGATGTGCTTCGCGACAAATATCCACGTCTTCGTACCAAATAAAATACCGTGGATCAAATGCCCACCCTGTTTTTTCCAAAAAATCTCGTCGCATGAGCATAAATGCGCCACGAACAGAATCCACATCTTGCTCAACATCCGGATTCATATCACGCATGTGATAGTTGTCCAACATATGAGGAAACAAGTGTGGCAATTTCAAAACCAAGGCAAGCTGTTCCCAAAATTTTGGAAATCGTCGAGGTGAGGCTTCCCATGAAAATTTCCCTTGTACATCAACCAATTTTACACTTGCAATGCCAACATCACTATGTGTTTTCATCCACTCAAATATCGTATCCAAACTTCCCGGTTCAACTCGCATATCAGGATTGAGGAATAACACATAATCCCCTGTCGCTTTTGCCAATCCCTGATTATTTGCCGCACCAAATCCTTTATTTTCTGTATTTACAATCACGGTAACATGTGGAAATTCTTTTTTCATGAATGCTACCGTTTCATCTGACGATCCATTGTCTACAACAATTTCTTCGCCTGAAATATTCGTACAGCCATCTTGAACAGACCGTATTTGTTCGCCAATACGTTCTTTTGAATTCCAAGTTACGGTAACAATAGATAAGTCCATACTATGCATAGTATAGCGAAAAATGAGCTATTTTTCAAGCCGTAGCTCTATACAACAAAAAACAGCCTGTATAGACTGTTTTTCTTTAATTGAAAGTAAACACTAACAACTCGGTCCTTCCGCACTCTGCACGCCTTGTTTTTTCAACTCTGCATACTTCTTCATCGTTGCTTCCATTGCTTCATGGACTTCTCGCATCTCTATCCCAAGCTCTTTCAATTTTCCGGATGAAAGAAAATTATTTGATCGTCCTTTTGTTGCGAGTCCTTGCTTCACAAGGTCATCATTATCAATCCATTCATTTGTATGCGTTGGATCAACATACTTTTCGTAAAGTGCAACAATTTCTTTGTGTTTCAACGTTCCAGGATTTGTGACATGAAAAATACCCGTTGCTTTTTTCTCCATGAGCTGATGAAACACATCGATCATATCATCGACAATGGTCACACTGTTTTCTACATCAATCACTTTTGGATATGTTGCAAGTTTATCAATCATGTTTTGTGCTGAAGGCATCCAATCTATTGGCATGCGAATACGTGCAATCGCCGTCTGAGGCAATGTAGAAAGAACAAGATCTGCGGCCCATTTTGCACGAGAATATACAGGAATAGGATTTCCAAAATCATCTTCTCTCCATTTTTTATCTTCATGTTCAGAATCTCCATAGAAAATACACCCAGATCCAATATGAAGAAGATATACACCACGTTCCTGACAGGCTTCTGCAAGAACAATAGGAAGTAGGGTATTCCCCACAATGGTTTCCATCTGATTGTCCTCGCACCAATCAACATTTGGTTTTCCACGAACACCAGCAGCATTCAACACAACATCTGGCTGATGTTTGTCGATGAGTAAGAGCACATCTTCTTTTGTATGTACGTGACCTTCTGCTGCAACAGCGCCATCCCATGCTTCGAGACACCGTGTACCAATATATCCGTTTGCGCCGATAATGAGAATCTTCATATTATTTTTTTAAAGTTTTATTATACCATTCATCGTAGTACGCTTGATAATCACCACTTTTGCAACGAGCCACCCACTCTTGATTTGAGACATACCATTCAACCATTTCTTTCAATCCTTGTTCAAATGAAATGTGTGGTTCCCAACCAAGTTCTCTCGTCGCTTTTGAAAAATCGATGGCATAGCGTCTATCATGCCCAGGTCGATCTTTGACGTATTCAATATATGATTCATCTTTGCCAAGATAGGTCAATAGCAATTTTACAATGTCAATATTTTTCTTTTCTGCATTGCCACCAAGACAATAGGTCTCCCCTATCTTTCCCTTTTCTAAAATAGCTTCTACGCCACGAGCATGATCATCCACATGGATCCAGTCACGGACTTGCAATCCATCGCCGTACACCGGCACTTTTTTGTCTTCAAGAAGATTTGAAATAAACAGTGGCATCATTTTTTCTGGAAACATGTACGGACCATAATTGTTGGAACAATTGGAAATCGTCATGGGGATACCATAGGTATGAAAATATGCACGCACAAGATGATCCGCACCAGCTTTGCTTGCAGAGTACGGACTGCGTGGATCATATTTGGTATGCTCATTAAATGGTACATCGTTCGGTCCGAGTGCTCCAAATACTTCATCTGTAGAAATATGATGAAAGCGCGTACCATATTCCTTCACCGCTTCGAGAAGTACTTGTGTTCCCATGACATTGGTTCGCACAAAAACGGCAGGATCCAAAATAGAACGATCCACGTGTGTTTCTGCCGCAAAATGAACAACGATGTCAGCATCCTGTACCAAAGGAAACACCACATCTTTGTCGGTAATGTCACCTTTTACAAATCGATAGTGTTCATTTCCTTCAATAGATACGTGATTTTCGAGATTTCCAGCGTATGACAACACATCCAGATTGACGATATTGTTTTCTGGATGCTGTTTCAGCCAATAGTGAATGAAATTTGATCCAATAAATCCGGCACCGCCGGTCACAAGAAGTTTCATAGAAAATTATACTACCATGAACAAAAGGAAGATTCAAACTGTGAATACCTCAAACGGCACATCATCATCCCTATCATGCAATGGCCTATCAGAAAAAGAGACCAAAATACTCTCCGTGTCCTGTGTATTTTTTATCCCAAATGCCACATGTGGTGGCACGTGAATAATGCCACTGTCAGGCTCAAGATGAAATGATTTTTCTTGTCCACTGCTCGGCTGAATAAATGTTGCGTCGAGGTTTCCACTTTGTACAAAAAAGACCATATTGGTCTTTGTAAAATAAAGGTTTCCGATAGTTGCCCTCGGACGTATAATCATCCGTGTGATATACACACCACCGACACGAACCGATTCGAGAATGCGAGATTTTTTTGTATCATCTTTGTGAAAGCGATATATGGTAACAAACGGTTCGTCTCTCATAAAACAGAAAGATTACATTATGCCGTATTGTCTTGTAGATCAAAAAAACGATGTCGAACGAGTGACCATGCAGCCATCGTATACCCGTCTGAAATATCCCCACGCGTTATCATATCTTCAAATTCATCTGGTCGTCGATACAATACATCGATATCTTCCGTATCATCGAGTTGCTGTTCTTTTTGTTCTGTTACTTCTGCAATAAAGACATGCGCAGTTGTCTTTAGGTAGCCATTGGCAGGATTGAACTCACCTGCTTTTATCCAGTCCGTTGCCTCCCATCCAGTTTCTTCTCGCAATTCTTTTTGCGCCGATTCAAGAGCAGTCACCCCTTCTTCAATTTTTCCAGAGGGGAGCTCTATACTTTGCTTATCCGAAAGATATCGATGTTGCAACACAAGCACAATCCTTCCATCTGGCATCACCGGAACAATACACGAAGATCCTGCTGGCGTTTCGAGATAATAATAATTCCCTTCTTCACCATTTGGTTTTTCGTACACATCATGTTTGTACATTGTCCACGGATTTTCATGAATCACTTCTTCACTGATTTTTTTCAAATGTTTTGGCATAGTTATAATACAAATAACGCAGCGACATCTTCAACAGATACCTCTCCAGGATGATTCACAATACCATGCATGTTGCTACCGCCATCACCTTCCCATCGTGGCATAATATGTATATGAAGATGTGGTACTTCTTGTCCACCAATATCACCATGATTCCATCCAATGTTGTAGCCGTCAGGCTGCAACACATGTTCGATACGCTCTGCAGTTTTTTTTACTGCAGGAAGAAGATCTTTTGCAATTTCTTCATTGAAATCAAAAATTGTTTCCGCATGTACTTTTGGAATCACGATAGTATGTCCTTTTGTCCGTGGATGTATATCCAAAAAAGCCAAGACATGATTGTCTTCATATACAGTATAGTTTGGAATTTCTTTGGCAACGATCTTACAAAAGATGCAATCTTTCATATAAAAGCATATTACTACTCAATACCTCTGTAGCATAACCTACAATGCGCCTAAATTCAAGGGCGGTTTTCGAACATCCCATATACGGAATCCTGGATAGGCAACTGGCAAGGTATCGAGCAAAATAGAAATTTTTTCTACGCGGTCTTCTGACAACTTATTTGGAAGGACAAGGTAACAATGTGCCTTTTTTGTTATATCAAATAATGACTGTACTGTTTCAGATGTTATATCTTCTTGTATAAATATATCATACAACGCAACGCGCGCTTCCTGACCAAATTGATAATCAATGGGAAAATTACCGCCAACGATAGTACCATGCGTGAGTCCTTCAAGAGGAAGTAGCACCCACGTATCAGCAAGAACGCAAACGTCATCTGGTGCAAGATGCGATTGATCTGCAAGAAATGAAGCAACAGCATACTCCTCACTACTCGTACTCCTCATATCAGGTCCTGATGCATATGTACTGGCACCAACCCATGATAGGGTGAGTACACACATACCCACAATCAGACGTCGAAAAACAATGGACGTATAACGCATGAGGGAGAAGAGAGACAACAACCCAAAAGAAAAGAAAAGGACCACCAATGTTGCGATATACGGATCAAATCGACGAATCAATGTTCGGTCGCCTGCTAACAAAAACCACCCAATCTTGTATGCCCCCAAGAGTGATATCAAAAGCCATGCAGGAATCAATGAAACAAACGTTTTTTTCTCACGAGCAAAAACAATCAATGCATACAACAACACGCCCCATAGGCTTATCATGAATGGAACAACCCACCATCGCCACGCAGTAAAAATTGATGATACAAATGCATATGTTGGAGTGTGATTGAATATCAAATTACCACTCAGCACATCATGCGGTCGAATTGCACTTGCATAATACCACCCACTTAATTGTCCTAGTATTGTCTTTGATAATTCAATAATATGCAGCTGTGTTGGCAAAACGCTCGTACGTGCAACCAATTCTACAACAGGGAAAAACAATCCACCTATAATTATCAAGAACACGACCCCTGCCCATCGCGCCGATGTATGTTCTACACGTGATCCAATCTGACCAAACAGCCATGCACCAACAGCAACAAAAAGAAACAAAAGAAATGATAAAGCATACCCAAACAGCATCAAAAAACCAAACAACCACAATAACGCACGTTGCGACGCATGTGGCTTTGCAAGATACTGAAGCAATAGCATCAGTATAAAGAAAAATGTAAGTACACCAAGACTTACGGGCAATGACAATGCACCTAGTACTTGGAGTGGAAAGGCAATACACGAAAGCCATGCAAAAAATAGACCTCCACGCCAGGATCCTAATACCAATCTCCCAATACGAAAAAGAATGAGTGGAAATATCAATGACCACAAAAGAGGAATCATCCAAATATTGATTGTCTCAAATGAAATAGTGGTCAACTGATGCACAATCACTGCCAAGGACCAAAATTGCCCATACGAATACTTTTGGGGAATCAACAAAACTTCAGGAATATCTATACCTGCTACTTCACGCCACCGTGCCTCAGGGCCAAACAATACTGGCGGAATAATCTCTCCCGCAGCTAGCTGTTCTTCTACACCGATATGCCGCCAGACATCCCCACCCCAAGGGAGCACATGAGAAAGTGGCATATACAAATGTAAAAGGAAACTATACATCATAATAAAGACCAACACCTGTTTTGTAAGCATCTTTGAGGAAATCAAGATTCCCAACAGAACACTCAACACACCTATCAAAGGAAGAATTGCCGCAGACAAAGATTGCCAAGGAGAAAAGAAGACTGCAATGCCATGTGCCTTAAAAAATAATCCAAGTGTTACTATCCACACACCAATATATATCCATGAGAGCCATGGAAGGCGAGGAAATACAACCCACTCTTCCCGTACATTCTTTCCAACAATGGTATATCCATATTGTGATCTTTCTATAAAAAAACGAAGCAACATACTACTCACAAAAGCCACAACAAAAGATCCAAAGGTAACCATCACCGTCGTGGTATAGAGTGCAAGTGCGATTGATTCAATACTTGTGAGAAAAAACAAAGCAGCAAATGCAGATAAAAACCATGATACAAAACCACGCTCAAATCGAAATACATGATGACATATATCTCGCCAAAGATATGTAAAATACAAAAGAACTGCAACGCTCAAAAACATACCAAACAAAGGCATCTGCCAAATAAAGAGTTGTATATAAACAAACCATGTTACAACAACACCTATCCCAGCTGTGATCAATTGTGACTTCCATCGAATCATAGACTACACACCATGTGTAAAAAGACTGAGAATAGCAAATCCAATAGCTAACCCAAATATGCCCGCAGCAAGTGTCATAAGGAAAGGGTCATTGAGTAACAGGGCAAACATCGTCAATGACACTGCAACAACCTGAGACAACATTTTAATCTTCCCCCACAAATTTGCCATGCGGACTGTTTTGAATTTTACTTTCAAAATCACCGCGGAAAGAATAAACAAAATTTCAAAACCTAAAATAGCAATGCCCAGCCAAATATTAAAATTTTGAAATACTAATAAAATAACAGCAGAACCAACAAGCAACTTGTCTGCCAAAGGATCTGCAAGAATACCAAAGTTTGTAATTTTATTTTTTGTACGCGCAAGCGATCCATCGAGAGCATCGGTAAATGCAGCAAACAAAAACAAAAAAACACCGATACGATATGAATGCGTCGCGAGTAACCAAAAAACAATAGGCGTGAGTACGATACGGGTAACGGTCAAAATATTCGGAGTAATAGATTCGGGAAGCCACCGAAGCACGGTCCACGCCAAAAAACGATCATGCGGATGTACATGATCTGCTTCCTGATAGGCAAAGAGATCTGGCTCGGTTGCCTTTGCTTTGTTGATGACTTTTCTCATACCACGTATACTAGCAGATATTTATCAAAAGCAAAAAATCAATTCACATGAGATATCGATTTCTGCCACTTCTTCCACTCGCTATTGTACTCCTAAATAATCTCTTTCTCCACTCGTGGGTACTTGGCTTGGGTGCCCTTGCTTGGTATGTGTATATGTTTCTCTCCTGGAGTAGAAGGTCTTTGCAGAGCCACATATCTGGCGCACTGGTCCTTCTTTCATATTTGATTCTTTCAAATGCCATTGTGTATTATGCGTATGGCACGACATGCATCACTAGTCTTGCAATTTTATGTATATCGTGGGGACTCTTTTGGATTCCAACAGCTACACACCCAATACAAAAGGCAATACGGTTTGCATACAAATGGAAACGATTTGCTGAAGATATTCACCATCCATTCCGCGATGCAAACATCGTACTGCTAACGATTAGTGTTGGATTTCTCGATACCACGATGCTTGGTCTTCTTTGGTCGAGAAGAACGCTCGAGATGATGCCATCACCATGGCAAGCAGTCACGATATGGTTTTTTGTCATGTTTACACTTTCTACAGTACTTTTGATCTATACCGTAGCAAAGCACAAATATACACCTATTGCACTCGCATTAGTGTCAATTCACCTTTTTACGCTGTATGCGATCGCACCGATGCTGTATCCACTCGGGTATGGCTTTGATGCATTTATTCACAGAGCTACAGAGCAGTGGATTTTTGCACACGGATTTATTCTTCCAAAACAACCATACTATATTGGTCAGTATAGCCTTGTCGTATTTTTTTCTCGCATTACATATCTTCCACTCTTTTGGATTGATATATTTCTCGTTCCTCTCCTTGCAGCATGCCTGATACCACCAGTTGTTTCACAAAGTATCAAAAGATTCTGGCCACACATGCAATCTTCATGGCACGTAGTGCTCACTCTTAGTATTGCATTCATTCCATTTCTTTCATTTCATCTGACGACACCACACAATCTTGTCGTCCTCCTTTCACTTCTCGCAATTTTTTCAACCTTCGCGTATCAAAAAGACGGAACATCTTGGTACATCCCGTTCCTCCTTACACTCTCAGCACTCATCACCCACCCACTGGTTGGTGCACCAATCTTTGGATTTTTTCTCACAGCCATCCTTATAAAAAAATCATCATCACGAGTATGGAAAAAAATCTGGCTCTCACTCAGTGGTCTCGGACAACTTGTTCTTCTTCCACTTCTTTTTACTATAAATAATCTTCGTACGGGCAACGGTCTTCCAGAATTTAGAAATCCATTCACAGCAATTCCACATTTTCTTGAACTTTTTTCTCGCCCTTATTGGTATCTCCAATATGCACCGATCAAGTGGGAATTGGTCTATACGTGGGAACGATTAATTATTCCTTTTGCCATAATTCTTGCCGTAGGTGGATTTCTTGTATATAAGAAAAAAACAATAGACATATATCTCTATCCAGTCACTGCACTTGCCATTTTTTTGAGCGCGTGGCTTCTCCGATCTTGGATTACCTTTCCTGATGTTGTGGTATATGAGCAAGGGGACTATCCCCTTCGTCTTATTAAAGCAAGTATGCTCTTTCTTTTACCATGGATGCTGTATGGAATCTACATATTTCTCACAACAATAAAAAAATCTTCCGTTAGGACACTCATTATTCTCTTTTGTGCGAGTGCATTGACCATGTCATTATATTTTTCTTACCCACAGAGAAATATCAAAGCACGCTTTCCAGGATTCAATATCACACAAGCTGACTTTGATGCTGTCGAGTGGATTCACAAACATGAAACACGATTTGCAATTTCTCCTACGTTTATTCCTGATCCTACAATAACAATTGGCACTATTGGAGAGTTGCAAAGTGGTGACATCATAAACGAAATGTATCAAGCAGACTACATTGTCCTCGCAAATCAGCTCGTCTCAGCAGCAGCACTTACAAAATACAGTTTTGCAAAAAGTTATCAAACATCTATTGGTGAACTATTCTATTATTCCATTCCTACAGGAGGACCACTGTATCAACAATACGGTAAAATGCTGTATGAAGGACAAAAAAGAGAATTCATGATTGCCGCTATGGATCTAGTACATGTCGACACTAGTTACTTTGTCATAAATACATATTGGGCAAACGCAGACGAGATTATCGAAGGCGCAAAAAAAACTGCCGATAGTTGGCAAAACATTGATGATGGCGCAGTGTGGATTTTTGAATATCATCGCTAAATCGGCAGACAAACAAAAATGAATTACCCCGCAGCAAGCTGACGGGGTCTCATCACTTACATAAGTAGTTTAAGCTGCTTTTCACGATGTATCTCTTGATACGTTTTTCCTTGGTTTTTTACGTAATTCTTTATTACGGTCTCGTTTGCATAGGCGCCCACCGTATTCAAATAGTAACTACTACTCCAAAATGTTCCTCCCCACAACATCGTCTTTACGCCTGGGTGTTTTCTAAATATCTCTCGTGCTGTGATCCTTTTTGTTATTTGTGCTAT
>MNVD01000027.1 GCA_001871445.1 Candidatus Magasanikbacteria bacterium CG1_02_41_34
TCATCTGGACGACGTCAGGTGGAAATTCCGAACGTATAGGATCTGCAAAAAAGAAAATTGCTGGCGCACTTATGGGGCTATTCCTTGCCGTGCTCTCGTATTCACTACTAAATATTGTCAACCCGGCTCTCGTCAATATTCGTCTTCCGCAAGTGTGGAAGTTCAACACGCAAGGGATTGCTCCGCCGTACTGTGATCAGCTTGCAACAGAAAAAAACTTGGCAGAAATAGCAGGTTCAAATGAGATGACCCCGGCGCAAATAGATCAACAAAGTAAAAATATACCAACAGCTGAAAAATATACAACAACATCGACCAAGGCAGGGTGCGGATTTTCTTACTTTGTTGAAGGTGCAAATGATTTGCTCTGTACTGGACGCATGTGTACTAGTGGCAAACTCTGTATAAAATATAAACAAGGAGACCAACTTAAAAAAGAACTGAACTGGCGATGTATGGAATCCAACCTGATGATTTCCGTAAAACTCACTGGATTGTGGACTGGGCTTCTCTCTAATTTTGGTGCACTAAGCAATTTTCTCGAGACTGTAGAAGAATCAGGATCCTGGATAGATAAAACAATCGATGATCCTGAATTTTGGCCAGTATGTGAACGAGGAAATGGACAGCTCTATAATGACGGAATAGTCAAGAGCCAAGATTGGAAAACACTCGAACGAGAGAATAGAATAGTAGAAACAATTGGCACATCTTCTAGTATCAATCCAAAACTCCATGACTATGACATTATTTTCCAAAATTTTGGATTGGAGGACAGTCAGTGGTGCAACCAACGAAGTGATAAAACATACGATACATTCAAAGGGTTGTTTGTCATGATAGAAGTAAAAGAAGAAGGTGATGATACTGATCCAGACCTTTGGATCGGTCAAGCAGAACCAAAAGAAAATAACTCTACTTCAGCAGTAGTAGGCACATGGCTTAATGCTAGACAAAAAGAAATTGGCACAAACATGACATACTCCAACTACATCCCAAAAGAAAATTTAGAAAAAGGTGTCCAACTCGAAGTGCTGGTCAGTGATGCGGTCTTTCAGACCATTGAAACATATACAGGGGATTCAGACAACAACCAAATGCCTCGAGTTGACGACGGTGGTGATCCTATCCGCTGCAAAAAAGAAAATCCGAGTGATAAAAAATGTGATCAATCAAAAAATCCACTAACCCCAAGACCTCGATAAAACAATATATGATTCAAATACTCAGCATGCAAAGGGTAAGACTATGGCGTTGTTGACAAAACCAAAAAATCCGTGTATGGTGTAAGGCAATCTTACTTCATCTGTGTCTTTCCTTATGCCAAAACAAGATGTCATCTCGATAAAAAACGCACGCGTACACAATCTCAAAAACATTTCTCTCGACATTCCAAAAAATAAATTGACGGTCATTACCGGTCTTTCTGGCTCAGGAAAATCGTCTCTTGCGTTTGACACCATCTACGCAGAAGGGCAACGTCGCTATGCAGAAAGCCTCAATGCATATGCACGACAATTCATGGATTTGCAAGATAAGCCTGATGTCGACGATATCGAAGGACTGTCCCCAACCATCGCTATTGATCAAAAAACCATTTCCAATAATCCTCGTTCCACTGTGGGAACTACCACAGAAATTTATGATTACCTCCGTCTTCTTTTTGCACGTATTGGTGTACAGTACTGTACAACCTGTCACATCCCAGTCCACCATGCATCACCAGGAGAAATCACAGAATCTGTTCGAAACCTCATCCGTGGCAATGGAGTAGTAACACTCATTGCTCCCCTTTTTCACCAAGCAGAAATAAAACAAAAGTCACTCCTCGCAGAACTCGAACAAACAGGATACAACCGCATACGTATCAATGGCGCTGAACATCGTATCCACGATATCAAGACACTCTCATTTGATAAAACAAAACGATACGACGTCGATATTATTCTTGGTGAGATCGAAGAAAAACAAAAACAACATCTGCATGCGCTTATTGAAAAAGCGCTCGACCTTGGAAATGGAGCTATTCTCACACTTACAGAACATGGCGACGAAACAACATACAACACCACTCCAGCATGTGGACAATGTAACAATGTGTTTCATCTGATCGAACCACGAAGCTTTAGTTTCAACAGTCCACATGGAGCATGTCCTCGCTGTACAGGACTTGGTATTACACTTGATGTAGATCCAGAGCTTGTCATTCCAAATCCACGACTGACGCTGGCAGAAGGCGCTATTCAGCCATGGACGCGTATTGTTGGCAACCAACACAAATATCAAGAAATCCTTCAAGCCGTTGCCGATGCACACAATTTTTCTGTACACATTCCTCTGAAAGATATGCCACAAAAAGCAATGGATGTTATTTTGTACGGAACAGACGGACAAGAATACATGATTGGCAAAAAAAACATGCACTATGATGGTGTCGTACCAAACTTGATTCAACGCCATGCAGAAACAGATTCAGATTATGTTCGAAAAGAAATTGAAGCATACATGCGAGAACGTATCTGTCCAGTATGTAATGGCAAACGACTCAAAGAAACATCACTCTCGGTCAAAATTGGTGAGTGGAGTATTGCTGACATTGGTGAGATGACAGTCGAAGAAGCGCTTGATGCGTTTGCAATTATTGGTGATGAGAAAAAAAATACTCTCACACTTTCCAAAACTCACATTGCAGTAGCCTTGCCTCTGGCAAAAGAGATGATAAAACGAGTCCGTAACTTACTCGATGTGGGACTGTATTACTTATCGCTTGATCGTTCTGTGCATACACTCTCTGGAGGAGAAGCACAGCGCGTTCGTCTGTCAACGCAACTTTCAACGGGCCTCACTGGTGTTATCTATATTTTGGATGAACCTTCTATTGGTCTTCATCCAAAGGATAACGATACGTTGATCGCAACACTCAAAAAATTGCGTGATCTCAAAAATACGGTGATTGTGGTAGAGCATGATCAAGCTATGATGGAAGCAGCTGATTTTATTGTGGACATAGGACCTGGTGCAGGCACAGGCGGCGGAGAAGTTATCGCTACAGGGACTGCGGCTATGATAAAGAAAAATAATTCGTCACAAACAGGACAATTTCTTTCTGGCAAAGCAACCATTCCAGTTCCAAAAAAACGTCGAAAAGGAAATAAAAAAACCATTGAGATTAAAGGCGCACGTGCATTTAATCTCAAAAATATTGATGTTTCCATTCCACTCGGGACACTCACGTGTGTGACTGGTGTGTCAGGATCAGGAAAATCTAGTTTGATTATCGATATTCTGAGTAAAGCACTGCACAAAAAGTTTTACCGTGCAAAAGCAGAACCAGGTGAACACAAAAGTATCAAAGGCATGACAAACATAAAGAAAGTTATTTCCATTGATCAATCCCCTATCGGACGTACACCTCGAAGTAACCCCGCGACATACACAGGCGTCTTCACCGCTATTCGTGATGTCTTCACAAATGTTCCTGAAGCAAAAATGCGTGGCATGGATGCGGGAAAATTTAGTTTTAATGTCAAAGGTGGTGGACGATGCGAAGCATGTGCAGGACAAGGATACGTGACGATTCCAATGCAATTTTTGTCAGACGTCTTTGTTGAATGTCCAGAGTGTGAAGGAAAACGATACAACCAGGAAGCACTCGACATTCATTACCGAGGCAAAACAATTGCAGATATTCTCTCTATGAATGTCGAAGAAGCATATAGTTTTTTTCGAGATGTCCCCGCTATTGCTGACAAACTTCGTATCTTGCGTGACGTAGGACTCGGGTATGTAGGACTCGGGCAATCTGCGACGACACTGTCAGGTGGAGAAGCACAACGTATCAAACTTGCAACAGAACTTGCTCGTCGCAGCAATGGCGACACACTCTATATTCTTGACGAGCCAACAACAGGATTACACTTTGGTGATATTGTTCGATTGCTCGAAGTATTGACACAGCTAGTAGAAAAAGGGAATACAGTGCTTATCATCGAACACAATCTCGATGTTATTAAATCAGCAGATTGGGTAATTGACATGGGACCAGACGGTGGCAAACGCGGTGGTATGGTAATTGCACTGGGAACACCCGAAACGATCGCACAAGAAACAAACAGTTACACAGGCATGTACCTCAAAGCATTGCTCAAGTAAAACATATTTTCATAACATACAAAAAGAACCTCTTACGAGGTTCTTTTTTGATGAAGTATATTACTTCTTCTTAGCGGCAACTTTTCGTTTCTTTGCAGCTGGTTTTCGTTTTGCAGCTTTTCGTTTCTTTGGTGCTGCTTTTTTTGCAACTTTTCGTTTTGCAGCTTTTCGTTTCTTTGGTGCTGCTTTCTTTACAGCTCTTCGTTTTGCTGGCTTGCGAGCTACTTTTTTCTTAGAAGCTGGCTTGCGTTTTTTTGCTGTTGGCATATTGGCACCTCCTTTCTTAATGAAGATATATTCTTTTGACATGACCATGGTGCATCCCAAAAGATATGTTTACTTTACACGACAAGCATGGGTGTAAAATAATATGATCGACCTTTGTATCAATAGTATAATTGTTTTCCATTTTTTTTGAAACAACGTACAACAAAAAACTGTGCATAACTTGCACAGTTTTTTTGTAACTTTTTTTTATTTTTTTTTTGGAAACTATGTTTGCGTTGTTGAATTTGTTTTTTCTAATTCTTTTCCAAATCCTAAAACTACAAACATAAGAATACTTCCAAAACAAATTCCTACAATATTAAAAGCATACAACAACATACTTTGACGAAATAAAAACATGTTATTGATAGACAGTGCAATCCCCGCAACAGCAATCGGTGGAATGATTGCAGCAGCGATGGCAATCCCTGTTACAAATTCTTTGATCTTTGGTCTTGCATATGCAAATGTACCGGCAAGTCCACTGATACATGCGACAACAAAATATAACATGTCTGGTTTACTTCTACTGAGTATTTCTCCAGTAATAAATGTTTGTTCCGTAGCAAAGACAGAAGCTATAGAACCAATAGCAGCCGCAACAAATAACGAAAGCAGTGTCCCAAATACAATGGAAAGAAGTGAACGCCACAAATCTGTTCCTTGTAAAATAAGAACGCTCAGCGACAAGACAAACAATGGTGTGACAAGCGGTGCAACCACCATAGCCCCAATAATAACGGCAGTATTGTTCATCAAGAGTCCCAATGCTGCGAGCGCTGACGAAAAACTAATAAGAATATAAAAATCCTTTGAATGCGGCGTGACTTCTGCGAGTCGTTTTTGTGTCGCATGACGAATACGCGCAACCGGAGAAAAAAACCATGGCATATATACTATGATGAGACACGAACAAAGGCAAAGGAAAGATCTTGCTCCAATTGTACAATGATCTGTTCAAGTTTGACATGCATATTGTCTATCCACGCTTGTCCATATCGTTCTATATGCCATTCCATAATAGATTCTTCATGACTCCAAATCATAAATTCTTTGAGCACTGCCATGAGTTGTTCTTTTGCTGCTTGTGTTTTTACTTCAAGAAATGCTGTCGAAATAAACCACCAAACCATGATACGATACGCATAATGATATGATAAGGAAGAATCAACAAGCTGTTGTATATCACGTGTTCGTTCACTGGCGAGAGTATCTACAGTATCTGCATCTTGCAAAATATCTAGTAAGAGTCGCATACGTTTTGTAAGAAACATACGAGAAAATACTTTTCCTGTGCCAACACTTTTTGCCAAGATAAGACGACTTGCAAGCCAAGCCGTACGATTCCACTTCCCTGTTTTTATCGCAGTCCAGGCTAAAATAATAGCTGAAAGTGTATCATCAATAAAAGGCATCAATACAAATGATGGTTTTTTTGTCATCACACGAGAGATATCATGCCACCATGCACTGAGCTTTAGTGCATCGAGATGAGATGATTTTGTGATATGAAGTTCTCTCGCTATGACTACAGCATAGTCTGCAACTCGCTCAGCATGACGATGATCATGAAGTGGGTCATGACTCCCCATGAGTATAGATTCTGCCTGTGAGATGAGAGATTGAACGCTTTGTGTAGTGTTGAGAGGCATATAAAGATATATAGTATCTTCAGAATATCATATATATTGTAAGGCTTCAACTGCCATGCCTTGATTTCTTCTCTGTTTTTTGCTACGCTATGAGCATTCTTTCTATAAGAATGCGTACGCGCCTGTTTCCGATTGAATCGGGACAGTGGTTAGAGTACGACGCTTATAACGTCGGAGTCGATGGTTCTCCCGATTTAATCGGGACCGTCCAGGCACAATTTGTTCTTTCTACGTTTCTGCGCGTTTTCCACGCGCCTGTAACTCAGTGGTTAGAGTACGACGCTTATAACGTCGGAGTCGATGGTTCAATTCCATCCAGGCGCACGATTTTCTTGTATCTTTTCCGAGTACAAGAAATATAATATATTTAACATCGGAGCCGATGGTTCTCCCGATTTAATCGGGACCGTCCAGGCGCACTATGCACTATGTTTATTTTCTCTGGAGTGACTCTCTGCAAAAAATATATATAGGCGAAACACCAAACGTTCTTACTCGCCTTGCCTACCACAATAGTGGAAAACAGCGGTATACAAAAGCAGGAATTCCCTGGAGGGTCATAGGATATATTCCATTCCCCACAAAAACTGAAGCAAAAATAGAAGAAAAAAGATTAAAAAAATGCAAAAATAGAAATTATTACCGATGGTATTTACAAAAAAACGGTAAAAAAAACAAGAAGAATAATCGAAGGTTCTCCCGATTGAATCGGGACCATCCAGGCGCACAACGTGCATCACAAAAATTAAGGCTGCAATTGTTTTGACGGTTTCCTCCAGGATTAGGGAGGATCCAGCTAAGCCAACAATTTCATCCAGGCGCACATATACTATTTTATGAATACAGAATCCTACATCGTAGACGAGGCACACAACGGCAGCCGACTCGACCTCTTTCTTTCAGAGGTTTCTTCGCATTCACGATCACACATAAAAAAATTGGTGTCACACGGATACATCTATATAAAAAATGCACCAGCAAAAAAAGCAGGTTCAATTGTCAATGAAGGAGATACTGTTCGATTGGAACCCGAAGCATCGTATGAAAAAGTTCGAAAAGAAGAAAAAGATGACACTTCTCTCTTTGCAAAAATAATAGTTCTTGGAGAAACACCAGACTACGTTGTCATTCACAAACCTGCAGGACTCCTTGTCCACCCTACAGATGCAGGTGAAACAGTCACCCTTACTGCATGGCTTGTTTCAACATATCCAGACATAGCAGGTGTCGGAGAAAATCCAATCCGCCCAGGCATTGTACATCGTCTTGATAAGGAAGCGTCGGGTGTCCTGGTCGTTGCACGAACGAACGACATGTTTCAACATCTCAAACAACAATTTCAATCCCGCACTATCGAAAAAGAATACACAGTCCTCGTCTATGGGGCATTTGAAAAAAATGAAGATACGATTGATTTTGATATCGATCGTGGAAAAGATGGACGCATGGTATCACGCCCAAAAATGAAAGATGTCACACTCAACACCGTCGATGATATTCAACCAGGCAAAGAATCACGTACAGATTTCAAAGTCATCAAACGCATAGGACGCTTTTCGCTCCTCTCTGTCCGCATACATAGTGGTCGCACCCATCAGATCCGCGTACATATGTTTGCATGTGCACATCCAGTCGTAGGTGATACCCTCTACTTCAATAAAAATCTTTTGAAAAAAAGTGAAACAAAACTTGGTCGCCTTTTTCTTCATTCAACAAGACTCTGTTTTGAAGATTTGTCAGGAGACAAACAATGTTTTGAATCTCCATTGCCAGGAGAATTGCAGTCGTACCTAGATTCTTTAGTATAGCTGTCACCACCTACGAAAAAACTATGAAACACACAGGTCATCTTATTCTCATTTCTTCCCCATCCGGGGGTGGAAAAAATAGTGTCATCAAAGAAATGATTGCTCGTTTTGACAACGCAACGCAGTTTGTGACCACCACAACACGGGAAAAGCGTGACGGAGAAATAGATGGCACAGATTATCATTTTCTGTCTCAAAAAACGTTTGAAGAAAAACTGGATGCTGGAGATTTTGTCGAATACAATGACTACGCCGGCAATCTGTATGGAACTGAAAAAGAAAAACTCGAAACATCACTTGAAAAATTTGATCTCGTATTTTCACAGGCAGACGTCAATGGCAAACACAGCCTCGACAAACTCAACATTCCTCATCTTTCTATTTTTCTTATGCCAGAGAGCATGGATATATTGCGTGAGCGCATCATCAATCGTGGTGGTGTCAGTGAAGAAAAAATGCACGAACGACTACACATTGCAGAAGAAGAACTCGAAACATCAAAAGATTATGATTATCGAGTAGTGAATAAAGAAGGAGAGCTTGAAAAAACGGTGGAAAAGATTAGGAAGATTATTGAGGAGTATCAAAAGAAATCTAAATAAACAAATTCAAAATAATACAAAAAGAAAGCGACCCCACCGGTAAAACCGAGTGGGGTCGTGTTGTAGCGGGCGCACCGCTACATCTCCTTTGGTTCCTGCGAGCCGATCGTCCATTCAAGCACGCAGGTCAGATCATCGGCATCCGTCTTCGTGACAAACGGCGTACCTTCGATGAGTAACCTAATTGCCAATGGAAGAAACCACGAAAGATAGTCGTACAAGAACACTGGTAATACGGTTTCACCATCAGGCTTTTGAAACTTTGGCCCTCCGACATAGTATGAACCAACGATGCAACGCCCATCAGACAGCAGGATCTTGACCACAGTAGGCCCCTCGGACGCAGGAGAAGGACGACATGTCCCAATGGCCTCCAAGAGATCTTCTATGTTTTCCGCGATAAGTTCAAGCACGTTTTTTCCCCCAATAAAACGATAGAAAAATATAACAGATACATACATAAATGTCAACCAAAAAATACTTCCTACCCACTTGCACAAACCCTCCATTTCCTCTATAATAGTGTCACTATTTTTCTGTTTTTGAACCACTATGCATATCTCTTGGCTCGGTAATTCCGCAGTAAAAATCCAGACAAAACCACTTGACGAAGACGTCACAGTCGTTATTGACCCATACAAACAAGAACAAGGAAATTTTCCTCGCAGTCTTTCTCCACAAATAGGTCTCTACACCCGTGGGGAAGAAAATTCTATAACGCTCTCAGGTGATCCATTTGTCCTCTCTACACCTGGCGAATGTGAAACAAAAGGTGTCCTCGTGACTGCAGTACAAGGACACGAAGAAGGACAGATCTTCCTTCGTGTGGATAGTGAGTATCTCAGTGTTGGACATCTTGGCAACGCATCAAAACAACTCACTGACGCCCAACTCGAAGTCCTCGCTGACGTCGATGTTCTTATTATCCCTGTCGGCGGCAAAGGCTGCTACAATGCAGAAGATGCTGCAAAAGCAGTGAATGCAGTTGAACCTCGCATTGTGATCCCTATCATGTTCAAAAGCGATATAGATCCAGATGCCGAACCAGTATCTACATTTATAAAAGCATACGGTGCAAAGGACGTCGTTGAGGAAACAAAAACTATTATCAAGAATAAAGATCTCCCGCAGGAAGATACACGCGTTATCGTGTTGACGAAGGAATAATGTTGTATGTTCTTCTTCTTCGTAAGTGGGAGAAATGTGCTAAGCTATCTGCTCTATGAGCCAGCAGCAAAACGCAAAAACAATTGAAGGACGATTGAAACAAGATATCGACAATACGATCGATGCACTTGAGGCAAGTATCCGTGGCAATGAAACGCACATAAACGAACATGGGAAAACAGGAAGGCGAAAAAGAATTGACCCACGCGATAGGATTGCTCAGGACTATGCCAATCATGCATACAAACAACGCATTGTTTGGACATCGGTCGGATTCATCACTATCTCAATCATGAGCATGTGGGGCTGGAATATGCGAACAGTATTCTACGATGCTTCGAATGGAAAGTATGCAGTAGAGACACCGCTCAGTACCGTTGGCGCGCGCTTTACAGAAGCCATGCAAATAGCTGGCGCAAAAGATGCGCAGGCAGAAGAATCAGAAAGCATCCGTACAGCAGCAGACGTCTTAAAAGACGTCGTTGTCGCAGCCACAGCGATAAGTACAGAAGAGGCATCACCTCCATCCACACTTGATACCCTTGCCAATACCCTCTCGACTCACGTATCCTCTACACCAACAAGTACTGATAATACGACAACAACACCCTAGCTATGGCAAAAAAGAAAATGATACAACCTGTAGAAAAAATGAGCGCTGAAGAAGCATCTTCAAACATCGGGCATGTCGAACCTATTGAACTCGTCGATGAGATGCGTACGTCGTATCTCGACTACGCGATGAGTGTCATTGTTTCTCGTGCACTACCAGATGTTCGTGATGGACTGAAACCAGTACATCGCCGTATTCTCTATGCGATGTGGAAAATTGGTCTCAGACACAATACAAAATTTCGAAAATCCGCCCACGTCGTCGGTGAAGTGATGGCAAAATACCATCCACACGGTGACTCGGCTATTTATGACTCCCTTGTTCGTATGGCACAGGATTTTTCTATGAGAGATCCACTCGTCTTTGGGCAAGGAAACTTTGGTTCTATGGACGGCGACAATGCCGCTGCCATGCGTTATACCGAAGCAAAACTCCAAAAGATTGCCGAAGAATTACTTTTTGATATAGAAAAAGAAACCGTCGACTTTGCACCTACATACGATTCTTCTAACAGAGAACCACGTGTCTTGCCAGGACGATTGCCAAACTTGCTCCTGAACGGAAGTATGGGTATCGCGGTTGGTATGGCAACAAATATTCCTCCACACAATTTGAAAGAATTATGTGAAGGAACCATCCACCTGATTGAAAATTCAAAAGCAACGGTGGAAGAACTCAATGAATTTATCAAAGGACCGGACTTCCCTACCGGTGGTATCATCTATAGCAAACCAGATATTCTTTCTGCATATTCAACTGGCCGTGGTGGTATCGTGATCCGCGCAAAAACAGATATTTCTGAAGGGAAAACTGGCACACACAAAATCGTGGTGACAGAAGTCCCATACCAAGTAAACAAATCAAAATTGATTGAAAAAATTGCAACCTTGGTACAGGAAAAGAAAATCGAAGGTATCAAAGATCTTCGTGATGAATCCAACAAAGACGGCGTTCGTATTGTGATAGAAATGAAAAAAGATGCGTATCCAAAAAAAGTACTCAACAAATTATTCAAACTGACAGAACTCCAAACGACCTTTCACGTCAACATGATTGCACTGGTTGATGGTATTCAGCCACGACTTTTGAATCTAAAAACAGTTCTCGAAGAATATATCAAACATCGAGAAGTGGTCATACGACGTCGTACACAATTTGATCTTAATAAAGCAAAAGAGCGTGCACACATTCTCGAAGGGTTGAAAATGGCACTCGATAAAATCGACCAAATCATCAATACCATTCGAAAATCAAAAGACAAAGATGAAGCAAAAATAAACTTGATGAAGCAGTTCAAATTTTCTGAACGCCAAACTGTTGCCATTCTCGAAATGCGTTTGCAACAACTTGCAAACCTGGAACGAAAGAAAATTGAAGATGAATTGAAAGAAAAAATGGCACTCATCAAAGAACTCGAAGCCCTCCTCGCAAGTGAAAAAAGAATTCGTGGAGTGGTCAAAACAGAATTGCTAGAAATTCAGACACAATTTGGAAGTCCACGAAAAACTCAGATCATTGCACATGGTGTAAAAGAATTCAAAATGGAAGACCTCGTCGCAAACGAAGCAACGATCATCATGGCAACGCGAGATGGGTATATAAAGCGTATGCCAGCTGATACCTTCAAAACACAAGCCCGTGGTGGCAAGGGTGTCATCGGTCTCACCACAAAAGAAGAAGACGTCATTGAACACTTGATTGCAACCAATACGCATGACAATCTCCTCTTCTTTACCACCCGTGGTCGTGTCTTCCAACTTCGTGCCTACGACGTGCCACAGGCGACCAGAACATCAAAAGGACAAGCGCTAGTAAACTTTCTCCAGCTTGCACCAAATGAAAATGTCTCTGTAATTCTATCCATGGACGATGTCCTCAAATACAAAAATCTTGTCATGGTGACAAACAAGGGAACAATCAAAAAATCTGCTCTTGAAGATTTTAAGAAAGTTCGTGCATCAGGACTGATTGCATTGAAACTAGCAGAAGACGATATGCTCGAGTGGGTTCGTCCATCAAGTGGCAAGGATGATATTATTATTGCCACCAGCCAAGGACAAGCCATCCGATTTAAGGAAAGCGGTCTGCGCCCAATGGGACGCACGGCAAAAGGTGTCCGTGGCATGAAATTGAAATCAAATGACACCGTCGTTGGCATGGATGTCGTCTCTCCAGAACTTGTGAAAATAAAAGTTCTCGAGATGCTCGTCATTTCTGAAAATGGTCTTGGAAAGAAAACGGAACTCAATGAATACAAAGTCCAAGGTCGAGGAGGAAGTGGTATCAAGACTATGGCAGTGACGACAAAGACAGGCCCAATCATCAGTATGCGTGTTATCAACAATACTGAGAATCAAGATACTCTTTTGATTTCACGAAAAGGACAGGTCGTTCGTGTGCCACTGAAATCTGTCTCCACACTCGGCCGAGCAACACAGGGTGTTCGCATCATGCGATTCAAAGCAGAAGGCGACACCGTTGTAGGTATGGCACTCTTGCTCGGAGAAATAGAAGATGTAGAATAAATTTATATTAGAAGAAAGAAAAAAACATCCCGATTGGGATGTTTTTTATGATATATTTATTGAAACAATATTTTCTGTACATTTCCAAATAAAGTTCTATCTAGATAATGTTTGTAAAGCATCGCGTAAGAGCTGTTCTGTCGACTTTCCTTTGGCATCACACGTGAGTGCGGCTGCTCGCGCATCTTCTCTAGAATATCCCATCGATACCAACCCATCAATTACATCTTCGAGAATATCACCACCAACAGTCTGTCTTACATCACCATTTCCCGATCTCTTTTGCATTTTTGATTTCAATTCTACTACCATGCGCTCTGCTGTCTTCTTTCCTATCCCCTGTACAGCAGAGAGGTATTTTGCATCAGCACGAAGGATAGCATCTTCGATATCATGTATTGATCCAATCGCAAGGATGTTCATCGCGCTTTTTGGCCCGACGCCAGAAACAGATAAAAGCAATGAAAAAAATGATTTTTCTTCTTTTGTACGAAAGCCGTAGAGATCCATGGCATTTTCTGATACTTTCATATGCGTATGAAGTTCGATTTTTTTTCCGACAGCAAGTTCTGATGCGTGCACACCCGTGAGGGTAATATCATACCCAACACCACCACTCGTAAGAAGTACGATGGTACTATGTTCTTTTGCGTAAACGGTGCCGGTGAGGAACGATATCATAAATATAAAAAATGAAAAAACTAACTTTGATTCGTGGTCAGATATGTAAAGAAGTTATCTTCATTTCCCAAAAGAAATACAGATAACGCGCCTCTGACTTCACGAGGTAATTTCTGTTCTTTCTGAATAAGCTGTGCATTTGCAACTTCCAGCAATTCTCTATCATCCCCTGCAATTTCTTTCATCTCTTTTGCTTTGTTGTATGCGTGTACAGCCTCTTGCACAACAACATTCTGTTCTTGCTCCGGTAAACCCTTTTTTATTAAAACTCTCAAAACGTATGCCTTAAACAATGGTTCAAATTGATCACTTTCTTTTTCAGGTGACTGAATGACAAACGCGGACGGATCCGTTGGTTCATCTTCAGGTTCTGCTACAATCACTTTTGGTAATTCCGTTCCAGGCTGTGTTTGATCGTCACCGGCATCAGGCACAGGCTTCACAAACATACTCGGATCTGTAGGCTCGTCACCTGTAAAATTTTTTCTTCTTATCATATATGCTACGATAAATACTCAATCATCGTTTCAATACCAAATCCATTGGCACCATGTCGAATCCATGGTTTTCCTTTTCCTCCATAATAACTACAGGACAAATCGATGTGCGCCCATGGATATGCAGATTCTCCGGTTTCAAAATTCTTTGTAAAAAATTCTAGAAAAGCTGCAGCAGTAGATGCCCCAGCATACCCACGTCCACCCACGTCTCCGACATTTGCGACATCCGCGACTTCACTTTTTATCGCTTCCGTATACTCTTCTCCGAGTGGAAGGCGCCACAATTGTTCTCCTGTTTCCACACTACTTTTCATCATTTTTTCTATCATTGATTCTTCTTGAGAAAATAATCCAGAACGTTCATTACCCAATGCGACCATACACGCTCCAGTGAGTGTCGCAAAATCAATAACTTCTTTTGGTCGGTATTTTTTTGCATAGGACAGCGCATCACATAGGATCAATCGTCCTTCTGCATCGGTATTGCCAATCTCGACAGTTTTTCCCTCCATGTTGACCAAAATATCATCTGGTCGATACGATTCCCCTCCTGGCATATTTTCACACGCTGGCATGAGAGCAACAATATTTTTCTTCAGCGCCAATGCGGCGGTAGCACGCACTGTCCCGAGCACAGTAGCAGCGCCAAGCATATCAAACTTCATATCTGTCATATACGCACTCGGCTTCAGTGACAGTCCACCAGAATCAAACGTGATTCCTTTTCCTACCAGCACTGTTGGCTTTTCTGTTTTCTTTCCTGCCATGTATTCCATAATAATAAACTGCGGAGGAAGTGCAGATCCTTGTGCCACACCGAGAAAACATCCCATACCAAGATTTTTTACTTCTGCTTTTCCTAGCACGCTCACTTTTATAGACGGAAATGTTTTGGCAACGTTTTGTGCTGCTTTTGCAAGAAACACAGGAGTCATAATAGTCGGTGGTGTATTTGCGAGATGTCGCGTTTCATTGATTGCACTCTCGAGAATTACTCCTTCTTCCATACCACTTTGCCATGCACGTTTTTCATTGCCCGAGATGTTGAGAAATGCGAGATGTTTCAATGGCTCAACGCGTGCATCTTTTTCACTTTTGTGTTCATCAAATGCATAACTTGCAAGTCCGACTGCAAGCACCGTTTGTCGTCCAGCCTTTTTTGTACCAAATAGTTTTGTTACATCATCTGGAATAACCATTGCAAGCGATGTATATTTTTTTCCTTGCAGAGAAATCACTGACGCACCGACGGCGTGCTTCCACGTGCGAACATTCAGATCTTTTTTTTTTCCAAGACCAATCAGAAGAACACGTGGTGTTTCCTTTTCACCGGTATAGAGAAGAGATGTTTGCAATTTTTTCCCTTCAAAATCTTTGAGCCCTCGCACATGCGAGACAACGGTCCCAAATCTTTGTATATCCTTATCGCCTTCATCTTCAAATAAAGGCAGAATAAGACAATCTGCTTTCTGCCCTTCCTTCGCCAACGAAAATGCTGTCATAGCAAAATATACGTATTATGTTACATGTTACATGTTACATGTTACATGTTGCTCCGTCAACCGTCTTTGCCAAACAAAAAAACTCCCTGTTAGGAGTTTTTTTACACATCGCTCTGTCGAATAGACTTCGAAAGACTGATGTTGGAGAGGCGGATAACCGGGGCCTCTCGTCCCGTGTGTCGCAAAGTGCGACGCAGAATAACTCTGCAAGGTTCCCTCACTTTATGCCGTCAGTTGGTTGTCCCGACGGCGGACGTAGTTGATGACGGGTACTTCGCTCGCACTAGTGTCGCTAGTTCAGCGACACTACCAACATCTCAGCACCCGTGGCGAGAGCCTCAGCCTCATCCGCGAGGGACATGAGGTAGTAGAACTCATCGTAGTTCCTGACCGACGCCCGTGCCGCAAGCGACAAGAAGATCCGAGCAGGGACTGATTGCGCGACCACCAGAAGTGCTCCCTTGAAGCGAGAACGGAAGTGGAAACACGTCGACCTTAGGTGTCCACCAGAGGTGTAGACCTGGTTGGATCCCATCAGTCGTCATCCTCGCGGTAGACGAGGTTGCAGCCGTCGGTGGGGGTGATGTTCTCCTTTGCGAGCTCCTCCCCGACGTACTCAAGGACGACTGCGTTGTCCAGTGCATCATCGTCTTGATGGGGGTCCAAACGGAGCATCGAGGCCGACGCGAAGACGGCAGCAGCCGGCGTGTACGCAGCCCAGCGTACACGGGTAGTAGGTCCATCAGACATGTACAGTTCCTCCAGGTGACAAATTATTCCGCGCAAAACGAGATAGTCGCTCGGTCACCAGCAAGCCACATGCTCTATATTTTTCAAAAAAACACAGAACATGGTGCTCAGATATACAAAAATATATCATAGAAACCTAGCAGATCAAAGAGGATTTGTCAAGATACTATCCACAAAAAAAAGACTCGCTATGTATAACGAGTCATTTCATAGTGCTTTTGGCTCTATACCTTCTTCAATCCCAATCGAACTTCATGCCCAGACAGCCCGACGTTCTCACCATCCCCTTCTACAATATCATCTGCCAACACGCTCGACATCAATTCTTCTTTAAAGTCGATAAAGACAGATTGAAGGAATGCATCGTCTGTTTTATACAACAACACAACTCTATCCTCGCGCGTCAGTCCCTGATCCTTTCGCATCTGATTCACCGCACGGACAACTTCACGTACAAGACCTTCTTTTTTGAGATCATCAGTGATTTCTATCTGTAACAGTATAGTTTCTTCAGGTGTTTCTGGAAATAATCTTATTTCAAACCAAGCAGATTCATCTTTTTCATATTCGCTAAGATCCAAAGAAATGATTTCTTTTACATTAATTTCTTCTTTTAATACCTCTTGATATTCTGGAGGAATTTCATAATTTGATCCAATCATCAATTTCGATAATGGCTGTCTTGAATTTATTTTTTTCAATTTTCTTCCAAACAAAACTCTAGATGCCAACTCTCGTGTCATAGACATATTCTTCAATACGTCAGTCTCAATCTTGTCCTCAACGTTTGGCCACTCAACAAGATGAACAGATTCGATTTCTAGATTTTTTGATTTTTTGATTTCTTGATATATTTTTTCTGCCAAAAACGGCGTAAACGGCGCCATGACTTTACTGAGTTCAAGAAGTACATGCCCAAGCGTTGCAACGGCAGCAGCTTTGTCTACTTCGTCATCACCTTTGAATCGATCTCGACTACGACGAACATACCACTGTGACAAATCTAGAATAAAATCCATGATAGGACGACTTGCTTCCGGCAAATTGTATGCCTCCATTCCATCTGTAACGGCTTTCTTTAATTCTGCCAATCTTGCAAGTATCCAACGATCAAGAACATGTTGAGACTGTTGACTGTCGTCTGTTGACTGCCGTCCATCTGCAAACATCATGTAAAACTCAACCACATTCCACAGTGTATTCACAACTTTGTTGTACACTTCTCTGACACCGGTCTCAACAAAGTTCAAATTTTCTGCCTGCATGACTGGCGACGTCACGAGATAATATCTCAGTGCATCCGCACCATATTTTTCGAGCAACTCATTTGGGTCTGGATAATTCTTCAGCTTCTTGCTCATTTTCTTTCCATCTTCTGCAAGCACAATACCGTTCACGATGACATTCTTGAATGCTGGTTTTCCTTTGATCGCGCTCGCAATGATGTGCAGATAATAAAACCATGCACGTGTTTGATCTTGCCCTTCTGCAATACATTCTGCAGGAAATCCTTGCTCAAAAACTTCTGGATGTTCGAATGGATAATGCACCTGTGCGTATGGCATAGAGCCAGAATCAAACCACGTATCGAGCACGTCGGGAACACGGGTATAGGTCTTTCCATCTTTTTCAAACGTAATCTTGTCGACGATATGTTTGTGCAGATCGTCTACTTTTTGTCCTGACAATGTTTCGAGTTCTTCTACGGATCCAATACATATTTGATCACCATCTTCACTTTGCCAAATAGGAATCACCGATGCCCAAAATCGTTGACGAGAAATAGACCAATCTCGCGCACCTTCGAGCCACTTTCCAAAACGACCTTCCTTGATATGTGCAGGAGACCAATTGATATCTTCAGCAAGTTCGAGTGCTTTCTCTTTTACTTTTGTGACATCAACAAACCAACTATCTGTTGCGTAGTTGAGAAGTGGTGTATCACAACGCCAACAGTGTGGGTAGCTGTGTTCGTATTTTTTCTTTGCAAATAATTTTCCATTGTACGCGAGCCACTTCACGATTTCAATATCCGTTGCCATGTGATCCTCTACCGGCTTCACATGCATGCCAGCAAAATCGGTCACTTCTTTTTTGAACAATCCATCCATACCAACATGCTGGATGAATGGCACTTTTTCTTTTTTGAATACTTCGTAATCGTCTGTGCCAAATGCAGGCGCGAGATGAACAAGTCCAGTTCCATCATCAGTCGTCACAAAATCTGCTGTCACGACACGGAAACTATTTTCGCTATCAGCATAATATGGAAAGAGTGGCTCGTACGTAAGTCCAACCAAATCTTTTCCACGCACTTGTGCTAATACTTCAAATTCTTTCCCTTCAAAATTTGCCATCAACAAATCTTTTGCAACTACATAGTGTGCGTCTTCAAACTTCATCACGCTGTATTCCAAATCTTCTCCAACCGCAATCAAGACATTTCCTGGCAATGTCCATGGCGTCGTTGTCCATGCAAGCAAGTATGCATCACCATCAATATCAAGTTTTTCTTTTGCATTGGTAAGTCTGAATTTTGCAGTAACCGAAATATCTTTGATATCTTTGTACCCTTCACTCACTTCTTGTTGTGATAATGTCGTCTCGCAACGAGGACAAATATGCATTGGCTTGTAGCCTTTGTAGATATATCCAGCATCCCAAAGTTCTTTGAATACCCACCACACAGATTCCATATACTTCACATCCATCGTACGATATGCATGCTTCATATCTACCCAACGTCCAAGTCGATGAATGGTCTTTTCCCATTCACTCACATACCCAAGCACTTTTGAACGACAGAGTTCATTGAATTTTTCAACACCCATGTCCTCGATATCTTTTTTACTTTTTGTACCAAGTTCTTTTTCAACAATGTTTTCAATCGGCAATCCATGACAATCCCATCCCCATACGCGATTGACACGATGCCCTTTCATCGTTTGATATCGAGGGACAACATCTTTCATCACTGAACCAACGATGTGACCATAATGTGGCAGCCCAGTTGCAAATGGAGGGCCATCATAAAAAACATACGCATTATCAGCAGATCTCTGGTCTATAGATTTTTGGAACGTGTCGTTCTCTTTCCAGAACGATAATATTTCATGTTCGTGTTTACTGGCATTGTATGGCATAGGATAGAAAGCTAAGAAGGCTTGAAAAGCTCGGGAGACTGAGAATGATCCAGGTTTTCTTCAAATAAAAAAACACCGCATGCTCAGGGGCCCAATATTTGGACGGTACCACCCTGATATGGTGCTCATTACAGCGCTAACGGGCTTACCCGGAGAGGTCTATACCCCGCCTTTCGTGAAAGGCGCGGGTTCTTCTCCCAACGCGTCGTGACTTTATCGTGTACCTTTGTGGTACTACGATTGTGGTATCACGGCTCCCTGTTGATAGCAGGTCAAGCATTGTTGTAATTGTTATCTATACAGTAATAAAAAATTGCTTTGTTGTCAATAGAATGAAAAAGTAGATAGCATTATGCTTCGCTCAAAAGCCAGTGCATATTCCTCAATTCCTGCTCGACGTTGTATGTATCTCCGTGCGATAAAAGCCCAAGATATGAGATGAACACCTCGTCTTTGGGATTATCAACAAATTTTCTGAACATGCGTTCTTTGGTCTTTCTTCGGAGTATGGTGTGATGTGGAAAGCGAACCCAGCCGAGAAAATCTACTCCTGAAAATACTGACTCTAGGGTAACTTTACTCGGATGAAGTTCAAGGTGCAATCTGTCACACAGAAAATGGCTTATCGGCTGAATAAGAGAGTGAAGTTCGTTCTTGTCTTGCGAAAGAAAAACAAAATCATCGGCATACCGAATATAGTATTTCTGTTTCAATACATGTTTTACCCACTGATCAAATATGTTCATGTATACATTGCCAAATAATTGCGAAGTAAGATTGCCAAGAGGCAGTCCTGCTTCACGTCGCCTTTCACCATGGTAGCTGTCTATAATGTTTTGCAAAAGCCACAGAATGTCTTTGTCGGAAATATGCACTGAAAGGATTGCCATAAGCACCTCGTGATCAATGCTGTCAAAAAACTTTCTGATGTCGCACTTGAGCACCCAGCACGTTTTTGTATGGTTTTGCCCAACCTTTCGAGCGAACGTATCGAATCGGTCTATGGCTTTGTATACGCCCTTGCCAAGACGGCATGAGTACGAATCATGTATAAATATTTTGTCGAAGTGCGGATAGAGCTTGCGGTAAACAGCATGGTGAAGCAAACGGTCTTGCACGCTCGCTTTATGGATATGACGGCGTTTCGGGTCGTTAATAAAAAAGCTCTTGTAATCACCGTGCAGATACGTTTTATCCGTTAGTTTTTCTCCAAGTGATACAATATTGTCTATGAGGTGAATGGAAAACTCCTCGACATCGGGCTTTGAACTTTTGCCAACCAAAAACTCGCTCCATGCAGAGTACAGATTTTCAAGAGAAAATATATCGCTATAAACTAAATCACATTTATTTTTCATGTTATGCAATACAGCTATGAATTCCCCTCTCAGTAATTCCGACATTCCAATCCTCGCCAAGCTCGGTGAGGCGTATAAGTCATGGCATTTGTACATTCAGCACGTGCCGAAGATTACCCGCTTCACGCTCGGTGCTAAGATAGACAATCTATTTACCGAGTGTATTCACCTTGCACTCCTCGCCAGTCATCAACCAAGAGAGAAAAAATCGGAAACGATTGAACTGCTCAATAACAGATTTGATTCGCTCAAGTTCTTTTTGAAACTTTTGTGGGAAGTCAAAGCGATAAATACAAACGTCTTTACGCAGATTAGCATACAACTTGCAGAAGTTGGACGAATGATTGGCGGGTGGATGAAACATAGCCGATAAACAAACCCCGCCATTTCGGCAGGGTTGTTATGAAAAGACTCGCAGACGGCCAGGAACTCGTAGTTTGGATTCCATTTGTCGTTGTCGATGTTCTGGTTGAGGTTCCGTTCGTGGTTGTTCTCGTTTACGATGAACGCAGCACGCGAGCCGCCGCAAAAATTGTGTAATGAGACATCCATAACACTGCCCGCCGATTGCTCGGCATGGCTGTATTTAATATGGAGACGTTATCTCTCTACCACACTACACCGAGTATTTTCATAAGGAACAAAACGACAGCACTGCACGCAAAGCCGTAACCTTGCATATTCTCACTTATCGCAGTGTCCAGATTTCAATCGCCCAAAGCTTTATCCGCCGAAGTTTTTAACGTAGGCGGGCGTAGCCGTGGACTGAAACATTTACTTTCCGTTTGGAATTATAGCATAAAATGAAGCACCCCGCGCGTTACTCGTTCTTTCGAACTTTC
Source organism: Candidatus Magasanikbacteria bacterium CG1_02_41_34 (assembly GCA_001871445.1). Lineage (GTDB taxonomy): Bacteria > Patescibacteriota > Patescibacteriia > Magasanikbacterales > UBA922 > UBA12086. The sequence continues at coordinate 21,563 of MNVD01000027.1, forward strand.
ACACGCGGGGTGTAGGTAGTCGCTCGGTCGGCGTCGACCCCCGACTACGTCGGGGGAAGAAACCAAGTGTCCCTGCCTGCCGGCAGGCAGGCAAGTGACCAATCCCGACTGAGTCGGGAAAGGCCACAAGGACCCAAGTGACTACTCGCAGACGGCCAGGAACTCGTAGTCCGGATGCCACCGGCCGTCGTCGACGTCCTGGTCGAGGCTCCGTCCGAGGTCGCTCCCGTCCACGATGAACGCAGCACGCGAGCCGCCGATGAAGGCGACCAGAGGGTAAGCTCCCCGCCCGAGCTGCTTGTCCTTGGCGGGCGGCAGAAGGGCCTCCGCGGCGTTGGGCTCACGCAGACCACGCTCGCGACAGTAGACCTTGAAGTCGTCGCGGTAGACCCACCCGTCGGTGCGCTTGAGCTCCTCGCCCGAGATGAGGAGGTACCGCACCTTGACGACGCTCTCCCCGCTGACGGGGTAGTTCTCGTCGGTGATGGCGGGGTTGACATACCCCTCGTACTTGGCCTCCTGCACGTTCCGACTGACCACATTGGGTCCGAGCATGAGCTCGTGCTCAATGATCTTCTCGTCGACACCGACGAACTTCCCCTCGACCAGATCCTGCAGTGCCTTCAGGGCACGCTGCGGATCGTAGGGGTACTCCGTCTGTCCGACCTGCCGACCGATCTCGGCGAGCTTCCTCGAGAACTCTCTGCACTGATCGCCCGTGAGCTTGTAGCTCATGACAACCTCCTTGGTGTGACATACATCGCCAGTTATCCTAACCAACAATGCATGTCGTGGTTTGACTGGAGGAAATCCCCAGTCTTCTTTTGGTGTACTTGGCTTAAATACGCCAAAAGAATACAAGCAGCTCCAGTATATATCAAAGAACAAATTGACAATTATTTTTAACACAATCTCACTATTTTGTCAAGTTCCTCCCCTATGCTACAATGAACACATCTAGGAACGAATTTGTTAATCGTCCCGCAAAGCGGGATCCCGTCTCTGCGGGATTACTAGTTAGTTGTTAATTTATGTACACTGGCCCTCTCTCTATCGCCTCCGACCACGGTGGCTACAAATTGAAAAAGCGACTCGTCCGTTTTATTGAAAATGAATTGAAAGGTGAAGTAGAAGACATGGGCCCACACGAATACGAAGAAACGGATGACTACCCAGACTACGTTGTGCCACTTGCAGAAAAAGTGAGTTCAGAAGGTGGACGTGGCATTGTCATTTGTCGCAATGGCATCGGTGTTTGTATCACTACAAATAAAGTACATGGCATCCGCTGTGGTATCGGCTACAATATCGACGTCGCAGAATCCATGATGAAAGATGACAATACCAATATCCTTGCCCTCGCTGCAGATCATCTCTCCGAAGATCATGCGATGGCAGTAGTGAAGAAGTGGCTGGAGACAAAGTTTAGTGAAGCAGAAAGACATGTACGACGGCTCACGAAAGTGGCAGCACTTGATGTGCAGAAAGAGTAAAGATTATCTTTTTGCTTTCGCAAAAAAAAGATTGAAGATTGGTTTTTTAGTCTTTAATCTTATTTCGATGTAATCGAAATAGAGTCTTCAATCTTTCCCCGCACTAGTTCATAACAACGATTTACCCAAAAACCTATGATCCAAATTATCCCTTCCATCCTCGTTCCAGATGAAGCAACATTTATTGCATGGTCACAAGCAGTAGAAGAAGTACTGCCCATGATCCAGCTCGACATCGCAGATGGCAAATTTGTTCCAAATGACACCTGGGCAGATCCTGATGTAGTCAGTGAACGGCTACACATCGACTGTGAACTCCATCTCATGGTTGCTGACCCACTCGAAGAAATACGTATTTGGGAAGAAGTGCCACAGGTAAAACGCGTTCTTGTTCATTATGAATCTGATCCAGACAATATAAAAGATATTCTTTCTCAGGTACAATCATACGGCTGGGAAGTAGGTCTTGTGTTGAATCCTGAAACACCTATCGATGTCGTAGATGATCTGATTGAAGATATCGATGCACTCATGTTCATGGGCGTTGTCCCCGGAAAACAAGGTCAACGATTTATTCCAGAAACAATCGATAGAATAAAAGAAGCTCGTGAAAAATTTCCTCGCTTGTTTATAGAACTCGATGGTGCAGTCAATGAAGACACGATCGAAGATATTGTGAACGCGGGCGTCAGTGCCGTATGTCCAGGGAGTGCAATTTTTGGGAATGAACGGAAACCAGCGGAGAATGTAAAAAGAATGCGAGAGCTTATACACAGGTTGACTGAGCAAAAGTAGGTTGATACCGTATAGCAGTTATAATATTGAATCACTGTATGAGCAAAGAACATAACGATCTTCTCGACCTCGTCATCATCGGCGCATCTGCTGCCGGCCTTTCAGCATCAATTTATGCTGCTCGACGAAACCTCAACTTTGTTGTTGTTAGTATGGACATCGGCGGTGAAGTCTCTCGATCAGGCGACGTCGACAATTGGCTCGGTATCGAGCACACGAACGGTGTCGAACTTGCTGCACAATTTCAAAAACATGCGGAGAGCTATAATGTCGACATCAAAAATGGCCATGAAGTCACAAAAATCACACAAGAAGAAAACATCCATATCGTCCATGCAACATATGGTTCGAAAGAAAAACAATATCGAACAAAAGCAGTCATCATCGCAAGCGGTATCCACCCACGCCACCTTTCTATCCCAGGTGAAGGCGCACTGCTGCATAAAGGCATCACATACTGCACGGTCTGCGATGGACCATTGTACAAAGGCAAAACGACCGCAACCATCGGTGCTGGCAATGCTGCCGTTGAATCCGCCCTTATGATGGCTGGCATTGCCAAGAAAGTATATCTTGTCACAAAATATCCAGACGATCCAAAAACACAAGGCGGTTTTCCAAAAGCGGAAACAGTATTGATTAACAAAGTAAAAGCACTCGAAAATGTTGAGATTATCTACAATGCAAATACAACAGACATTCTCGGCACAGACTTCGTTACTGGGCTTCGGTACGAAGATACAGTAACAAATGAACCAACGGAAATTGCAACCGACGGCGTTATGGTTCACATCGGTATGATCCCAAATTCAGATTTTGTGACATGTGGAAAAAAAAATAAACAAGGTGAAATAGAAGTATCTCTTCGATGTGAAACGACCTGTGCTGGTGTATTTGCAGCAGGCGATGTTACTGATATTCCATACAAGCAAATCATCATCTCTGCAGGCCATGGTGCAACAGCAGCACTCTCGACAATTGATTATATCAATCGATGGGAGCCGAAAAATGTGTAACACGCAGCATTTTGATTTCAGTATCTCAACACAAAGCAAACAGTTCATCGTTCTGGTGGACTGTTTATTTTTTGCTCTGATTTTGATAGAATATACTCATATGATATTCAGAATTCTCGGTGCTATAGGCCTCCTCTTTATCACCTATGGTGTGCTCACAAAAAAAGAGGTAACGCGAAATATAGTCTTTATTCTTGGTGGCCTTTCTCTTCTCAGTTATAGTGCATATCTGAAAGATCCCATTTTTATCCCCCTCCAAATTATCTTTACCCTAGCAAGCATCTACGAACTTTTACTCATACAAAAAATAAGGCATAATACATAATTATTGATTCTTACTTATTGCCTATTAACTTCTATGCTTTTTCAATCCCTGATTCCCTACCTTCCCTCCTCTATCGCCGAAACATGGATCTTTGTTGGTGCGGGAATTTCTATCATTCTCCTCGTATATGCAGTGTTCATAGAAAAAGAACATCGCCAAGATCTGATTCGACTTGTCGGTACCGGCGGACTTCTCACCTATGCCATCTACATACACAATCTTATTTTTACGATTGCCATGGCAGCACTTGCCGTAGCGTCGTTGGTAGAATTTATCGAAATTATGTTAGGGTTGCACAAACACAGCCCAGAAGATTTGCAACGCTACAAAACATTTGTTCGCACAAAAAATCTCGAACCCAAACAAGAATAATTTTTGTTAAAAAAGATTGTTTATTGCTTATTCTCTATGCTTGACCTTATCACAATAGGAGATTCACTCGTCGATATTTTTTTCATTATTAATGAAGGGAATGTTGGTTGCACCCTTGATAAAAACCAGAAAAAATTGTGCTTCAATTATGCAGAAAAAATGTCGATTGAACAAAGTACTCACTCAGTTGGTGGCAACGCAGCGAATGTAGCAGTAGGCGCGAGAAAAATTGAATTGAAAACAGCAATAGTAACAGAGCTTGGTGACGATATCAATGGACAAGTCGTTCTTGATGCACTCCAAAAAGCAGACGTTGACCTCTCGCTGATAACAATTCACAAAGGCAAAGAAACACGATATTCTGTTGTTCTCAATTATGCGAGCGAACGGACTATTTTATCCTACCATGCAGAAAGAAAATATGATCTTCCATCACTGCCAGAAACAACATGGATTTATTACACCTCACTTGGCAAAAATTTTGAAAAACTTCAAAAACAACTTGTTACTTATTTAAAAAAGCATCCTGAAGTAAAGCTTGCCATGAATCCAGGATCATATCAGTTTGCACATGGACTTGAGACCATCCAACAACTTCTTCCACACGTCTCAGTACTTATGGTAAACAAAGAAGAAGCAGCAAAACTCGCCAATAAAACAGCAAGATCTAGCATACCAAGCCTCCTCAAAATGCTCCATGCAGTAGGCCCTCATATTGTAGTCATAACCGATGGAATGAAAGGATCGTACGCTTCTGATGGTACACATCAGTATATGATGCCTCCATACCCAATACAGGCAACAGCAAAGACTGGCGCTGGAGATGCCTATACCAGTGGTTTTCTCTCAGCTATTGTTCATGGCAAAAATGTCTCTGAGGCCATGATGTGGGGAACAGCAAATGCTGGGGGAGTGATCCAAAAATTTGGTGCCCAAGAAGGCCTTCTCTCAAAAAAAGGAATTCTTTCTCTTCTCGAAACACATAGTACACTCCAACCAAAGGAACTATAAATATTCCTACATATAGCCAATTCTCATACTCCAGGCATTGACAAATGGGGATATTCTGCTATACTTTGAGCCACTACTATGAAAAAAACTACTAACAACTTACTTGTTCCACTTGCCTTGGTAGGAAAACTCTATGATCACATGATCAAGGTGGTCAAACCAAGCGAGGAATTGAATGAAAAAAATATCATTCTTTATGTTGGAAAACTTTTTCCACACATGTATGCAGCCCTGCGTGCATTTGAAAAAGCCGAAGATAGAACATTCCGGCTTGGACTTATTTACGATAATAAAACAAAGCTTGATGAATTTACAGAAAAAATCGTCGACAAACTCGACATTGTTATTCCATGTGACTTTTCATCTGATACCGCTATCCAAGAAGCTCTAGCTCCTTTTCAGGATGAAATTTTGGTGTTGACAACACGCAGCGAGGATCAAATTACTGCGTTTGCTCGGATTGTGCCATACGTTCCTTTTGTCCATGCACCGACAGAGACGTCTCTCTTGTGGGCCACTGATAAAATAGCCATGCGAAAACACCTCCGTAGTTACAACAAAAACATTACCCCCTCTTTCATGGTGGTCAAAGACACAGAAAAAAAGAGTATCCAAGCAGTCCATGAAACACTTACGTTTCCGGTGATTGTAAAGCCAGCAGGCCTCGCAGCCAGCAGACTTGTAGGAATTTGCTATCATAAAGAAGAATTGTCTGATTTTCTTAAAAGAGTATTCAAAGAAATAGAAACTGTGTATAAAGAAGACGGCGGCAATGGCATACCAAAAGTATTGGTGGAGGAATTTATGGAGGGACAGCAATACTCTATTGATGTCTATGTTACAGATGTTGGACGTATGTACTTTTGTCCCATGGTATCTGTAAAAACTGGCAAAGCAATTGGGTTTGATGATTTCTTTGGGTATTTACAAATGACCCCGACGCTCCTCAATGAGGAAAGCATCGCCCAAGCTGAACAAGTCGCGGAACAAGCGATCCGAGCAATGGCATTGCGCAGTACCACTGTTCATGTTGAACTTTTGAAAACAGAGCAGGGCTGGAAAGTGATAGAACTTGGGCCACGTATCGGTGGATTTCGTCATATGCTCTACGAAGCAGCGTTTGACTTCAACCATACAGCGAATGACATCCTTATCAGACTCCCCAAAAAACCACATATCAACAAAAAAGAACATGGCTATGCAGCTGCCATGAAGTTTTTTGCAAAAGAGGAGGGCAAACTAATAAAACTGGGGGGCATAAAAAAAATTCAAGAACTAAAATCATTAAAAAAAATATATATAAATAAAAAAGTTGGGGACTCATGCAAATTTGCAAAGCATGGTGGTAGCAGCGTATTTAACATTATCCTTGTCAATAAAAATCGTTCAGAACTGCTTGCTGATATCCGACGTCTCGAGCAGACGGTGGATATTCAAGTTGAATAACAGCATACCTATCTTTTTTTAGAAATAACGTACCTCTTCCATAGGTGCGCTTTCTTTCTCTTCCTACTACACATATGTCTGGACCAAAAGAATATATTTTATTTATATCACAGGCGACTTCTTCGGGTATACAAGCGGTATCCATGTGTAACACACTTCTAAAAAAGAACTTTAAGGTACTTGTGTTGCGTGATAAAAACTTGCCACAACGATATCCTGAAGATACTAAAGATGTAACGTTTCTTTCTTGTGATTTTTCAAAACCATACGATATTGAAAAAACACTTCACGCATACAAACCACATATCAAAGCCGTGACATTTTATGGTGATGAACTTGCGAGTCTTTCTGCACAGATAGTACCTCACCTTCCATATATTTCCCATCCTTCATCAGAAAGTCTTCATTGGTCCACGGACAAAATTGCCATGCGGCAACTGTTTCAGGCGCATGACCCAAACATTACACCATCATTTACCATAGTAAAAGATACCGAAGAAAAATCTATCGAGCGCATTATCAAAAAAGTTGGGTTTCCACTTGTTATTAAACCCGCAGGTCTTGCTGCAAGTCTACTCGTTACAATGTGTTATCATGAGGATGAACTACGAAGTTCTCTCAAAAAAATATTCAAAAAAATTGAAAGAATTTACAAAGAAAACAATAGAACAACTGTTCCAAAAATTTTAGTTGAACAATTTATGGAAGGAGAGATGTATTCAATCGATGCATATGTTGATAAAAAAGGATCTGTCAATTTTTGTCCGATGGTCTATGTCAAAACAGGAAAAGCCATTGGCTTTGATGATTTTTTCAACTACATGCGCATTACCCCAACGCAATTGAAAGAATCTACTGTGGAAAAAGCGGAAGACGTTGCCAAAAAAGCAATTCATGCATTGAATCTCCGCTCCACCACAGCACATATTGAACTAATGAGAACAGAGGATGGATGGAAAGTTATCGAACTAGGCCCACGCATTGGAGGATTTCGTACTGATATGTATGCGTTATCTCATGGTATACAACATAGAATGAATGACATTCTTATTCATCTCGGAGAAAAGCCAGTCATACCAAAAAAACAACTGGCATACGTAGCTGTCCTAAAATTGTATGGGAAGAAAGAGGGAATACTTCAAAATATAAAAGGTATTCGAGCAATAAAAAAACTTGCCTCAATCAAAGAAGTGAGAATGAATCTCAAACCGGGTGACAAATGCTTGTATTCAAAGCATGGAGGAAAAGCTGTATGCGATATTATTCTTGCACATAAAAAAAGACCTGAATTACTGGCAGATATCAGACGCGTTGAACAAATGGTAGACATACAGGTAACCAAATAACAACCATCAGTAACCTTTTTTTATACAAATATGAAAATTCACCTTCTTATCCCAAACATCCCAACAAATCCAGATTCAGCACTGCGCAAAAGTATTGATCTCCTTAGTGAATCAGCACGTGTGCGCGGACATGAACTTATATTGGTAGACACAAATCAATGCAAAATGAGATTTACAGATAAACCAGAAGTACTCATTAATAATAAAAAAGAACGGATTAATGTCATGATTATTAAGGCATCATTTTCTTGGAAAAATGCTGACATTCACGCAAGCCTTATCAAACAGTTTGAACTTGTCGGTGTTAACATGGTCAATTCTTTTGACGCCATTGCAACAGCAAAAAATAAAATCCGATCACTTCAAATTCTCAGCATGGAAAAAATACCTATTCCAAAAACATATGTGCTCAGATCTTCTGAGTATGTCTCTGACATCATGAAGGACATTGGAGCATATCCTGTTATCCTCAAATCCGTAAGTGGTGCAAAAGGAATTGGTGTTTCTATACTCGAATCAGAACGTGGGCTCAGATCCATTATTGAAATGATGATCGAAGATGACAATTCTAACCCACTTATCGTTCAGGAATATATCAAAGAATCCCGCGGAAAAGATTTAAGAGTGGTCGTGGTAGGAGGAAAAATTGTGGCAGCCATGAACCGCATAGCCACGAGAAAAGGCGAATTTCGTTCCAACTTTTCACTCGGCGGACGCGTAAAAATTGCTGAACTCACAGCTGAAGAAAAAAAGATTGCTATCAAAGCAACAAAAGCATTTCATCTTGATTTTGCAGGGGTGGATATTATCCGTTCAAAAACGGGACCAAAAGTTTTGGAAGTAAATTCAAATCCAGGTCTTGCAGGTATCACAGAAGCGACGAATATCGACGTTGCGGGGTATATCATTGATCTCGCGATACAACGAGCAAAAGAAAAAAAGAAGCGATAATTTCGCTTCTTTTTTTATACAACGATGATTGTATCAAATCCTCTCACTTTGAGCTCTCGTCGCCTGCCATGAAAATGTTCGTGTGCTTTTTCCACTTCTTCTTGACTATACTCCTGACCGAGCAATACAAGCCCGTATTCAAATCCTCGAATGTGTTCTCGCATCTCTCGTGCAATCATAGGATGTTCCTGTGCATCGTCAGCCATCACACGGATATCACTGAGTTGATTTTCTAGATTGTCAAGGAGTGATGTAAATTCTTGGACTGATGCTTGAAATTGCTTGTGTCCAGTTCCTTTGATAGACTGTATTGCGTATGCCTTGATATGTGTATCCATGTCTACCAAGGCATGATTAAGTTCGATACGCTCATCAACCGTAAAAAAGGAAGCAGGAGCACCACTATGAATATCTCGTAATGTCCCTCCATGTGCTACAAATTCATCAAATTTTTTTTGCATTTTCTTGGAAAGAGCTGCACGAAAAAATTTCTCGCCAACAATACCCTCATGCAATCCAACGACTTCTTGCAACGATTTTCTATATGACCACACACGCTTTCCAAAAATGATCATGGTATCCTCTATGTCTTCTCGAGACAATTCAGCATCTTTCTCTACATGCTCGAGCGCATGGCGCATTTCTTCTTCAAGATCTGTCGGCAATACAGGCGCTACAAATGCATAGAGCTGTCTGAATATTTGTTTTGTATATTGTGTGGTTGGCAACAGTGTATCCATATACTGCAAGTATATCAAAGCTAGACAGAAGATACTACTGATATCTGAGGGCATACATCGCAATACCAGCAGCAATACTGACATTCAAACTTTCTTTTTTACCAAGCATTGGTATATGCACTATAGCATCACACAGTGCCAAAGCCTCATCTTCTACACCATCTACCTCATTTCCTACAATCAATGCAATGCTCGCATTTTCAGGGAACACTGATGCTTTCACACCAATTTCGATACTTTCTTCATTTTTTTCCAGTCCAACAATTGTATATTCTTGCACTTTCAATTCTCGAACCAACTCAAGAAGATCATCCCGCTTTTCCCAGGGCATCCATGTTTCAGCGCCAAGTGAGACTTTGTCTATTTGAATTTTTGGTGGTGTCGCGGTGTATCCAACAAGATACAATTTTGAAATGCCAAATGCATCTGCCGTTCGAAACATCGCACCAACATTATGGCACGACCGAATATTTGGCAACACAAGGACGATGTCTCTCTGGTTCATAGAACACTACCCTATCATAGGTTGTATGAATTTGTGAAGTGTCGTACAATATATATACTTTTATGGCAAAAACACTCGATACGTATCTCACTGAATATCTTGAGCATCTCGAGATAGAAAAAAATCGTAGTCCAAAAACACTCGAAAATTATGCGTTTTATTTAGGTCGTTTTTTAGAATACTTGGGTGGAAAAAAGTCCCCTGCCGCCATTACGCATGAAGAAGTAAGAAAGTATCGATTGTGGCTCAATCGCCTCATCGATGTTCATGGTGAACCCCTAAAAAAAAATACACAAAATTATCATCTTATCGCGCTCAGATCCTTTTTGAAATATTTGGCGAAGCGCGATATTAACACGCTCGTTGCAGAAAAAATAGAACTCATGAAAATGCCAGACCGCGATGTGAGTTTTCTCGAAGGCAGTGATCTGAATCACATTCTCGAAGCACCGCTCAAAGAACAACATGAAAGTGAAAGCCCAAATACAGTGCTTCAAAAATATCGTGATAAAGCCGTTCTCGAACTTTTATTTTCTACGGGACTTCGTGTCTCTGAACTGGCGACACTTCAGAAGGAAGATATCAATCTTGCACGTGACGAATTTAGTATTGAAGGAAAAGGTGGCAAACGTCGTGTCGTATTTCTTTCTGAACAAGCAAAGTACTGGATCAAAAAATACCTTGGTCTTCGAAAGGACATGAATCCATATTTATTTATATCCCATGACAAACGAAAACAAGAAGATCGAACAAAGGCAAAGGGGCAATCTCAATATGATCACCTGACACCAAGGTCTGTCCAACGCCTCGTGAAAAAATATGCCAAAATGGCTGGCATTACAAAGCCAGTTTCTCCTCATACCCTCCGCCACTCGTATGCAACAGATTTGCTGCAAAATGGTGCTGATATTCGCTCTGTACAAGCCATGCTGGGACACTCCTCCATCACAACGACACAAATCTATACCCATATTACTGACAGAGAATTGAAAAATATTCATAAAAAATTTCATGGCAAAGGGAGAAAGCATGATTGACATTTGCTCATTTTCCCGCTATGATGTCGAAGTATTTGCCTCACGAGCCCATAGTTAAATGGATATAACAGGAGCCTTCTAAGCTCTCGTTCCAGGTTCGATTCCTGGTGGGCTCACACTGTAGTTTCTGCCTTGGACGAAAATAGATATAACACAGTCCTTCTAAGCTAGTCACGTAGATACGATTCCTACCATGGGTACAATTTTGTAAAACCAAGGTCTTGTGGTCAGGCTAAGAAATAATAAACCTTTACTTTCAAAAAATGCAGTGATAGGATACCCTTAGGCTACCACCCAGGAGTATAGACATGCGTCACAATAGGAGCCAGCATAGCTGGCTGTTCACCTTTCTCTTCATAGCGCTGGCCATGTCAGCGCTGTTCTCAGGCTGTAACAGCCACTGCCCCGGCTCGTTGATCGGCTACATCATAGGATTCGCCATACTCGTGGCAATACTGGGTTTCTTCCTAGGCACCTTTGGTGTGGTCATCGCTGTAGCCCTCTTCATTGGCTTCATGGGTGATGAGGGTTGCAAGCATGGAACGCCCTGTGGATGCAATGCCGCGGCAGCTGCCATAGCGCCCCCCCCGACAGCATCCGACTAAAAGAGAACCTCCGTGTTCGCCGCGATGGCCTCGTACACTTAACCAGATGTGAGTGAACGAGACCATCGCGCTCGTAAGATATGCATGAAACTTGTTTTTTTTCCCTTTATACTGCACTATATATGTGTAGTTTATTTTTATTAAGAAAAGCATATGGGCTATTTCTTCGGTCTCGTCCTCGTCATTCTCCTGATCTCCATCCGACAGGTAAATGAATACCAACGTGGTGTAAAATTTCAACTTGGAAAATTTGTCCGTGTCGTGAACCCAGGATGGAGGCTGGTTGTGCCAGTGTTTCAAAGCATGACAAAAGTAGACATGCGTACCAAAGCAGTAGATGTCCCCTACCAAGAAGCAATTACACGGGATAACATCTCTGCAAAAATAAATGCGGTTATTTATTACAAGGTCGGAGATGCCGGCAAAGCTATTCTCGAAGTAGAAAACTTTTGGTTTGCGGTGAGCCAGCTTGCACAGACAACCATGCGAAATGTTGTAGGTGAACTCGAGCTTGATGAACTGCTTGCCAATCGTGAAGCAGCGGCAGAAAAAATTAAAACAATTGTAGACAAAGCCTCTGATCCTTGGGGAATTATTGTACAAAGCGTAGAACTCAAGGATGTAGTGCTTCCAGATGACATGCAACGTACCATAGGAAAACAGGCAGAGGCTGAACGAGAACGCCGTGCTGTCATTATCAAATCAGAAGGTGAAAAATCCGCAGCACAAAACCTTGCTGATGCGGCAGAGATGCTATCACGCCAGCCAGGAGCACTTCACCTGCGAACACTCAACAGTCTCAACGATATTTCTTCAGACCAATCCAATACAGTTATCTTTGCAGTACCTTTAGAAATTCTTCGGGCATTTGAACGAATTGGTGATAAATAATCATCATACAAAATTAAACAAAAAAAACACTTCTCTTTATGAAGTGTTTTTTAAAAAACAATACAATGAGAGCTCTTTGTGTTCTTGACATTTTTGTCCTCTTCCCGTATACTCATTTTCGTTCCTTCTCGCATGTCCTTCGCTCTCAAAAGAGTAATATTCATTACAACCTAGCATAATAAGCAGACACCTTGAGGGGTGGCTATGGTGTAGTGGTAACACAGAGGTTTGTGGTACCTTTATCACGGGTTCGATCCCCGTTAGCCACCCCTGAGGGTATCTCGATGTAAAAAGGCTTTCATATGCCTTTTTGTATTTATTATAAAATCTAGATTATATAAACCCAGCTTTGGATACAAAAAAACGACTCTCTTTCGAAAGTCGTTTTTTTGTTGTGCGATTATTTGGCTGTTTCTATGTTCTTTTCTTCACTCTTTTCTGCAATAATTTCCTCTGACTTTTCTTCCTTTTTTTCTTCAACTTTTTTTTCTTCTTTCTTTTGTTCTGCCTTTGGCTTTACCCCTTCGAGGCGAAGACCAAGACGATGTTCAGCTGGTTCAATGTTGACGATTTCAAATTTTCGTACATCACCAACTTTGAATTCTTCGCCCATTTTATCTTCTCCCATCTGTCCATTGGACAATTCTGATATATGTGCAAGACCGTGTATATCATTGTCGAGACGAATCATGAGACCAAAAGGTTCCACTTTATGAATCTGTCCCTCAACAATTTGTCCCATTTTGTAATTATCTTTGACACTCTTCCAAGGATCATCAACGAGACGCTTGATAGAAAGATAGATTTTTGATTTGTTCAGGTCGATGATTTGTGCTTTCACACGATCACCAATTTTGAGAACATCTTTTGGATGATCAATGCGTTGCCATGCAATTTCTGAAATGTGCACGAGCCCTTCGAGGCCTTCACCAAATTTGATGAATGCACCAAATGAGGTAAGTGCACCTACTTCTCCTTCGATAATATCACCGATCTTGTATGCATCAAGTACTGCTTTTTGAGAATCTTCCCAAACAGCTTTTTCTGACACAATAAGTTTTTCATTGTTCTTATTTGCGTCGAGTACTTTTACTTGCATGGTCTTGCCGATGTGTTGCTTCAGATGTTCAAGAATACGATTTTTGTCTCCACCTGGCACACGTGGGTAATTTTCTGGAGAAAGTTGTGATACTGGCATAAACCCGACAAGCGCGTCGACTTGTACCATAAGACCACCTTTGTTCGCATTAACGATTTTTCCTTCCAATGTCAATCCATTTTTGACAAGTTCTTCCATACGCTTCCAGACAATCTCGTGTCCAGCAGCTCGGAAAGACAATTCCATTTCACCATTTTCATTTTCTTGTTCTACGACAGTTGCTTCTACTTCGTCGCCAATATGTATATTTGAAAATTGGTCTGATTCACTAAAGAGTTCATGTCCGCGAATAACACCAGTAGTCACACCACTGACATCGATACGAACTGCACCATTATCTACAGAGATAACCGTACCTTTTATCAATTCACCTTCTCCTGGGAGCTTGGTAAAAAACTTCTTCAAAAGGTCACCAAATGACCCTTTCTTTTCTTCGTCTGACATATTATAAATAATAATTACCCCACAGGTGACGAAACCCGTATGAGGATCCCCAAAAGGGATGATTGAGCCGAGAGAGCATACCATAAAATTTCACATATTGCAAGAGGCACACAATCTATGAAAAAACCAAGCTTTTTGGCTTGGATATGCGTTTTTTTTTGACAGTATTTTGTATTAGAGCAAGCGACGGACGGACTGAGTGCTCTAGGCTCAGTCCGTCCGCGCGTGTGCGTGTGGTGTGTCGCGCTACTTGTGAGCGACGACAACCACCTTCTGGGGGGGGAAAAGATGAAACTCGCTACCGTCGTCGCAAGGGGCACCTGCGTCGGCGTTGGCTTCTTCGCCTCCTTGTTCTTGGCAGGTGATCATCTTCCCGTCCTGTCCCTTCATGATGTAGAGTGGAGAGAGGTCAAACTCCTCCTTCTCTGCCTCAAACGTGGACGGCTGGCGTGCCTGAGATGACGTAGTCTCGACCATCATGGCCTCCTCAGCAACTGGCGAGTGCCAGTCGCGAGGGTAGAACACCAGGAACGCAATCAGCGTCCCAATCGCAAGAAAAACCCTCATGTGTGTCCCTCCCAGGACTTCCTCCCCCTAGGGGGAGGTGCGTGTGATTGCAATAGACTACAGGAGAATCCTCATTTGGTCAATGCCCCATGTGTATAGCCCTTGACAACACATTCGTCTTCCTATAGAATACGCGCACGATATGACGTTGAGTGTCTCTATGTTCCCTACGGGAACAAGGGCGAACAATCCCCCAACCTCTCGATCATTCAGTAATTTTATCTATATGTCAGAAGATATAAGAATGGCACTCAAGCCAGGGATGATAGTCAAAGTTCACCAAAAAATTAAGGACGTTAACGCAAAGGGAGAAGAAAAAGAACGTATTCAAATCTTTGAAGGAACCATCCTTGCAATCAAACATGGCAAGGAAGCAGGTGCAACTGTAACTGTCCGAAAGATTTCCGACGGTGTGGGAGTAGAAAAAATTTACCCAATCCATTCCCCAGTCGTAGAAAAGATCGAACTTGTTCGACAGATGAAAGTAAAACAAGCTCGACCATACTTTCTTCGTGAATACAAAAAGAAACTTACCGAAGTACGACAAGTACAAGGTGTGAAAAAAACAGAAAAAGTTGAAAATCCTCTTGTGAAGAAGGAAGTAGTACGGATGGATGAACCAGTTGTAGAAGAAGCTGCTGAAAAAACAAAAGAATGAATTACCCCGCAGCAAGCTGACGGGGTCTCATCACTTACATAAGTAGTTTAAGCTGCTTTTCACGATGTATCTCTTGATACGTTTTTCCTTGGTTTTTTACGTAATTCTTTATTACGGTCTCGTTTGCATAGGCGCCCACCGTATTCAAATAGTAACTACTACTCCAAAATGTTCCTCCCCACAACATCGTCTTTACGCCTGGGTGTTTTCTAAATATCTCTCGTGCTGTGATACTTTTTGTTATTTGTGCTATCTTGCTTG